>CAZGNL010000134.1:0-15303 GCA_964527475.1 uncultured Syntrophaceae bacterium
CAATCGCCCCACGCGCAGTGGCTCCCCTCCAAACCACCCCATACGTTGACCCGGACAGGGGTGGTGTTTCCGCGGGACTTTTGTATGAAAATGGACCCGGCAACGATGGCCCAGTCTCCGGCGGCTATCGGCGCCCAGAGGCGCGTTCGGTCGGCAGAATTATTTTGTGACGACCGCTTAGTTGAAGAATCCCCTAACCCCGCTTTTTCAAAGGGGGAACGTGGGGATTCCCTTCGCTCCCATTTCGGACCGCAGGTTCTCGTTTGAATCTGAGGCACTCTCACTTTCTCACCAAAAGATACAGAAAGAAAGGGGCCCCGGTGAGGGCGGTTATCACACCCACAGGAAGCTCCACCGGATACGCTGCAACGCGGGCCACACAGTCAGCGGCCGCAAGAAAGGCCGCACCTCCAATGAGAGCCGCTGGAAGCAGCACCCTGTGATCCGGTCCAAACAGCAATCTCATGGCGTGGGGAACTACAAGTCCCACAAATCCGATCGTCCCTGCCACACTTACTATCGCGCCCGTAATCAGGGCCGCGGTAATAATGAAAAAGGTTCTGGTCCGGGGCACATTGAGCCCCAAATTGGCCGCGGCTTCCTCCCCGGCAAGAAGAAGGTTCAAATGAGAAGCCCTCATATAAAGGGCCACCCATCCCACCGACACAAATACCGCGGTCATGGTGATCTTGCTGTAATTGGCGAGGCTCAGGTCCCCCATGAGCCAAAAGAGTATGCGCTGCATCTCGTCCGAGCCCGACACGGAGATGATCAGCAGTATCAGAGCATTCATGAGCGCGGCGACAATTACACCGGCCAGAATCACTGTGTTGGTGTAACCCGCGTCCTGTTTCATGGTCGCCAGACCGTAGACAAGCCCAACCGCAGCAAGACTACCCAGGAAGGCCGACGCGGACGTGCCGAGGACCCATGCTTCTCCGAAAAAGACAATTGAAGTGACCGCGCCGAGCGCTCCCCCGCTTGCAATTCCAATAAGATAAGGATCGGCCAAGGGATTCCTCAACACGCCCTGGAATATGACACCCGCGGAAGCCAGTCCGCCTCCGGCCAGCGCGGCCAACAATGTTCTCGGGAGCCGATATCCCACCAGTATGGTCCAGGTTTTTCTGGATTCTGCTCCACCCATGCCGTCGAACAGTATCTTCTTGAGGTCGATATAGCTTGTGCCGACCACCAGAGAGATAATAGCGACAACAGCCAGGACCGCCATGAGGCCCAGGCTCACGAGCACGGTTTTGGTCAGAATGGACGAGCGCATGGGGTTCCTATAGAAGTCCCGTGGACAAACCGCCCCTGTTCGGGTCAACGTATGGGGAGGTTTGGAGGGTCGCGCAGTACGCGTGGGGCGATTGAGCGTGCCCCAGACAGCTTACGTGACATGACAGCTATCGGTAACATGACGTTAAATGCCTGCCCGGCTAGGGCCTCCCCTCCAAGGCCAGGCGCAGCGTGCGCGCTCTTTGAGTACCCTGTCCGAGGCGAAGCCACGGACTGGCTGAACAGTGGAAAGGACCTTTGTCCATCGTTGTGTCTCCATTTCTTGAGGCATGAAACTTCCTCTAGGGCTTGGGTTTAGTCGTTTTCGAGCCGGATGAATCAACTTTGAAGACCTCCGGATGGAGTATCGCGGCCAGCTTCTCCATGCCCTCGATCACCCGCGGAGATGGACGGGCAAGCAGGTTCCCGTCCATCTGATAGACTCGGCCGTTCTTGAGCGCGGACAACTCCCCGAATCGTTTCAACTCCTCCAAGGAGGACTCGCGGTTCATGTGTTCCTTTCCCAGCATGACGATCAGGTCGGGGTCCTTTTTGATGACCTCTTCCCCGCTGTACTTGGGATGCGGAATCCCCGCATCTTCGGCAATGTTGACTCCCCGGGCCTCCCGGATCATCGCGCCGATTGATGACTTGCCTCCAGCCACAACCAGAGGACGGGTGCCCACCAGGAAAAGGACTGAAGGCTTCTTGACATTCGCCAGCTTGAGTCTCAAGGCTTTGCGCGTTCGCGCAAGCTCAGTAACGAGCGCGCTCGCCTTGTCTTGCGTTCCCAACAGAATTCCCACCCGCCGTATCAAAGAAAAGACATCATCCACACTTCGGCTCTCCGCCACGAACACCTTTAATCCCAGATTTTCCAAGTGACTCACCATCTCTTTCCTTGTACCGCTCTTCGTGGCGAGCACCAGATCCGGGCTCAGGGAGATGAGCCGTTCAATGTCAGGCTTGAGGTACGCCCCTATTGCCGGAATCTTCGAGGCCTCAGGGGGATAATCGCAACGCCCGGTGCGGCCCACAAGACGCCGACCCGCGCCCACCGCGAAAACAATCTCAGTGAGGCTGGGTGCCAATGAGATTGTTCTCGCAGCGTGTCCTGGAATGCAGAGGCGTCGCGAAAGATCATCGGTCACGCAGACCTCTACACCTAAGACCGCCGCGCCTGGACTCCAGATGAAAACCGCGGTGAAGATTGTCAGAACGCGTCGAATCATTGCCTCTTCACAAAGCTCCTTGTGTGGTGAGGGGAGACCCCTGTTCCTCGGTTTCTTCCACTAGTCGTCCTGACCTGAGTCTGAGCCTTCTGTCCGCGATCCACAGAGCTTCCGGGCTATGGGTAGCCATTATCAGTGTCGCGTTTCGGCTTTGGCAGATCTCGTGAATCAGTTCGAGGATCTCAGCGCTGGTTTCATGGTCCAGGTTGCCGGTCGGTTCATCGGCCAGGATCAGGCTCGGCTCTTTCACCAGGGCCCTGGCGATTGCAACGCGCTGCTGTTCGCCACCTGAGAGATGTTCCGGGAATTTGTTCCACTGATCCTCCAATCCGACCGCGGCCAGGAGCGATCTTGCGGCCCCTTCATGGGAAATCCCGAGCAGTTCCAAGGGCAGTGTCAAGTTCTCGCCCACGGTCAGAGTGGGAAAGAGATTGAATGACTGGAACACGAACCCCACTTCTTTGCGCCGGTACGCGGCCAATTCGTCAGGATGGAGGGAAGAGATGTCCCGGCCTCTGAAAAGGACCCGGCCGCTTGTGGGAACATCCACACCGCCGATCAGATTGAGGAGGGTGCTCTTTCCCGAACCGCTCTTTCCGAGTAAGATGATGCGACCTCCTTCTTTCAAATCCAGGTCCACACCGTTAACCGGAACGATCTCACGGGACGCGCCGCTGCGATAACGCTTGCAGACCTTCTCTAAACGCAGCAAAGAGGCCATTGCCAAGATCTCCGTTGGAGTGGACTGTGGATGTTGAGCAACGGCCCTTTCTCAAAACCCTCCTGCATGACCGGATCAGGTCAGGCAGACCCATACGAGAAAAGTCCTTGTCGGGAACTCAAAGTGCAGGCAAGATTCCGGCGAAGAATTGCATTACCTATTTTGGGACAAGCCCTTAGTGGCTCAAACCTCCACCAGGGACCCGATCATCTTCCATAGATCGTTTTCAGCCGCTTCTGGAAATATTCGCTGCGTTTCTTTCTGAATGCCGCGTAGTCGCGGGGCTCGGGAAGGCTATTGTCGTTCACCAGGAGCCACAGGCGGGTCACTGTAACCTGTTCCAGGACCCATCCCAATCGAATGCAGATCGACTCCCCTTCGGAAAGCTCGCCCATGTCTCTGTCAAGCTCCTGGGGCGTGCGAGCACACTCCCGGTAAACGGCGTCCCTGAATGCCGGATCCCTGAGCAGGTCCATAGGGTCTTTCTTAATTTTGTGCGCCAGTTTCTTTGTGGCCTGCAACACCCTATAGAAATCCCTCTTCATAAGAGGAATGCCATAGGAGATGATCTTCTTGGCTGTGGGACGGAGCCCCAATATTTTCTTCTTTTCAGAAGAAGAGAACGCAATGACATAGGGAAGTGAGCCTATGTTTTCCTGGACGTCTCGCAGCTTGTGAACCTGCCCTTCCAGGAAAAGGAGGCTTTGCAACGGACCTTTGTCGGCCTGCTTGATAAAGAAAATCACCGAAGGGTGTGTCCTGAGCAGTGGTTTGGCCGCGTATTCATTGACCTGTCGCAGCTCTTGTTTCAGGAATTCCTCAATTATTGCCTTATTGCCCTCTTGAATCACTTCCCGGGCAATCTGCGCGTCCGAGACACGCTGCGCTTGTGCTGGAACCGAAAGGGCCAGGATTGTCAGGCAGATAGCCTGTATCGCTCTATGATAGGTATTCAGTTTAGACCTCCCTTGAGTGCTGTGCGTCGAGGGCGGGGCCGGTTTGAGCGCGGCCTGCCGCGATTGGGCTCTCTGTCAGGCCGAACTGCCGTTAACCTTGGGCGTGCTGTTTTGCGGCCGTCACAGAATAACCCTTGCAAGTGATACGCGCCTCATCCTTGCGATAAAGAGGGCGACGCATGCGTAGCCCCTACGTCCTTGGCCCGCGGTGCCCTCTGTTGCTGTCAGGTTTATTTTGTGACAAGCCCTTTGTCGGGCCGCTCACGCCTTGATCTTTCCTTGCAACCACGCGGCAAGGTCCGAGATTCCTTCGCCGGTCTTGGCGGACACAGGAAAGATCTTGATCTCGGGATTCATGGCTATGACGGTCTTTCTCAGTTCCTCCATGTCGAAATCGGTATATGGCAAGAGGTCGATTTTGTTAAGGATCAAGGCGCTGGATTCGGTGAACATCAGCGGGTATTTCAAGGGTTTGTCATGTCCTTCAGGGATGGAAAGGATCATCATCTTGATGTCTTCGCCCACCTTGAATTCGGCAGGACAGACCAGGTTCCCCACATTTTCGATTATCAGCAGACCTGTGCCGTCCAGACCGAGATTCTGCGTAGCGGACATTATCATGTTCGCGTCCAGGTGACAGGAGCCCCTGGTGTTGATCTGTACTACATCCGCGTCGGTCTTTTCGATTTTTTGCGCGTCCACGTCGGAAGCGATGTCACCTTCTATCACGCCGATCTTGCACTTGTCTGACAACGCCTCGATTATCCTCAGAATGATCGATGTCTTACCCGCGCCGGGAGAAGACATGAGGTTTACAACGAAAATGCCGGATTGCTCGAACCGGTTCTTTAAGTTGTCTGCCAGAAGGTCGTTTGCGCTGAGGATATCCTCTTTAACATTTATGGTCTTAACGGCCATTATCCTCTCCTTGAGTTCTTTTCAAGTCGTCTTTCATTGGTTTCAGCCGCACGAACAGCGGCGATTGTGTCAAGGCGCCTGGTGTGTTCAACGTACGCGCAATCCTCGGGGAGCCAATGAAGGATTCGCACCAACGTCGGGGTAAGGCTCATGCAATCGGGGTCCGTCTCGTGGCGCCTCTCGTATACCTTGCACAGGTTGGTGGTGGTGTCCAGGTGTTGGCAGGGCTCATCCGTGTACACGATCTCGCACGCCCCAAGATCCACCTTTTCGTAGCAACACTTCCCGCACCTGTTGCAAATGGCTTCCCATTCGTCCTGAGTCATGTTCATGGCATTCGGTCCTGAAAACACCCGATCCGCTTGAGACAGTTCCGAGCACTATGGCCGCGCTACCCAAGCCTTGCCTCAAACACCGGGGATGTCCTGTGGTCAGGCGTTCGACACTCACGCGGAAACGGTCGGGTCATGAGCAGGGCAAAGGCTGGCCCGCCGGCACGACCTCCGTACCGACGCCCAACAACACCGATACTCTCCTGGTACCTGTTTAGCACATAATCGGTAGGATAGAAAGACGGGCTCCACGGGGCAAAAGACGTGCACGGAAAAGCCATACCAACTATCACCCCTGATAAGCGACAACGAACTACGAAAATCTTGGGGCAGCTTGTCCGTGGCTTCGCCCCGGATGAGGTAAGCGGTTCCGTAAATTCCTTAAGAATCCAGTCATCTTTTACGGGACTTTCAAGTAAACCTACATGCCCGGCCGTGCGTCGGGCACAACGAAGCATGAAAATGTCCGCGGGCCGGACTGGAAGGTCTGCCCCACAAAAAAAATCGCCGAGCAATCGGAGGTTACTTTCGAGAACCGGTACATGTGTGACGTACTGGTAGGACCAAGCCGGCTCCAGCCCCGTGGTAGAGCTTGCCTAATTCGGTGAATGTTCCTCCAGGAGTCGTACAACCTCCCGAGCGCCGTGCATTGTTGCGATATCCAAGGCGGTACGGCCGTCCGGCCCCTTGAGATTGAGGTCCGTGCCCCATGCGAGCAGCATTTCGACCATCTCAGGGTTGTCTCTTTCGCATGCCAACATCAGGGCGGTCCTTTGATCTTTGTCTTGCGCATCCAGACTCGGACCAAACGACAGCACGAGTTGGACCATCTCGGTTCTTTCAGTTGCGCAGGCCCACATGAGTGGTGTCCTGCCGTTTCGATCCGTGAGGTTGACATCAGATCCGGCTTCCAGGATCAGTCCCACCACTTCCAAGTCGCTGTACAGGGAACTCCACATGAATGCACTGCGCCCCGCGTTGTCCTGGGCGTCAACGTCCGCGCCTCTTTTGAGCAGGAGATCTATAACATTGCGACGATTCTTGAAGCAGGCCCACATGAGAGGGGTTCTTTCGGATTTGTCAGGAGAATTGACATCAATACCGGTGTTGAGGAGCATCTCGGCCTTGGCCCCGTCTCCCTCGATGCACGCGTGAATCAAAGCTTCGGCCTGCGTTTCGCCGGTATCGTCGATTTCATAGAGTGAAGTGTCCGGCTTTTGCCCGGCCTCCGAGGCCACTTGATCCACGGGCTCCTGCGCGGCCTCATCACGATAGCGCACGACGCCGCCTCCGGCCCCGGCAAGCAGTCCCAGCACTTCGATGTGCCCCTTGACCGCGGCCCAAGCCGCCGCGGTGAAATCCGCCCTGTCAGCCAGGTTCACTTGGGCGCCGGCTTCAAGGAGGAGTTCTACCACGTCACGGTGACCCTGGTAGGAGGCCCTCATGAGAGCGGTCACGTTGTGTCGGCTGGAAGCGTTGACATCCGCGCCGCCTTTCAAAAGGGCCCCGACCACATGCGCATGTCCGGCCGAGCAAGCTTTTAGCAGCGCGGTCTTGCCGTTTCTGTCCCTGGCATCAATCTGCGCACCCTTTTCAAGCAGTAGTTGAACGATCTCCAGGTGACCGCCGTAGCAAGCCCTCATCAGGGGGGTTAGACCGTACTTGTTCATGGCATTGACGTCCAAGTCCCTATCCAGGAGATCATGGACCCTCTCCAGGCTGCCATCACCCGAGGCCGCCAACAGATCCTCTTTCCCGTGCTCGTTTCGCCCCTCTACGAGCACTCCGCGAGTCAGGGTCAGTTCCAGAGTCTCCGTGGAACCGCTATCAGTGCTGTCGAGAAACACCTCAATCGTTCTTGAATCCTCGCGACTGAGCTCCGCTCCCCGCTCGAGCAAGAGTTCCACCACTTCCTCATGGCCCTCTTGAGACGCCCAGACAAGCGCGGTCAGGCCGGCCTTGTCCCTATTCTCGGTATCCGCGCCATTGTCCAACAGCAAATTGACCACTTGTCTGCGGCCCGACCGGGCTGCCCACATGAGCGCGGTCCTACCGGCCTTGTCCCGGCCATCCAATTGAGCCCCGTTTTCCAGAAGAACCTTGACCAGCGGAACATGTCCCCGGTCCGAGGACACCATCAGTGGAGTCCAGCCCGCGTTGTCCGCGGCATCAACATCAGCCCCTTCTTTGAGCAGCAATTCCGCTGCTTCGCTCCGGTCTTTGGCCGCGGCTTTCATCAAGGGCGTTCTATTTGCCTTGTCCGTCAAGTGGACGTCCGCGCCCCACTTCAGCAACATCTTCATTATTCCCAGGTGTCCGCTGAAGGTGGCGCCCATAAGAGCGGTGTACCCGGCGTTATCTTGGGCGTTTACATCCGCACCGCGCTCCAGAAGCCTGCTCATGAGGAGAGGGAAATTAGAGGCCAACGCAGCCATCAAAGCGGTTCTACCCTCGTTATCCTTGGCGCTGACATCCGCGCGCGCATCCATGAGCATCTTAACCATGCCCATACGGCCGAAATGAGCAGCCAAGATCAATGATGTGTTACCATCGTTGTCTCTGGTATTGACGTCGCCCCCTTTGGCCAGAAGAAGCTTGGCAACCGCGGAGTGGCCCGCGGAACAGGCCAACAGCAAGCACGTGCGGCCGCCTTCATCTGTGGCATGCAGGTCGGCCCGCGACGAAAGGAGGCTCTGGACCACTTTGGTTTTGCCTGCCAAAGAAGCTCTCATCAGAGGGGTGTGTCCGTTATCGTCCCTGACTTCAATATCCGCGCCCTTTTTCAGAAGGTCTATCACCAGTTCAAGCCGGCCTTGCCGGCAAGCGTCCAGCAAGGCTTTGCTCTTACTCTTTGCAAACAGCTTCGGCATCCGTCCACCTTTTCCGGAAACAAAAACCTTAGATCTTATAGCGCCAACCGCAATGATTGGCAAATTCATTAGAACCGCTTCAAGCCCGGTGAACCATTACAGCCACGCTGCACACCATCCATTGAGGGATCCGGCCCATCAGGAAGCTCGCTTGGTCATTGCCACCAACCATTTGTGTAAGGGAGACATGTCTCGGAATCGCTGGAAGCAGTAGTCGAGAATCTTCGATGAATACAGTTCTTTGGGAATCTTTCCCGAAGAGCTCGCCCAGAATCCATTGTAAAGCAGTAGTTCCGCGTTTTTATGATCGGGATCGTATCCACGAGGTGTTCTTTTGTAGTGTTTACCCCCAAGAGTATAATCTCCTTTTTTTGAAACTTCCTCTATAGCCTTTACCAGTGCGGGGCCGTGCTTTGAGTGAACTATCGAATCGCGATAGACCGGCAACAAAGATTTGGAGAAACAATAGATCCCAACACCGAGCATGAGTTCCGGTGGCTCCAGGTGGAAGTAGAACCCGGAACATTCCATCTTGGGTCGATCACCCTCCCACAGAAAGATACCCAGATGGGTCTTGTACGGAGATTTGTCTTTGCTGAACCTGGTATCGCGATAGATGCGAAAGATTGATTTGTCCACCTTGGGATTCGCCTGAATTTTCGGTACGATCTCTTCCAGACGTTTTCCCATTTCAAAAACAAAATCGCGTGCGGGGGAAAGCACGTAATCCTCAAAATTCGGTTTGTGTTCAGCGAACCACGACTTGTTGTTATTGTCCGCCAGATCCCGGAAGAACTTCTCGTTCTCTCTTGGAAAACCGTTGAATGCCGATCTTCGGGCCATGGTGCTCTTCCTCCTGATTCCAGGCATTTTCTGCGGAAATCAATTCCGATCAGCTGACTCGCATCTCAACAATGAGAGCGAAGCCGTATCTCTTTGAGTCGGGTCGGGTAACATCGGGGTTCCGGACCATTCAATGCTGCTCGTCCCCCAGTCCCTGTCGCCGCGGGAGAGGACACTCACGACCCCATTCCCTTGGCGCGGCTACAATTTCAGCCGGGGATTGCCCCTTTTTCTGGCCTCCGCGTCCATAGCGAGATCCGTGCCGGAAAGATTGGCATCGGTCAAATCCGCGTCGTCGAAGTTTGCGTCTGAAACGTTTGCATCGGTCAAATCCGCTCCGCTCAAGTTTGCGTGGGAAAAGTCCGCGTCGCTCAGGTTGGACGCAGCGAGAATGGCCTTGGAAAAGATTGCTCCGGTCAGAATTGCGCGAGACAGGTTCGCCACCGTCAGGGTGGCGCCGGTGAGGTCGGCCATGGTGAGATTGGCGCCCCCGAGGTCGGCCCAGAATAGGTCTGCTTTGACCAGTTTGGCAATGGTCAGATTGCTCTTGGCGAGATTGGCTTCGGAAAGGTCGGCAGCGGTCAGATTGGCGCCGGTGAGATTGGCCAGGTACAGGTCTGCATTCACCAATGACGCTTGCTGGAGATTAGCCAGGGTGAGCTCCGCGCCCGTCAAGTTGGCCTCGGTAAGGTCCGCGCCGACCAGAGACGCTCCGGTGAGACTGGCCCGTGTAAGGTTGACACGGGCCAGATCTGTATGCGAGATGCCTGCTCTAGTGAGATTGGCCCCGGCCAAGTTGGCGCCGGCGAGATCGACTCCGGAAAGCTTCACGCCCGAAAGGTTGACCCCGGGCAGGTCCGCGCCTGATAGGTCTAAGCCGGGCTTCAGCGATTCCTGGAGCAGTCTTTCGAGCGAGTCGGCTTCCCCGCTCAGTATCACTTTGCGTGTGAATCGGTTTCTAATCTCCATGTGACGCTTACCGTTGACGCCATGCGATGCGTCCTTCCTTCATCAGTATGGACTTTACCTGAAAATAGATGAGCCGGGATGACCCTGACGCTTCACCTTGCACCGACTATCCAAGAGGGCGCAGGAACTCTGAGCGGGTCGGAGTCACTTGCCGGGGTGGGACGGCAAGTCGTCTTTCGTGTCGTCAAGTGGTTCGGGATCAGGCCGACTGAGTTCGTATTCGACGATTCTCTTACGCGCGGAATCGCGGCTGTTGGTGTTTACTGCCGGGAGCGACCCGGCGGGACGTGTCTGTCCAGAGATCTCTTGACCCGCGGTTTTCTTTGCGGGCTTGGCGCTTGGTTCAGGTTCGGATACAGGATGAGCCGCCAGATCTTTCAGATTAGCTTCTTCCTGTCGCGCGACCAACTCACGCACTGACTTGGCGCCCGGTCGGAGCCTGAGCGCCTTCTTGAAATAGTAGTTGGCCGTGAACCCGTTACCCAGAAGGCGTTCGGCTCTGCCCAGACCAATCATAGCGGCAACGCTCTTGGGGCGCTGCTCCAGAATGCGTGAGAACTCGGCCCGCGCCTCATCAGCCCTCCCTGTTTTCATCTTGGTATGTGCCAGGCGCAAGCGCGCTCTATCATCCCCGGGATAGGAGTCGATGAGATCCGCGAACCGCTGTTCGGCCGCTGCGTAGTCTCCCCGTGAAAAGCTGATCTTCCCGGCAGCCAGGAGCGCGCCGTAATGCGCTGGGTTGGACTTCAAACATTTCTCAAAACTCTCCATAGCCTCGTCAAGCTTACCCGATTTCTGTAATTGAAGCCCGTTGCGGAATAACCGGTCCGCGTTTTTTTGGCCCCACGCCACCGACACGGAGCACAAAAGGATGAGCGATACTGCAAAACCTACCAAACGAGTATTCATGGTCATCACTCCTCTCCTTCGGGCGCGCGGCCCCCTTATTTGGTCATCTTTTGAAGAAATGATAGCACACCGCCCTGGGCGCGGTAAAGCACCGAAGCGCTTGCGAGGTGAGCGGTCATACCATTTCGCGAATATTATTGTAATCCGGGGTAACCGTTCACCGTGAACCGTACAAGTTCCCGGAATTACGTATGGGGGAGCTACTGGGCGTAGGGCCAATTTGCGAGCCGATTGGTGTGGGAGCTTCATCAATAGTCCGTAGCGGCCCGCCGCGAGTGGGTGCTCCGAGAAAGGTTTTGGGTCTATGCTTTGCACGGAGACACGGGGTTATCGAGGGATGGGCCCACTTTTTCGAAGAACGGATATATCGTGAAAAAATTATTGACACCACGTCGAGTGGGCCCTCCATTCTCACCGGGCGCAGAACCGCTTCAAGCCCGGTGAACCATTACAATCCGGGTTTGCCGCGAGAGAGGTCTGTGTCAACGAGCAGTCCGTGGCTTCGCCTCGGACATACGCATTAGGAGCGCGCTTTCTGCGCTCGGTATGACATCCTGCGAGTGGCCCCTACCCTGGTTCGTCGGCTCTGCCTGAAAACGCAGGAACAGCATACGCCCTTTTGGGGATCAAATGAACTGTCGAATGATTGACAACAGCCGGTCGGCGCGAGAAAATAGCTCTTGAAAACGTTCAATTGAGAGACAGAATCACCATGAAAAGCCTAAAGATTTTTTTTGACAATTTCTACTTCTCCCTGGTGTCGGTTCTGGGCTGCATGATAGCGCTCTACATCGTTCTTTACATCCTGGACGGAGCGGCCGGCAGTGCAGGCTTCGGATTCGGCTTCCGAGAACTCTCGGTCGGAGCGAACATTGTGGCATTACTGATATTTTGGCTGGTGTCCACGGTGGGGATCGCGGGGTTCTTTACCTACCAAGCCATAAATGATCGGAACGTGCAGGAAATCGATTTTACCCGCAGGGGCATGTAGTTGTAGTGCATCCGCGTATGATCATCCTACGCAATTGCTTCAGCGGAAAGATCTGTCAGGCCGGAATCAAACGTGGACCACAATGGTCTGAACCTGTGGTTTTCGACCAAAGATCCGCTTGATATACCGTCTCGCGGCCAATCGCACATCATCTTTTGCGGCTTCCCATTCGGAGGGGTCCTGCGGGTCGAGTTCCGCCAACCGTTCTTCAACACAGATTCGGGCGCCTTCCATGAGTTCGGGTTCAACTTCTTCAAAGGTGACCCCTCTGGAATAGATCTGAGGCCCGGAAATAAGCCTCCCGGTTCCCTCTTCGATCACTATAACCACGGTGATAAGGCCCTTTTCCGATAGAACACGTCTCTCCCGCAGAACATCATTTCCCACATCCCCCACGCCCTTGCCGTCCACATAGATACGCCCGGTCCGGAGTTGATCCGTGACCACCGCGCCACTTCGGGACAGCTCAATCAGGTCCCCGTTTTCAGCGATCAATACACGTTCGCTGGGAACGCCTTCTTCAACAGCCATTAGGCCGTGTCGGCTCAGGTGTCTGAACTCACCGTGAATCGGTATAAAGCACCTGGGACGCACTACCCTCAACATGGTGCGAAGCTCCTCCTGAGCCGCGTGCCCCGATACGTGCACAGGGGCGACCTTTTCGTAAAGGACCCGCGCGCCGCGGCGGCAGAATTCATTTATCATCGAATTTATGGCCCTCTCATTGCCCGGGATGAACCTGGAACTGAAGACCACAACATCAGCAGGTTTCAGCTTGAGATATTTGTGCCGTTCGGCTGCCATAAGAGACATGGCGGACATTGGTTCCCCCTGCGAACCCGTGGAAACCACTGTAACCTGGTTGTCCGGTATCCCGTCCATATCCTTGATGTCAACCAGAACGTCCGGTGGAACATCCAAATAACCCCGTTCTGCCGCGATCCGCGCGTTGGAGACCATAGATCGTCCCACCAGCGCCACCCTTCGACCCAATTTCCCCGCAACGTTGAGAACCTGCTGAATCCGGTGAATGCTGGAGGAAAATGTGGATACGAACACCCGGCCGGGCGCTTCATTGAATATCTTCTCGAGTTCGGGGCCGACCGTGCTCTCCGACGATGTGGCGCCCGCGACTTCCACGTTCGTGCTGTCTGACAACAGGGCAATCACGCCCTTGGCCGCGATCGCGGCTATCTTGTCCAGGTCGGACAGCCTGCCGTCAATGGGCGCAGGGTCAATCTTGAAGTCTCCGGAGTGGATTATCAATCCCGCGGGGGTGTCAATGGCCAGACCCACTGCGTCGGCAATGGAGTGGCACATGGCAAACGCCTCCACCTGAAAAGGACCGATATCAAAGGCTTCATCGGTGGAGACCACGTTCCTCTCAGTGGTCCCAATAAGCCCGAATTCTTCCAGCTTGTGCTCCACGAGTCCCATTGTGAGCGGCGTGGCATAGACCGGCGCGTTAATCCTCTTCAAGACATATGGCAGCGCGCCGATATGATCTTCATGCCCGTGGGTGAGTACGATTCCACGCACGTTCCACTGCTGCTCCAGGAGTGGCTCAACATTCGGGATCACAACATCCACGCCCGGCATGGATTCGTCGGGGAACATGATGCCCGTGTCGATGATCAGCGCTTCATCACCTACAGCCAGGACCATCATGTTAAGGCCGATTTCTCCAAGTCCTCCCAGCGGGAGAATCTTCAGTTTGCCTGCTTCATCATCAATCATAGAGTTCTTTGGGGACGGACGCGATGATTTGAAGGAATATCGGCATTCCGCAAATGCGAAGCCGGCTCCTTTTCGTCCGGTTCAGGATCTCGTACCAGCGGAATCGTACCTGTTCGCAGGGAAACTGTCAATGGGTATGGCAACAGGAGTTTCCCCAAAGGATTGGAACTCTCCTCCGGGGTGTCGCAGACGCTTGCGCGGCTGGTGGCAACACTCATCTCGTGACAGGCCCACATCAATCACAATTGGTGAGAATTTACCTGAGAATGGATGGACTGGGAAATCTTCCGAGTTCCGTCTTGGACCCACTATCCAAGAGGGCGTAGCATGCTACGCCCCTACGCATGGGACCGGCGCCTTTCCGGCATTTTCATGCGTCGTTGTCACTCTCTTGCGCTGAGAATCCCTATAGATTGCCCGCCACAAGATCACCGATTTCGGATGTGGAACAGCCCATTCGCCCCGCGTCAAGGGTCTTGAGGTTTTCGGAGATAGTCTTGATTATGGCCGATTCCACGGCTTCGGCCGCTTGCGTGAGGCCCAGGGTTTCCAGCATCAAGCCCCCTGCCGCGATTGCGGCCATAGGGTTGATGAGATTCTTACCCGTGTACTTGGGCGCGGATCCTCCGATGGGCTCGAACATGGAAACCCCCTTGGGATTGATGTTGCCGCCCGCGGCTATTCCCATTCCCCCCTGGATCATGGCGCCCAGATCGGTAATGATGTCTCCGAACATGTTGTCTGTGGCGATAACATCAAACTGCTCCGGGTTCTTCACCATCCACATGCACAGAGCGTCCACGTGCGCGTATTCGGTAGTCACTTCAGGATATTCCCTGGAAAGTTCCTCAAAGACCCTCATCCAAAGGTCCCACGCATAGGTGAGCACATTGGTCTTGCCGCAAAGTGTGAGCTTCTTGCGCCGCCCCCGGGCGAGGGTGCGCTCAAACGCATATCGTAACAGACGTTCAACTCCCTTGTATGTGTTGATGGACTCCTGTATCGCCACCTCGTCGCGCGTTCCCTTTTTCAAGAAGCCACCCGCCCCCACATAGAATCCCTCTGTGTTCTCCCTGATTACAACGAAATCGATCTCTTCCGGCCCCTTGTCCCTGAGAGGCGTCTGCACGGAGGGATACAGTTTCACCGGCCTGAGGTTGACATATTGGTCCAGTTCAAACCTGAGCCTCAGCAAGATGCCCTTCTCAAGTATCCCGGGCGCAACATCAGGGTGACCTATGGCCCCGAGATAGATCGCAGCCGCGTTCCTGAGTTCATCCAGGACAGAGTCCGGTAGAGTTTCACCTGTTTTGAGGTACCGGTCACCACCCAGGTCAAAATCGATGAAATCCAGTGAGAAACCATGGATGGAAGCAGCCGCTGACAGGACCTTTTTACCCTCACGCACCACCTCGGGACCGGTTCCGTCCCCTGGAAGCACAGCTATGGAATAAGATTTGGACATTCTGATCCTCGCTAAAATATGTCTTTGTGGGTTCCCGATTGGAAGTGATTACAAAACCCGGAAGACTTTGAAAAGTGCGCAG
>CAZGNL010000135.1:0-15214 GCA_964527475.1 uncultured Syntrophaceae bacterium
GTTGTTGGTTGCTGGTGGGGTTGGGGGGGGGGGGCGGGGGGGGGGGGGGGGGGGGGGGGTGCTCCTTCTTGTAGTACAACTGAAATCCAATGATTATCACTACTGAGAGCAAAATAGCCACAACAAGGTTACGATCCATAACACTCTACTCTGTATTCTGTATAGGGACCCCGGGGTTGCAGGATCCGGTAAATCCACAAACGAGTGGCACCCGCGGACCAGGAAGGATTGATCTTATGGGACAGGATCAAAGCCTCCGGAGCCAAAGGGCCGACACCGAAACAGACGTCTCAAGGCCAACCATGAGCCTTTGACGGCCCCGTGCCTCAGTACGGCCTCACGGGCATATTCGGAACAGGTGGGATAAAAACGACAACTCGGCGGGAAAAGCGGTGAAACAAAGATCTGGTAAGACCTAATTAAGCCTCCGACGATATATGTGCCGGTCTTTAGTATCTTGATTCGAAAAATCGGTCCAGTTCCTCCTGGAGCCGATCTGTTTCCAGGGTGGCCGCGGCCTTTGTCGCGACAAATACCAGGTCCGTTCCGGCCGGCATCTTGTCTCGATTCAGCCTGAAATATTCCCGCAGCCTCCTCTTGATCCGATTTCGCACGCAAGCCGTCCCAACTTTCCTGCTTACTGTGATTCCGAGCCGTATTCTGCCCACCTGATTGTGCAGCATGCGGATATGAAAATAACGGGTCCGGTAACGGGCGCCCGCGGCCATTATTCTCCGATATTGGGAGGAGAGTCTGACCCGGTCCTCCTTTTCCAACCGGTAACGTCTCTTCCTTTCAGACCGCCAGACGCTTGCGTCCCTTTGCCCTTCTCCGCCTGAGGACGTCTCTTCCACCTTTGGTTTTCATCCTTGCGCGGAACCCGTGAGTTCTTTTCCGCGAAGTATTGCTTGGTTGATATGTTCTTTTCACGCTCGTTCACCGACCTTCCAATCAAACCTCTAAATAAGCCATGTAACCAGATGCTCCTCCGTAAGTCAAGCAATCTTTTCCGTCGGCGATCATGGTCGAGCTTGACTGATTCATCTGTGAATGTTAGAAAAATCGTTTACGGAAAAGGCCTTGATCATTGTTTTTCTCGGCCGATCTTGAGACGAGGTCATACGGATGCTTAGCTTTCAGGGACTCATTCTTTCTCTGGAGAAATTCTGGGCTGATCGAGGATGCGTGATCCAACAGCCCTATGACACGGAAAAGGGAGCGGGGACCATGAACCCCGCGACTTTCCTCAGGGTACTCGGACCGGAACCGTGGAACGTGGCTTACGTGGAGCCCTCTCGTAGACCCACTGACGGACGTTACGGTGAGAATCCCAACAGATTGCAGCACTATTACCAGTATCAGGTGATACTCAAGCCGTCTCCCCTGGAGATTCAGGACATCTATATCGAGTCCCTTGCGGCTTTCGGGATCGATCCCATGGATCACGACATCCGGTTCGTGGAAGATGATTGGGAATCACCCACTCTCGGCGCGTGGGGGGTCGGATGGGAGGTCTGGCTCGACGGCATGGAGATCACGCAGTTCACCTACTTTCAGCAGGCCGGTGGAATCGACCTCAAGCCCGTTTCAGTGGAGATCACATACGGTATCGAGAGGATTAGTATGTACCTTCAAGGGGTGGAAAGCGTTTACGATCTCAAGTGGACCGGGGATGTGACGTACGGGGACATTCACCATCGCTCCGAGTTTGAGGGTTCGGTTTACAATTTCGACAGGGCCGATGCGAAGATGCTGTTCAAGCTCTTTGACATGTATGAGGCTGAAGCCGTGGCGCTCCTGGATTCCGAGGAACCGCTCGTGTTTCCGGGATACGACTACTGTCTGAAATGCTCGCACACATTCAACCTCCTCGACGCCCGGGGCGCGATCGGCGTGGCGGAACGCACGGCTTACATACATCGAGTCCGAGATTTGGCCCGCAAAGCCGCGGCCGCGTACATGGGGCAGCGAGAATCCATGGGCTTTCCGCTCCTGGACAAGTTCTCGGAGGAGAAAAAGGGAAAGCGCGGGGTCCCCAAACCAGAGTCCGGCAAAGGGCCGAAGAAATCGAGCAAACGGAAGGGAAACGGGAACGCAACATGAAAGGTGAGTTCCTCCTTGAAATAGGCACAGAAGAGATCCCCGCGGGATTCATTCCACCGGCGTTGGAAGCGCTGTCTAAGCTTTTCCGTAAAACCCTGGCAAGATCGGGCATTGGGTGTGGTCCGGTTGAAACCTATGCCACGCCCAGAAGGCTGATCCTTTCGGTCATGGATTTGGAATCGCAACAGGCTGCAAAGGAGACCGAAAAGACGGGCCCACCGAGGGATTCAGCTTTTGACGCGCAGGGCAAGCCGACCAAGGCGGCCATAGGATTCGCCAGGAGTCAAGGAGTGGACGTCGCGGACCTGGTGATGGTCAAGACCCCCAGGGGTGAACAGATTGCCGTCAGAAAGAAGGAAGGAGGGCGACCCACACCCGAGGTCCTGCCGGAGATACTCCCAGGGGTGCTGGAGAAGATACCCTTTCCCAAGACCATGCGTTGGATGGACCTGGACGCTCGGTTTGTCAGGCCTGTGCACTGGATCGTGGCGCTTTTCAACGGCAAGGTCGTTCCATTCACATTCGGAAATGTGACCAGCGGCAAGGAGAGCCGTGGCCACAGGTTCTTGCCCCCGAAAAGCTTTTCAGTGTCGTCTCTGGATGACTTGAAAAAGAAGCTGGAACATCAGGGAGTGATTATTGATCCTGAACTTCGCGCTGAGAAGATTCAATCTGAAATCAAGGGGTTGGTCGAACCTGAAGGACTCTCGGTCTTTGACGACCCTGATCTCTTGGAAGAGGTCAAGTTCCTTGTGGAAAGCCCCTATCCGATCATGGGGGAATTCTCCGCTGAATTCCTGGAGTTGCCCACACCTATTCTGACCACCTGCATGAAAAAGCATCAGCGTTACTTTTCCGTCCTGGACGGTCAAGCGCGCATAACCAACCGATTCATAGCTGTAAACAACACTCCTGTGAAAGATACGGAGGCGTCCGTCAAAGGGCATGAAAGAGTTCTGAAGGCCCGGTTGGAAGACGCGCGCTTCTATTTCCTGGAGGATAGGAAGACTCCTCTGATCGACCGACTGGAAGCGCTCAAAGGCGTGGTTTTCCATTCCAGGTTGGGGACTTCCTTTGAGAAGGTTCAGAGGTTCACAAGCCTGGCACGGGACCTAGCACAGCAGCTGGCGCCTGACAGGATCGAAGAAGTGGAACGGGCCGCGCTGTTGGCCAAGTGCGATCTGGAGACGGGCATTGTGTACGAATTCCCGGAGCTTCAAGGTGTCATCGGTAGTTACTACGCTCAAATGGACGGAGAACCTGAAGATGTCGGTACCGCGATTCGTGAGCATTACCTCCCCGCGTATGCGGGCGACCGGCTCCCGGAAGGCATGACAGGCGCACTGGTCTCTGTAGCGGACCGGATCGATACAATTGCAGGATGCTTCAGCGTGGGCTTGATCCCCACAGGGGCGGCAGACCCGTACGCTTTGCGGCGTCACGCTTTAGGGGTCATCCAGACGGTGATCATCCTGGAACGGCCGTTGGACCTGCGCGAACTGGTCAAGAAGGCCGTGGGTCTCGTGGGAGACAAGCGGCGGCGAGACGCGGACGAGGTGGAAAACGATGTGATGGATTTCATCCGTACCCGCTTCGTAAACTTCCACACTTCTCTGGAATTCCCGTTGGATGTGGTGGAGGCTGCGGTTCGCGCTCGATTCGAGGATCTGGTGGACGCGCGGCGCCGGGTGGAAGCCCTGACCACATGGAAGCGCCGCGACGACTTCGACGCAATAATGATCGGCTTCAAGCGGGTCGTGAACATTCTCCGGGGTACAGAGCCCTGCGGTATGTCCGAGGAGTTTTTGGTCGAGGACTATGAAAAGGCGTTGTTCACGGCCTTCAACGACGTCAGAAGACGAGCCGCACCTCTCATCGACAAAGGGGAATACGCCAAGGCCCTGGAGATCATGGCCGAACTGAAGCGCCCGATCGACGAATTCTTCGACGAAGTCATGGTCATGGTAGACGATGAGCAATTGAGGAATAACAGACTTGGCCTGCTGAACGACATCGCGGAGTTCTTTGCCAATGTCGCGGATTTCTCCTTCGTGGGTTCCACAGCGGAATAGGAGCGCTCATACCCGGTGAACCATTACCTATGGTTGTTTCGTCGCAGGCCCACAGTCGACCTTTCGGCCGCCAACGTGAACTACAGGCTGTCCCTCAGATAAGAGACAAGGTTCATTTTAGAGTTGGACAGCCCAAGTTTCTTCCTGATATTCTTTCTGTGAACCAGGACGGTTTGTGATGAGATTCCTACTACCCTGGCTATCTGTTTTGATGTGAGACCGGATCGAATCATTTCGCAGATGCGAATCTCGCTGGGAGTCATCGTCTGTCCTGCCTCGACAAGGTTTGTGCCAAAGGTCGAAAACATATTGGCCAAATTGAAATCCAGGGACTTCAGGAGGAATCCCACGACGGCCGAGGCTTCTTGCGCTTTGAGGTGCTCCAGCACAGGATTGACTGTGAGGTTGAGGTTATGTTTGACTTTGTTCTCCACTTCTCTCTTCTGCTGCTCGATGCCCTCGATGACAATTCTTAGCGCCTCGTTGGCTTGTTCCAGGCTCACTGAATATCTTCTCAGTTCGCTCCGAGATTCCTCGAGGTCCTTGGTCCTTTCGCGAACCATTTCTTCGAGCATGGTGGAGTAGGCCTCCAATTCTTCGTGACTTTTTCGCAGTTGCTCCTCGGCTTCCTTTATCTCGGTGATATCGCGAAGTGTCTTGATCATTCCGATCTGACCGCCGTCCGTGTCACACAATACCGAATTGTGCATGAGACCCGGAAACACACTGGCGTCGCTGCGCGCATGCCATATCTCACCGCTGAAGTGCCCCTCCTGCTTGAGCTGACGGTTTGCTTCCAGGACCGAGGGCATCTGGTCGTCAGTGTGGAATACGGACAGATTCTTGCCCAGGAGTTCCGCTCCGGAATAGCCGTGCATCTCAACGAAAGCCGGATTCAGGAACAGCAGATTCCCCTCCACGTCAGTCACGGCTATGCCTTCGGAACTCTGCTCAACCGCTTGCGAAACAAGGGATAACTTCTCCTCGGCCCTCCTGCGTTCCGTAACGTCCTGAAAGACAACTACGGTTCCGATTTGACCTTGTTCAGTGTCCTCGATCGGAGCCGCGCTTGCTTGCACGGAGGCTTCGGCCCCATTCTTGCCTATGAGAACGATGTTCTGAGTGGACAAGGCTGCGGCTCCTGTGCCGCCGACAAGTCTGTCCGCCGAAACTTCGATCCTGTCGCGTGTCTTGGCGTCAACCAGATTCAGGACTTCTGCAAGGCTTTGGCCTGCGGCCTCTTCCTCTGTCCAGCCGGTAATTGACTGAGCCGCAGAATTCATGAGCGTGACCCGACCATCGCCGTCGGTTGCAATCACCCCGTCCGCTATGCTCCGGAGCGTTACCGTCAACCATTCCTTCCGCTCCCGCACCTTGGTCTCCAGTCGGTGCTTGTAGATAGCCGTGTCAATGGTGCTGTACAGCTCCCGGTCACGAAACGGCTTGATCAAGTATCCGGACGGGCCGGTTCCCTTGGCTCGTTCCAGCACAGACTCCTCGGAATACGCGGTCAGGTAGACAACCGGAATGTTCAGACCGGAAGATATGGCTGACGCGGCTTCAATTCCATCCAAATCGCCCTCCAGGATGATGTCCATGAGGACCAGATCCGGAGAGTCGGTCTCCGCCGCCTTAATCGCGTCCTCTCCCGAGGAAACAACTGAAGTGACTTCGTACCCGCCGTCCAACAGACAAGCCTCCAGATCCGCAGCCACTATCCTTTCATCCTCCACTACCAGAATACGCGCCTTTTCCATGTCATCACTTCCTCTTTAATACGGTGATCCAGCATCAATGAGCCCCGGTGCTTGCGCACGTTGGGGCGACTGCTGAACTTATGATTGTCGGCGTCGCCGGATTTCCACGGGGAGCAATGACAATGATCCCCGCACCGGGCGCATCCCGCGACCACGGAGGACGCGGATTCGGCCTATTGCTCAACCACGAAGCAGTACGAAGAGACGCCCACATACTTAAGAGACTATATCAGAACAACCGAGAGGAAAGAAAGGGGGACAGGGCGGAAAATCGCGACAATCATGAACAAGACCACGCCGTAACATCAATGCGTGGCACGTACATCAGGGGAACCCAAACAGCATCTGCTGCAACAAGGGCGCCGACCGATCACGTGTTGCCGGCAGTCACTTCCTCCAACTTCAGAAAACGGTGATCGACCCAGCCGGCTCTACCTGATGGCGTAATTATCCGGAACCACATTCGTTTTTCAGCGGCGCGCTTCTCAGTCACCTTGACCTGCCGGCCGGACGTGAGTTTTTCGACTACAACGGCATCGGCTTGCGGTCGCCTCCTAACCTTCAAGGAAGAAGCTTTGACTCGACCCATAAGATTGAGCGGCATAGAGTGGGCCACGCTGTTCACAGGACGACGTGTCCCAAACTCTTTACTCCCACGCTTAGCAGACTCGCGCATGGATGAGGCCTTCGCTTCACTCGCAAACCCTGATCTGAGCCTGCCGCGCGGAACCACGGAACGCCGGACAGGGCCCTTCTCTTTCATGGCTACGAGAGCGGGCGGACTCAGGGTTGTTGGGCTTTCAGCCAACACACCGGCAGTCGGTCGCTTGGCTCTTCGATCCCTCAGGCCCCTGAATGCCGACTTCATCTCCGTTCTAAGCACCGCCACCGTCTCTTTGAGTTCCGCCAAGGACCGGGCGTCCCGGCGGCTCGCAACGACGAGCCTCGTTATCGAGGCGAGTCGCTCGTGAACCGTGGCGGAGACCCGTACAAAGTGGACCTGGACCATGCAGGTAAGGACCACTACTCCCAGAAGAATCCACGAAAAATAGCGAAACGGAAACAGAACGTGCTCCACATTGTCCATCCCATACGTGACCCCAATCCTGCGTTTCACCCAGAAATACCATAGTACTAGAAACGCGGCTACCACGGCTATCTGAACCAAGATGATGAAGACGTGAAACACCATCTAACGGGACCTCCTAGTTGATTCGCAGGACAGTAATTATCATTATAACCACGGCATTGCAATAATTATTTAATGCAATTGATTAACATCGGCGAACCTGTCCCGTTATCATTGACGAAAACCGGTGGTACGTGAGACCGGATCTGACAGTGCAAGCAAGCCTGGAGAGCTGTCGTGCAACTAGACGCAAGAGCGTGCTCGTTCCGGTCGCCCCCCCCCCCCGAATGACTCAAGGCTTACGACTTTGAGTAATCATTCACTTACGAGCGGCCGACGGGAACGACCACGTTCCTGCGTTTGGCGCATGGCAAGAGGGCGCACACACAGGTGCGCGCCGTACACTCTGCCCCACGACGAATCTTGGCCCAGACGTAGGGGCAGACCTATGTGTCTGCCCTCCCCGTTGCCCCCCGTAAGTGAATGGTTACGACTTTGACTGGAGATACATGGACTTATGCGCGATTCCGGAGTATAATTTAGAATCAGTGAGCCCACCGCTACCGGCACGAGGAGCATCATGTCCGGACCGGTATTCGTTGAATCCGACGTCCATGCTCGGGCGCTCCAGGAAAGGGATCGCTTCCTCCGCGAGCATCCCGAGCTGAAGACGCTTCAGGACAAGATCGACCGGAATCTTGACAAAGCGCATTCCCGGCACAACCGACTGGTGACGATTCAGAACTTGATGATGGACGCTTTCCTGGAATTGGATCGAAAGCTCCAGTCAGTGCGGGGAGCACGGCGGAAATTCGCGCGCGGTTCACCTGGCTCCCTCTGAACCGTTATTCCGGCCAAAAAAACGTCACCCCGGCGCCTGCCCCGGACACAGATCCAGGCTTGGCCCGGGCGACGGTGAAATATCTACCCTTCCTTACAAGTGGAGATGCCGAACGGTATGTAAGCCGGGCACCATCCAACTACAGCGGTGATCAGAGGGATCGCCCCAACCGCTCCCCACCAGCTCTGGAAATAGACTCCAGCCAATATTATGACCGCGCCGACGATTATCCTGAATGCCTTGTCCGCCTTTCCTACATTACATTTCATGCTTTTGCCTCCAGGTTTTCAGAAATCAAGGATGTTGTTCTACAATATAGGTCGTGCGGGTTCCTTTCGCAATGGGCTGAGAGCCGCGGGGTCCGGGGTTCTTGAGCGGTATTCATCCCCTTGTCCGGGGCAGCCAATGCCGATCGGGTACCGCCAAATATGAAGTCTTTTGGAGGGGGCCTGGGTCCACTCGGCGTGGGGCCAACGAGCCGGCACGGTGTATCCGTGCTTCGAGCAGCAGGAACCAGACCTCAAGTTGACCATATCGCCCTGCGCGGAGCAGCTACCGAGAAAAGGTCCCCCCAGATTATTCTCTTCAAAATCCGTATCAGCCCCAGGCTTCTTCGCTGTATTCCTGATCGACCAGTTCGGGGGGGATTTCCACGATGAATTCGGTTCCGCCGTTCTTGAGGCAGTCCTCTACTGATTTGCAGGAGGGGCATTTGGTGACGTCGCCGGGGCAGATGTCGCCCGCTGTGGGAATAAAGGGGCAGCGAGCGCTGATGAAGCGGATGTTGAATCCGAAGCGTTCCGCGAAGATCTTTATCTTCAGGAGATCCGTGCCCGTGCCGCCCGCGTTGAATCCGTACCGGCGGCCGGAAGAGTACATGTCGGTCTCCTGCATGTGATAGAAGCCCTCGAATATGTTGGGTTGCTCGGAATCAGGGATTCCGACTCCGAAATCTTGAACCGTGATCCGGTAGCCTGACTCGTCCATCTCTCCTTTGATCACAACTCTGCCGTGGTCCGGGGTGTTCTCCACAGCGTTTCTCACCAGTCCCCCCAGGACCGACATCATGATCTGGGGCTGTACTGCCAGGGTTGCCGGGTCCGGATTGACGAACCGGATATCCATCACACGATCCTGAGTCATCTGATTCACACGGAACTCGGCCACCTGGAACAGAACATCGACTGATACGCTTTCCTTCTGCTCGATCTCGCTGGGGAAATACTCACGGATTTTGCTTCGCAGAAGTTCCAAAGTCTCTGTGAGATCGGGCTCTTCTTCCATTTGGATCTCTATGAAATCATGGACCCGGTCGAGGAAATCGGAGATTATCCTGCCCTTACCGTAATCACTCTCCTCGACAATGTGGCTGACCTGCCTCTCCACGACCTTGAGCCGCTCAAGGTTCCTTTTCAAGCGAGCAAAGGGAAGCGTTTCAACGTCGTCTCCCCGCTTCTCCATTTTGCGCTCCATGATTCTGAGAGAGGCTTCAATGATGGCCAGCGGAGTCTTCAATTCGTGGGAGAGGTGATTGAGCATCTTGTTCTTTACGTAATTCAAACGGGAGAGCTCCCCGTATGACTTCGCCAGGCTTTCGTAGTATGAGGCGTTCTCCAGGGCCAGGGCCACGTTGCTCGACAGGGCCAATAGTATTTCCACATCCTCATCGTCGAAGGATCCGATCACCTTGTTGAGTGCGTACAAGACTCCCAGGCGCTTTTCTCTGGTTTCCAGGGGCACGCAAATCATGTTTCTGGTTGTGAAGCCTGATTTGTCCTCCACCTGTCGGTAGATTCTCGGATCGTTGGCCGCATCATGGATCAACGCGGGCTTGCCCGTCTTGAAGACCCCCCCCCCTACCCCCTGGTCCTTGGGAATGCGGATCTCATCCCGCGCTGAAGAGAGCAAGCCCTCCTTGTCCTGAACGCTCCTCCAGTAGAAGTCGTCCTTTTCCTCGTCATAGAGCACAACTCCCACCCCGTCACATCCAAGGACGGTCTGAACTTCGGCCCCTATAACACCCAGGAGGTGGTCAAGATCGGTGGTTGAGGCAAGGGCTCGCGCGGCATTGTAGAGCAGGTTCATCTTGGCCGGATCAAGGCAAACCTGCGCGGCTGAGGGAGAGTCCTTTATTTCGACATTTGATTCCTGGTCCAATGCCATGTTGTCAAGATCCCCGGGCCTCCGGTTGCGTGTCGCCGGTCCAACCAGGAAGAATTCGCTGTTATCGTTTTGAGGAAATTGTTCGTAGCTTGGGGACTGATCGCCCCTGGAGCATGTCGCGGCATTGCCTCGCAATCCCTTCAGCGGTCAGTCCAAGGTCAGCGAGTAGTTCGTCACGGGTTCCGTGTTCCACGAAAAGGTCGGGAATCCCCAGGCGGCCGACATTCACATCCACAATCCCTTCGTCCGAAAGAAGCTCCAGGATGGCGCCCCCGAATCCACCTGCCAGTATGCCCTCTTCCACCACGAGGACATTCTTCACCGCAACCGCCTTCTCAATTATGAGATCTCTATCCAGAGGCTTCACGAACCGGGGATCCATAACTCCGGCTTCAATTCCCTCTTTGGATAGGATGCGTGACGCTTCCAAGCTCCGGGTGACCATTGAGCCCACAGCGATGATCAATATGTCTCCGCCTTCCGCCGGCATGCGACCTTTGCCGACAGGGAGGATCCTTGGCTCAGATCCGGGCGGTCCGTTTTCAACCCGAGCACGCGGGTAACGAATCGCGCATGGACCGTCCAGGGAAAGCGCGGTAGCCAACATGTCAGCCAGTTCGTCTGCGTCGGCCGGCGCCATGATCGTAAGATTGGGCATGGGCCTGGTAAACGCCATGTCAAAGACTCCATGATGGGTCGGTCCGTCCTCTCCCACGACACCTGCTCGGTCCATAGCGAAGACCACGGGGAATCCCTGCATGCAAATGTCATGAATGAGGTGATCGTAGCCCCGTTGGAGGAAGGTCGAATAGATGGCTACCACCGGTCGAAAACCTTCGGCCGCCATTCCCCCGGCAGTCACGACGCCGTGTTGTTCAGCAATGCCCACATCAATGAAGCGATCCGGAAACTCGACTGCGAAGTCAGCCAACCCGGTCCCGTATTCCATGGCCGCTGTGATCGCCACGATTGCAGTGTCCTTTTGGGCGAGTTTGACCATGGTGTCGCCAAACACCTCTGTAAACATGGGAGGACCATCCGATTCTTTTACTATCCCCGTATCAATGTCAAAAGGCCCCACGCCGTGGAACCTGCTGGGATCCTTTTCCGCTTCAGGATAACCTTTACCCTTACGGGTGATTGTGTGGATCAGGACCGGCTCACGAAATCGCTTGATATTGGTGAACGTCTCCACAAGGTGTTTGATCTGATGACCGTCGATCGGACCCACGTAATTGAAGCCAAGGTCCTCGAAGAGCCGCCCCGGGGTGAGGAAGCCCTTCAGGGCGTCTTCGAACTGCTTGGCGAGCACATACATGGATCTCCCCATGGAACCGGGGACGTTCTTGAGTATGCTCTTTATCTCATCCCTGAACCGTGTCACAATCTGCCCGGTCATTATCCGGTTGAGATACGCGGCCATCGCGCCCACATTCGGGGAAATGGACATCTCATTGTCGTTCAGTATTATTATCAGGTCCTTCTTGGCCGCTCCCGTCTGGTTGAGACCCTCGTAAGAAACTCCGCAGGTCAGGGAACCGTCCCCCACGATCGCTATCACCTTATGGTCGTCACCCCTGATGCACCTGGCCTGAGCGATTCCGGCCGCGGCGCTTATGGCGTTGCCCGCGTGCCCCACATCAAAGAAGTCGCATGGACTCTCAGATCGTTTGGGAAAACCGGCCAGCCCTCCCTTGGTCCGAAGCGTGTGAAACGTATCCCGCCGGCCGGTGAGGATCTTGTAAGCGTAGCTCTGGTGCCCCACGTCAAAGACGATGCGGTCCTCGGGCGGAGAGAAAACCTTGAGCACCGCCAGGGTAAGCTCCACCACTCCAAGGCTCGATGCCAGGTGTCCACCCCGCTCGGCAACGGTTTCAATTATCATTTGACGGATCTCTCCCGCCAAACTGTTCAGGGATTCGATCGACAGGCCCTGGACATCCGCGGGCGACTCGATCTGTGGAAGTATCAGCTCTTCAGGATTTGTAGTTTGTTTCTTCATTCCGGTTACGATGAAATCAACAGGCTCGTTCCCCCACGTACCTGGCGATCAGCGCAAGAGGTTCGGCCTTGTCTCCAAGGGACCGGACGGTTTTCACCGCGGAGGCCGTGATCTCTCCTATGATTGCCCTGGACTTCTCCGGTCCAACGAGACGGGGGTATGTGGCTTTCCCCTTGTGTTGATCCTTTTTTACTGCCTTTCCCAACTGGTACGGATCACCTTCAATGTCCAGCAGGTCATCCTTTATCTGGAACATGGCCCCGAGATCGGCGCCAAACCGGGCGAGGATGCCTGTCTCTTCCCTGGTTCCGCCCGCCAGAATCGCGCCGCACGTCAAGGAAGCTCGGATCAAGGCCCCGGTTTTGTTCCCAATTATGTAATCGACCGTCTCCCTATCCAAAGGGTTGCCTTCACTAACTATATCCATCACCTGCCCGGCCACCAACCCTTCCGAACCCGCGGCAAGGGAGAGTTCACCTATTACCGCCAGGACCCGTTCAGGTCTGAAAACACGAGTGACCTCAGGCGAGGAGAGAACCTGGAATGCATAAGTGAGCAGGGCGTCCCCTGCTAGAATAGCCACCGCTTCTCCGAAAACCTTATGCGCGGTCGGCTTTCCCCTGCGAAGATCATCGTCGTCCATGGCCGGCAAATCATCGTGAATCAGGGAATAGGTGTGCAGACACTCAAGCGACACAGCCAAGCTCAGCACGCTCTCTCCCCTGGATCCTACGGCCTCGGCTGCGGCCATGGCAAGAATCGGCCGGATTCTCTTGCCGCCGGCGAAAATACTATGCCTCATCGCCCTGTGCAATATCGAAGGCTTATTATCCTCGACAGGCAGCATCTCGTCAAGGGCCTTGTCCACCAAAATTCGCCTAGTCGACAGGTAGTCGTCCAGATTCACGATCACTATCCCTCTGATTCCCCGCGACTGAAAGCGACCCGTTCCATTGTGGCCAAAAGCTCCTCAACTCGACCTTCAGTGCGGTTGAGAATGTCGAATAACCTCTGAGTGAGGCTGATACCCTCCTCGAACAGCTTGAGGCTTTCATCCAGAGTCAGGCCGCCCTGTTCCATCTTGTCCACGATGGACCGGAGCTTTTCCAGATGCTGATCGAATAGTTCGGGACCTTCTTCCCTTCTTGAGGCCTTTTTCGGCATGGCTGATCCAACTCTTTTCCGAGGCGTTGGGCACCGGGTTACCACGGCCCTGTCCGCGTGAACAGGCGCCCGTACGTGCCCATTGTCACCGATTTACGATAAGTTCGCTCAACTCCCGCTTGGCCGCGGCGTTCCCGGGATCAAGCTTGATTGTTTTTTCGAATAGAGAGCGAGCCTTTTTCCGTCTCATAAAAAACCTCTTGTGTATCATGCCCTCCAGGTAGTAGCCCTCAGCAAGCTTCTGGGGCAAAACATCGGGCAGTCTCTCTCTCAGACCGTTTGCCTCCCTAACATCCCTGAGCGCGGTCTTCACATAAGAAGCAGGGAACCGTTGGTGAAGACGAGCCTTGATCTTTGCCCGCGCAAGCGCGAAAAGTATGTCGCTGAAAAACTCTGAGTTGTCCTTGCGGGCACTCTCGAGGAGCAGCCTCGCTTCATTGAATAAATCCAACGCTTCAAAGTAATGGGTCCTCTCGACCAAGGTCTGCCCGGTCCTGAAAAGTCTCTTAGCCTGTGACTCCGGCGGTTCGCCCCCCCAGACGATTCCCGCTGTAAGCAACACCAGGGCCAGAGCCCCGAGAAATTTCATGCCTGAAATGGAGGCACAACGTACAGTAGAAATGCCAGGAGCGTGGGGGGCGCTCTCTTTCGTGGTCGGCCCAAGCCGGAGTTTGGGGGACTTCCCAGCGCATCCATTTCCATTGGAATTCCGGGCGGGCAAGATTTGGGAAAAACATTGCGTCACTCAACAGGCTCCTAACGCAGAATCTCGAATTCCACCCTCCTGCCCGGCTTGCCCCGGGCCGTCGATTGTGAGGCCGCTCCCTCCGGACCGTGGGCTACGAAAGCCATGCGCTCAACGGGAATTCCAAAGGTTGCATTGAGAAACTGGGCAACAGCCTCAGCCCTTTTCTTGGAGAGCTTGAGATTGTACGACACGTTTCCTTTTCCGTCCGTGTATCCGTGAAGAACCAGGCGATTGGAAGGATTCCGCAAAAGATCTCTGGCCACGCCTGCCAGCGCTTTCTGGTTCCGCGCATCGGTCAAAGGGTCCTTGGATTTTACCGAAAAGCTGTTGTTGTCAAAGGCGACGTTCCCAAAACTCGGGGCCTCTACAGCCGCCGGCGGCTGCGCAGGCGCTCTGCAGGGTTCCACCAGGTTCCTTTTCATCCAACGATGCCAGGAACCGGGCGAGTTGATGTCGGTTACTGCATGGTAGGTTCCTCGTGCCCGCTTGGCAATGCCCTTGAGAAAGAATCGGCCTTCCTGATCTTTGCCTATCTGAAACGTGTGAATCTCCACGTTGGGGTTGTTGAACGCGATTTGGTCCGCGATCTTCAGCGGATCCGACTTGCAGGACTCAAGCCCTCCGCCAATGACCAGAATAGCGGTCTTTCCCGATGCGCCCGCCACATCTTCAGCCGCGCCCCTCAACCCCGCTGAGAGTGCGCTGGTCCCGTAGGATACGGATTCGGGAATGGAATTGACAAACCGCTCCGGGTCCCACGGCGACAGCGCAAGGATGCTCTCGGTGCTGTTACATCCCATGCCGACACGTAGACCGTAATGGCGCAGACCTACGTTGAAAAAACCGTCCCTGGTCACCGGCATGGCCCTATCGAAAAAGCTCATCTGCTTGCGAAGGAACTTGAACCGCTCTGTCCCTTTCATGAATCCCGAAGCGTCGAACAGCACCAGGATGTTCTGGATCCTCTTGCAGTCATCCGCCAGTGCGGGGTATACAGGAGAAAATATCAGGAGCAGGATCAGGCATATCATCAGCCTTCGATGGCGCGGGTTCGTGTGTCTGCTCGACATGGCTGTCCTCCTGTCCGTTGAGACCCGGCGACTACACAGAGTTTACCGGTTTGCCAGTAATTAGCAGAGGATGCGAAAACTGTCAAGAATCGGCGAACCGTCATCGTAAGCCTCTGTCTCGTGGGTAGGTCTTCGTACGGCGCGTAGCATGCTACGCGCCGTACG
>CAZGNL010000136.1:0-15200 GCA_964527475.1 uncultured Syntrophaceae bacterium
GGGCGTAGCATGCTACGCCCCTACGGCTGGGATCCGTCGCTTTGGCGGCGCCTTCATGTTTCGTTGTGCCTCGATTTGTTGAGGCATGGAGGTCTGTAATCTTCTGCGCCATTCCTCGGAACCTGCTTACCATTAGATTAACGAAGAATCCAGACCGCGGGCGATCAGGCGCTCAAACTCCGGCGCGGGCGCCAGCCCCGGTAGATGAAACCTGTCGGCCAGATCCTCCAATCTCGCTTTTGATTCCTTGACACCACGTAGGCTGACCAACCTGGCGGGACCGTGCCAACAGTCGGGGAAACCAACCCCAAGAACGGCGCCGATATCCATGTCCGCGTAATCCCGGACCACTCCGTCGCTCAAACACCAGAACGCCTCATTGGCCATTCCCAGGAGCAGAATGTCCTGGGCCTCATCTTTGGTTGGAGTAGGGATTCCGCCGATCCGCACAATGTGCTCCAGCACGGATTCGTCAGGGATCATCTTTTTCGGGTCCAGATAAAAGCTGGGCTTGCCCGCGCCCACGTACCCAGCGGCATACACGCGGGCCAGGCTTTCCGGCACTCTCAACCTTTCGGGGAAGTGCCTTTCCACCAGCTTGGTTGCGTGGTATACCACAGAGCCCCCTGTCATGCCGTATACGCGAAGCGGACCTTGCAGGAATCCCGCCTCCATGGCCATGAGGTCCACATCCCAAGGGGAAATGCCCCTCTCGGCCAGCCTGAAACCGTTCATGACATAGGAGCCGAACGTGCGACTGGTGTAGAATCCCGGGCCGTCTCCAACCAGGATGACCGTCTTGCCCATTGCCCTGCCGCACGTCACTGCCGAGGCCACAGCGGCGGCGCCGGTCTCCGCCCCCTGGACCACCTCCAACAGCGGCATAAGAGGCACTGGTGTGAAATAGTGCATCCCCACTACCTGCTCAGGCCTGGCAGATCCTTGGGAAATCTCGGCCATAGGAATCGTGGACGTGTTGGACGCGAAAATGGTGTCGGGGTTGACTTCCTGCACTTGAGCAAGGACCTTGCGCTTCAGGGGAACATCTTCAAACACAGACTCTATGACAAGCGGGATACGCTCGAGTCTCCCATAATCCGCGGTCCAGTCAATGTTCGACATCACCGCGTCCTTGCGCCGAGCCGGCCATCGCCCCTTCTCCACCAGTTGGGAAAGGGCCTTGTCGATCCTATCAACTCCGCGGCGGCACGCGGGTTCGTCTACGTCAACCAGGAGAACTTTCATGCCACGGTCCGCGGCAACCTGGGCAATCCCCTGCCCCATCAGGCCCGCGCCGATCACGGCCAGCCGATCCGTCTTGACCGCCCGCTTCAGATCAACCTGGGCCAATCTGGGCCCTTGCTTTGTGAAAAGATAAAAGAAATCAACTTTGTTGCGCGTGTAGGGAGATTCCACGAGCGGGACCACCAGATCAATCTCATTGTCTGTTGCTTCCTGGAAGGGCAGCTTCAAACCGGCTTCCAGCGAATCTATCGCGGCTTGGAAATAGGGCCTGCAAGGCGACAGGGTGAACCTTGACCTGGCCTTGCCGATCACCTCTTGCGCTTCCTCGTCGGAGAGGCCGCCCGGTTCACGAAAACCGGGATCATAGTTGCGGTTGACAATTCCCTGATGCGCCCGGAGCCAGGCCACGGCCCGGGATTCGAGGTCGGCAAGCTCGCAAACGGTAACCATTCCGCTCGGGACGAACGCTTCAGCCGGACCGACCCTTGCGGTGGTTATCATTTGAACGGCCGCCTTGAACCCCACTACCCTCTTGAGCGTCTGGGTTCCACCGCCCGCCGGAAAAAGGCCCACGTTGACCTCGGGCAATCCCATCTTTGATCCCGATGACGCGAAAACATGGTCGCAGGCCCAAAGCAATAGCTCGAACCCACCTCCCAAAGCTGTTTGGCCCGCGAGCACAGCGACCACGGGGAAAGGGCTTTGGGCAAGCCCGGCGCACACGTCGTGAAATCTGCTCAAGAATACTCGCGCGGTTTGAGGTGTGCCCTCAATCACGACCTCCTGCAGATTCGCGCCGTCCAAGAAGCTCCTTTTCTTGGCCGAGGCAAGGATCACTCCCTTAACCTGATCCCTATCGGCACGAGTCATAGCTGATTCCATATCTGTCAGGAAGCGTCCCCCGATTGTGTTCACAGACCCCGCAGTGTCGATTACCAGCGTGGCGATTCCTGAATCCCGGTCAAGAGTATATGTAACTTCCGACATGTGGCTTCCTTTCCAGGCCCCAGCAGTGACGCCACGGGCTATTGAGACAGTGGTTCGATTCCACCGATGTAGCGGGTTAACCAACAGCCTCCTAGCGAAGATCTAAACGAGCTTTGGATCCCGTCACAGGATAGGAGTAGTGGGACAATATGAAAAGCCACTTTCCATCGCGCTTTTCAAGGACCCCCGTCCAGTTGGCCGGTACGGAGCGTTGTTCCTCTCCTTTGCCGGCTTTGACATCGCAGTAGGCCGCGAACCAGCCCACACTCCCGCTTGCGCCTACCATAATCTCACTGACATGAATGGCTACGGACCGCTCTTTGAAGGCCCATTCATAGTGGGCCCTTGTTTGTCCCACACCGACGCGACGGTCTTTGGGACCGTTTCCCACCTGGACCAGCATTGGGATGCGCGCCATGCCGGCCATAATGGCTGTGAGGTCCTTCTTGTTGTATGCCTTTACGTGTGCCTCAACAGCGGCCTTCACCTCGGCCTCCGGCTGCGACAAAGTTCTTGCCGCGAAGCCAGGGGTGGCAATCACAAGCAGAGCCGCTATCAATCCCCATCCAATCTTTCGTTGCATATGCTCCGTCTCCTTTCGTGGAGTGACCATTTACCGGTCATCGGCCACAATCCGCCTGGAGTCACGGCTCAACGTCAGGGTCCGTCGTCCATGCTCCTTTGTCATGCAGCCTAAGGATCACCCAAAAAACACCGGCCAGGAAGATGAAGGAACCCAGGGCAAACGCGGGATCCCACTTCGTGACAAAAAAGAGTGACTCGGTTCTTAGAACCGATTCCGAATAGTTGACCACCAGGGCTGCGAACAGATTTACCGCCGCGTGAATACCGATGGCCAACTCCAAGCTATTTGTCCTCAAGGTCACAAGGGCCAAGAAGAAGCCGACGAAGAAGTAATATGCCGTCATGGTCAGAGGGGCCAATGCCATTTCCGGATTGCGCAGGTGCACAGCTGTAAAAATCAAAGCCGACATGGTAGAGAGAAGTGAGATCCTCCTGGTGAAAAGGCCCATTGCCTGAAGCAGGTACCCTCGAAAGAGCAGTTCCTGAGAAGTTGTCTCAAGGGGGGTGAGTATCAAAACAACAGGAGCGAGCGCGAGCATGCGTCCGGGGTTCTGCGTCAGCCCGAACTCACCGGCGGCAAACAGGTACTCCACGGCACTCGACACGGAGATAAGGCCGAGAAACAGACCGAAGCCCAAGCCCACTCTCTTCCAGTTGATCTGTTGGGACGGAGTGACGAGGCTCAAGATTCGCCGTTTGTGAATGAAACGAACGGCAGCGAGCAGGCCCAGCATTCCTCCGATGACGGTCATGGCGAGCAGGATGTAATGGACAAAAGGGTCAAGCCCCAGGATCATGGAGGTCGATGAGTCGATCCCTGTATTGGGGTTGTTGTCAAGGGCTATCCAGATGCCGATGGCAAAGCCCAAGACAATATTCATGAACAAGCCGCCCAAGACAACCAATAGAATGCTCAGAAAATAGCGCCACCATTGATTATTTCCGAGCTTTGCCTGGTCGATGAAATCCATCGGCATGTGGTACCCTCCTCATAGTGCCGCAGTCCGGGAACCGAATCCCCTCTCCACTCCATTCCATTCCGTGACAGCCTCATACCGAAGAGTGTTCGAGCGCGCCCAAAAGCAATTCCACGCCGAGCGATATCATACCGCTTCGCCATCTAACAAGTAAAATCTCGGGGCCTACGATGGGGGATGCTCGAAGGGGGAGATGGTCTCCCCCTTTGAATCCAGGCGCAGCCGGCGCGCTCCTAATGGGTATGTCCGAGGCGAAGCCACGGACTGCTTGCTGACACGGACCTCTCTCGCGGCAAACCGGAATTACAATAGTATTCGCGAAATGGTATCAGATTTCCTCAACCTGAACAGCCGCTTCAGGGCAGAGCACTACGCACGCCTCGCAGCCGGAGCAGTCACCGGGCCTTTCCAGAGTGACCGATCCGTCATTCATGTCAAACACATCTTCCGGACACGTGCGAAAGCATTCCCCGCGCTGCTTACACTTTTCCTCATCTATCTTGGGCAGAAACACGTCCGACCTTCACTTTCTTCAAGACTTGGTTGGGTCCATGCCGTGGTCCGCGTTGGTGGATTTGCTTCACGGTCCCTATTCCCTGTTTCCTGTCATAAGGCGCCATCGGAAGACAATTGGTGAGTCCGCCAAGAGTTGAAACAGTCTTTCAACCTTCCGGACCCTGGCCGGGTACCCCATTCCGGGGAAAAGGCCGGCGGACATGGCCGGGACCGAAAAGAAATCCTTGATGACCTCGTCAGGGAGGCGGAAGTCCTCGACCCACGAGTCGTGGTCAGGGAACATCCTTGCGAAAACAGACTGAAACTCGACACTCTTCACCGGCCGTTTCAGGCTGACTCCAAGATTTCCATCCCGCTCCGCTCGCTCCACTGCATTGTTCCCGTCCTCGTCAAAGAGACCTTCCATGAACGTCAAGCCCACTGTTCCGCCCTTACCGAGTAGATCCCGGGCCTGCCGCAGACTCTCCTCATAGTCCGGCACAAGGAAGATGGACGCACTGTAGATTATGGCATCAAAGCTAAAGTCGAAATGGTCTGTAAGCTTAGCAGCGTCTCCCTCCACATAGACCACCCGGTCCGATTCACCGGTGAGTTTTCCGGCCTTCTCAATCATGGCCGAAGAGATGTCCAGGCCCCAGACGTTGCACCCCGGAACCGACTTCGCTATCTGCCGGCAACTGGCGCCGGTCCCGCACCCCACATCAAGTATGCGAGCCTGTTCAGGCAAGCGCATCCGTGAAACCAATGCTTCATTGAGATCTCGGAAAAACCCGTAATTGTCTTCGAACGACTGGTAATGATCCGGGCTCTCATCAAAATGGTTCTTCACCGCCAGCTTGATCTTCCCAATCTTTGTCGGGTCCATTGCGATTCCCTGTAGAGCTTGAAAGAAGCAGTGTTTGAGGTGACCCACCACCCCCGGCCTTGTTCGGCTCGGCCGGGTGACCCGCCCCCAACCGCAAACTCCGCATCAGGAGGGCGCCTTTTCCCACGGCAGGATCACCATCCTTTGCTTCATCTTTTGGTAACTCGATTCACTGTGATCGTCGCCGTGTTTCCATTCCCGCAGCATCGCCTTTGCCTGCTTCTTGTCCATTCCCAATGCCCGGCGCAGCCGGCCCATGCTCGCCATTTCCTTTTCGTAGATGTACCGAGCAAGAATATCCAGGGGAACGTCCTTTACCTGTTCCAAGGTGGCCTCTGTGCCCGCGTCCCGTAGAATCTCCAGCAAGCGGCGGCACGTCTCTTCGTTTCCCGCCTCGTCATGGGCCTGTTGTCCTACCTGATTGGTTTCTTTGTCGGCTTCTGAGAAATACGTTGCGGTCCCGCTTATGAAGTCCTCACGGATCGGAGAGAAAAGATCATGGACAACGCATCCATCGGGCCCCGACTTAGCTCCGTGCGGTACTGAGGAGGGAATCACGAGCATTTCGCCCTTGCCCAGGGTCACGTCTTCACCTTCCGCGAAGGAGAGAGTTATCGTGCCTTCTTGGACCGTGGTGATCTGTTCAGACGCGTGTTCGTGAAGCTGAACAGCAGCATTCGGCTCCAGTTCCAGTCTCGCAACCATGATCTTTGCCCCCCAGATCATCTTACGGACGATGCCCTCGTTGAGTCTTTCCGCCTCTATGTCTATCCATGATCGTTTCTTCATCTATAGTGCCACGCATTGAAAAATGGTTCTGCGGCTGGAACCCCTAACCTTACCCCCCCGCGCCTGGGGAGAGGATTCTCGGACCCCGTCTTCGACGGGAGGGTACATGAGCGCCAACCTGGTGAACAGACGGCTAGTCCCTCCGGAACATCTCGCCTGCACGGTCTAAGTTAATACCTATACGCCGGGGCGTGAGAGCAAGGGAATTTGCCGCATTAACCATTGGAACGGTACTTGGGAAACCATGTACTAGTAATCCGAGGCCTTATCCAGTTTGCGATAGGTCTCAGCCTTGTCGAATCCCAAGGGACGTTCGGAAAATTCCTTCACATCATCCTCGGTCTGATCCAGGCCGTCGCCGATCGTGCCTTCACCTCTATACAAGATAAAAAAGGTGCCTTGGTGTAAACCCATGAGGGCCGTAGTTCCCAGCACTGTATCAATGTGCCCGAATATGGGCTTTCCGCCGATGTCAATTGCTCCACCAATGAAGATCACAGCAAAGATTGTAGCGAAGACTATAATGAACCAACGCATGATCGCCCTCCTTCCGAAAGTCGGTCCCTTCTCGCGGCGCCGGCGCCATGACCCGGGTTCAGTGTTTCTGTGGGGTCTCCCAGTCTTCCAGGTCCTGCCGGTTCGGGTCTATAACTGTAACCTTGGAGTTTCTCAGTGCCAGCCACTTTTCGCACTTCTTGCACCGAATCCTAACTCCGGTCTTTCTTACGGTCTTGTCCACCTCTACGCCACATTCGTCGCAGATGATACTCGCGCGTTCCAGCGAATCCAGCGCGTACGCCTCCCATATCTGGCCACTGGCAGCCTCGATTTCCATCAGTTGCATCACAGCTTCAACCAGGGAGGCGGCATCGGACGCATAGAAGCTGTCCCGCGCACACACAGACTCCACCGTATGTACGAGGTTCTTGAAATCTTTGGGACCGTTGCCCTTTGCCTTCCCGGGGGCCGAGCGGACCACTCTCCTGGGACGACGCCATTGAAATCTGAGCCTGTCGATTCCCAGGAGCTTTCTTGCTCTGTCCGGATAGGTTCTCCAGCACCAGAAAAGGAATATTGCCACCCAGAAGGCGATACCGATAAAGAACCCTATCTGACTGCCGTTCATGTTTCACCTGTTGAGGACTGTTCCACTCTCCATCTCTCCTGCGAGCAGTTCAAGGCGGTGGATGATCGATTCCGGAGTCTGCCTCTTGACCTTATCATGGAACAATACGTTGCCCATAGCAACCCGGTCAAGTCCTCCGTCTTCATCAAAGACTTCAACGCCGAAGTCCTCTCTGATTTCCTTGAAAGCCGGGGAGTCGGGCTTTACCACTTCGTGGGGCGGTTCGTCTGCACAGATCACCGGTATACCGGCATCATCGAGCATTCGATCGACCGTACTCTTGCCTGATGCTATTCCACCGGTTCAGTCCCACAATCAGCATGCCGGACCTTTGCTTCATTCTTTCGGCATCCGAAGCCACACCATACTGCCGACGCGTCTGCAACAGGGCCTAATCAATCGGTCTTTTTCTTGATTTCATCCCACGCGGCATCAACAGCCCGATCGACTTTCTTGCCTGTCTTTTCCATATGGTCCCAAAATGTTCCCCACTGGCCCCTGAAGGATTCGGCCATTTCCTCACTCTGTTCCTGCACGCGTTTCAGGTGATCCTCTCCAAGTCGTCCCATGGCACTCCATTGCTTGTCCAAGCCATCCCGGGCCTGGTTCACGCAACGTTCAAAGGTGTCCTCCGTGAGATCGCCGATGTTCGACAGATTGGACCTCACATCATCAAGAAACTTACTCCAGTCGAGGTCCTTCTCCTTGTCGAGCAGTTCCCAGGAATCCTTGATCCTCTTGGCGGTTCTCTCCACATCCTCACGGGCCAACTTGCCTGATTGCATCATAACTTTTGCAGCCTTGTCCACTGCTTCCATAAACTCTTCTTTGGAAGCTCCCGTGCCCTTTCGCAGGAAGGACCTGGCTTCCCCTAGCATGAAGGATCCGATATCCCCCAGATTGTCCATCAGGTCTGCAATCGCCTGCTTGATCTCGTCAGATTTTTCCATAACACCCTCCTGCGGAATTCTTGGAACAAGTTCCTCTCCAACAAGGTACCATGACAGGCAATCCGTGGCAACGGAAATTGCTCAAGCGTGGTGAGCATCCACTTACGGGGGGCAACAGGGAGGGCGGACACATAGGTCTGCCCTTACGTCCGGGCCCAGATTCGTCGTGGGGCAGAGTGTACGGCGCGCACCTGAGTGTGCGGCCTCTTGCCATGCGCCAAACGCAGGAACGTGGTCGTTCCCGTCAGCCGCTCTTAAGTGAATGGTTACCAAGCGTGGGAAGCATTCAGTCATTGGGGGCACCGGCAGGGTGTCATTGCGAGCGCAGCGAAGCAATCTCCTGCGCTCCAAGTCCGGGGATTGCTTCTTCGTTTCACTCCTCGCAATGACACACTCGATGAGTGGATCCGCCCCGCAAAACTGAAGGATTGCCAAGATGTCGTGAGCATTCAGCCATGGGGACGACCCCAGTACACGGCAGGCTCATAGCGCCCTATACTGATTCGCATTGAAACGATTAACTTGTGGTCCGAAATGGGAGCCAAGGGAATCTCCACGTTCCCCCCTTTTGAGAAAGGGGCGAATGAGGCGATTTCTCCGTTTCGGCTTTGAGCCATAGGTTCCCTCTCCGAAAGAGCATTGGTATGAATGGCTATGCCGGTCAAGTCCTGTTGACACCCGCAGGGGGCTGTGATAGAGATTCCAGCGACAGTAAGAGGGGCCGAGGGCCGTCTAAATGGTTGAAATGTAGACGGGAGGCCGAATATTTTTAGCTTCATCGATTCGGAGTATCTGTGACGGATCGGGCCGAGCCGGTGAACCAAATCGTTTCCACATTGTCTACTGGAACAGGAATATTGTTACGCTCGTGTCATAAATGAAACTGAATTCAGGTCGACCTCCGAGGCCACGACCTTCCGGAGGAAGGGCGCATTGACCGCCTGGATGAGAGGTATCTCCATGTTGGGGGTAATTGCAAGAAAGCTGTTTGGAAGCCAGAACGAACGAGAGCTTAAGAAGCTGGAACCCGTTGTGGCCGCGATAAACGAACTCGAACCCTCGATGCAGGCTCTAACCGACGAGCAGATGAGGGCCAAGACCGTCGAGTTCAAGGAAAGACTGAACAACGGTGAAGATCTTGACGATCTGCTGCCCGAGGCCTTTGCCCTGGTACGGGAAGCGTCGATTCGGACCCTGCAGATGCGACATTTCGATGTCCAGCTTATCGGCGGAATCGCCCTCCATTATGGCAAGATATCGGAGATGAAGACCGGTGAAGGCAAGACGCTGGCGGCTACTCTGCCGGTGTACCTTAACAGCTTGACCGGAAAGGGCGTCCATGTGGTGACGGTCAACGACTATTTGGCGAAACGGGATGCCGAGTGGATGGGCGCAATCTACACTTTCCTGGGGCTCTCTGTGGGCGTGATAGTTCACGACCAGGACGACGATGTGCGAGGGGAGGCCTACAATTGCGATGTGTCGTACGGGACCAACAATGAGTTCGGTTTTGACTATCTGCGGGACAATATGAAATTTGCCGTAGAAGAATATGTGCAGCGGGAACTTAACTACGCGATTGTGGACGAGGTGGACTGCATACTCGTCGACGAGGCGAGGACTCCGCTGATCATCTCAGGACCCACCGATGAGAATACAGACAAGTACTACAAGATCAACAGGGTCATTCCAGGGCTCAAAAAAGAGCAACATTATACAATAGATGAGAAAGCTCGGAGCGTTGTGCTCACTGAAGACGGGGTCTCTCGCGTAGAAAAGGCGCTCAACTCTCCCAACCTGTATGACCCGTCTCAGATGGAAACCTTGCACCACGTCAACCAGGCCCTCAAGGCCCACACCCTTTTTCAAAAGGATGTGGACTATATTGTCAAAGACGGACAGGTAATCATTGTCGATGAATTCACCGGTAGGCTCATGCCGGGAAGACGCTATTCGGACGGGCTCCACCAGGCCCTGGAGGCAAAAGAGAGCGTTACCATAGAGAATGAAAACCAGACCCTGGCTACCATCACCTTCCAGAACTACTTCCGAATGTACAACAAACTTGCCGGAATGACCGGCACAGCCGATACCGAAGCCGTAGAGTTCAAGAAGATCTACAGTCTTGAGGTGATGGTAATCCCGACGAATCTTCCGATGATACGCGATGACAAGCCTGACGTGATCTACAAGACCGAGAAAGAGAAATTCGATGCCGTTATCCAGGAGATAAGGGATCTGTACCACAAGGGTCAACCTGCCCTGGTGGGAACCATCTCCATCGAAAAATCAGAGTATCTTGCCCAGCGATTGAAGAAGCTGGGGATTCCGCACAAAGTCCTGAACGCAAAGAATCACGCGGGTGAAGCCGACATAGTGGCTCAGGCCGGACGCTTCAAGGGTGTGACCATTTCCACGAACATGGCGGGCCGAGGCACGGACATAGTGCTCGGTGGAAACCCGGTTTTCATGGCTCGAAATAGAGCCAAGAAAGGCGAGGAATCAGAGGAATTCGAGGCCCTGGTTGAGGAGCTAAAGGAAAAGTGCGCCCAAGAGAAAGAGGCGGTCATCGAGGCTGGCGGGCTGCACATACTTGGGACCGAACGCCATGAATCTCGCAGGATCGACAATCAGCTGCGGGGAAGATCGGGGCGTCAGGGCGATCCGGGTTCCAGTCGATTCTACCTGAGTCTTGAAGACGACCTGATGCGGATCTTCGGCGGGGATCGGGTAAAGATGATAATGGAGCGGGTGGGCATGGCCGAAGGCGAGCCTATTGAACACAAATATACCACTCGGGCCATAGAGAATGCCCAGAAGAAGGTTGAGGCGCACAACTTCGACATCCGGAAACATCTCCTGGAATTCGATGACGTTATGAACAAACAGCGGGAGGTGATCTATTCACAACGCCGCTTGATACTCGGAGATGACGACCTGACGGACACGGTCAGGGATATGGTCGAGGAAGTCGCGCAAGACGCCGTCGACCGGTTCATTGATGAGCATAAACAGTACGAGGACTGGGACATCGGAGCCCTGACAGATACACTATGGGGCACGTTCGCGGTTCGCTTCCTTTTTGATTCCTTGCCCGAGGAAGACCAAAACCTGGTCGGTATCACCGAACATGTGATGGATAAGGTCGCCAGGCGATTTGATGACAAAGAACGGGAAATAACACCGGAAATCATGAGGGATCTGGAGAAGTTCGTCATGCTCCAGGCCGTGGACATGCAGTGGAAGGACCACCTGCTCAGCATGGATCACCTCAAAGAGGGAATCGGGCTCAGGGGCTATGGTCAGCGAGATCCCCTGAAGGAGTATCAGAAAGAGGGGTACGATCTTTTCCTCGATATGAATTTCCGCATCAAAGAAGAGACGGTCAGGAATCTGTTCCTGGTGAGAATCGAGGCTCACGAAGATCTCAGTGAAATGGAATACGCCAGGGACCAGGAGATGGTCATGTCACGGGGCGACCTGGGAGGCGGAGACGCTGCTCCCGCCACAGTGAGACGCAAGACTGAGAAAGTGGGTCGCAATGCTCCTTGCCCCTGCGGATCAGGAAAGAAATACAAGAAGTGTTGCGGAAAAACCGCATAAAATCTCCAGGGAAGTCGCGTGCCTCAATCAAAGGGCCTAACGTATGGTGATGCGATTGATATTCGGCGCCGCGATCACCCTACCCCTACCCCTCCCGTCAAGGGAGGGGGGTTGAGTCCCCTCTCCCCTGGCGGGAGAGGGTTAGGGTGAGGGGGTTCGGGCCGTAGAACCCATTTTCAATGCGTGACACTATAGCATGAACACCCGAGACTAACCGGGGATCGATTGTAGGGGCTACGCATGCGTCGCCCTCTTGGATGGTGGGTCAGCGACAGGAGTTTTGTCCAACAGGAGGTCAAGAGCATTCTCTCCTATCAGCGTGACAGATACGTAGAAACCTCTGAATTGACCTTTCCGTTCATCGACGACGTGAGCGGGACGATTCGAGGATACCGAGTATTCACCGCGTGTCGCACGGTCGACGGTAAGGTCTTCAGGTTGGAAGACCATCTTGGCAGGCTTTTCGACTCTGCGGCCGGAATTCACATGAAGCCCCCGCTTTCAGTGGAACGGCTTCGAAGCCTGGTTCATGAAATCGTCGAAAAGAACTTGCGGATTTCCGGAACCGGTGATCTTCTTCTGGAAATCGTCTTCAGCGGCGGCCTCATCGGCGATACCATGAAACAGTCCGGCAAAGGGGCGCACCTCTATGTGGCCGTCCGGCCGCTTGTGGTCCCTTTGCCGGAACTGTATGAGAACGGAGTGGTTCTGGCGACATTTCGTTTCCAGCGAATGTGCGCGCAAGTCAAGCTGCTCAACTACGTGGGCGCCATAGTCGGCCACCAGACTGTGGCGCCTGAACATGACGCGTACGAGGTGTTGTTCGTGGATCCCAATGATCGGCAAACGATTCTCGAAGGCTCAACATTTACCGTCTTCTTCGTGGATGCCGGAAGAGAAGTGGTGACTCCACCTCTTGACGGTAGGATCCTCGACAGCGTCACCCGCCGTGCAGTGCTGGAGATACTCGCGGACGGCGCCCCGGCAAGAGTAAGGGAAGCTCCGGTGCGTCTGGATCAACTCTCAGAGATGGGGGAGTGCTTCATTGCGTCTACCACGAGAGCCGTCTTGCCGGTACGCAGGATAGATGAAACCACGATCGGAGACGGCCGGCCCGGTCCTGTCACCGGCTCCATTATGAGAGCATTCGACGATTATATCGCGAACTACTGACCGGTCGGCACATCGTTAGGTTTTCAACCTGGAATTCCGATTCCCCCCATGATCCGCCTCGGGAACTGTGCCGCGGACGCTGTCTGTGCGCTGACCTGGAATCTGATTCGCGACGCCCCCCGGATTCGTATTCCCTCAGTCACATGGGGCAGATCGTCTCCTGGCGTATGTCATTGCGAGGAGAGAAACGACGGAGCAATCCCCATATTCAGCACGCAGGAGATTGCTTTGCTCCGCTCGCAATGACATCTACCGGGAGCCCCTCGAATGACTGAGGGGTTACCCCGGATTCTGCGATTTCCCTTGACAGTAAGATCCTCGGACTAATATGGTACAATGTCGATTTTTGGGAGGTTCCACTATTCCCATATGATGTATCTCTTCGTCCCCTCTTTCGCGGGGACGCACGTTTATCACACGAACAGGAGGTAGGCCGGTGAGCGTTCCGGACAAGATTCAAACTTGGCAAATGGTAAAAGGCCCCACGTACGACAAGGAGGCCAAGAAAATTACGGCTCCAGGTGAGCTTCAAAAGACGGAGATTCCCGTTCCCGAACTGGGGCCCGGTGAGGTTCTAGTTGAAGTGGCCGGATGCGGTGTGTGTCACACTGACCTGTCATACTTCTATGACGGTGTTCCCACTGTGACAACCCCCCCGCTCACGCTCGGTCACGAGATAGCCGGGACCGTTGTGGCAGGGGAAAGCTCCTGGATCGGCAAGAACGTCATCATTCCCGCTGTGATGCCCTGCAACAATTGCGACATATGCGCAAAAGGGAGGGGCAACAGGTGTCTGGCGCAGAAGATGCCCGGCAATTCCCTCGGTATGTACGGGGGATTTTCAAGCCATATTCCCGTGCCCGCGGAAGACCTTTGCGTGATCGAAGATCTGAAGGGTCGGCCTCTTGAGAACTACGCAGTTATTGCGGACGCGGCCACTACTCCGTATCAGGCGGCCATGAGGGCCGAACTGACCGAAGGTGACCCTGTGCTGATCACCGGCGTAACCGGTGGGGTCGGAGTGTACATGGGACAGGTGGCCAAGGCCATGGGGGCCAAGCCCATCATCGGAATGGGGCGAAGCCAGGAAAAGCTCGATCGGGCCCTCGGTTTGGGAGTGGATCACGTCATAAACACCCGTGATAAGGATTTCAAAGAGATCCAGGGTGAATTCAAGGCCATAGCCAAAGAAGCCGGCGCCAGACACAATGTGGGCTGGAAGATCTTTGAGTGTACCGGCGTGGGCGCGTCACAGGACCTGGCTCTGGGCCTGTTGGGCTTTATCGGAAAGTTGCTCGTAGTCGGCTTTGGAATGCAAAAGAACACGTATATGATGTCACGGCTCATGGCCTTTGATGCGGATATCATCGGCACGTGGGGCTGCTTGCCCAAGTACTATCCACCGGTGTTGGAGATGGTTCAGTCCGGACGCGTTGAGATCGACTCGCTTCTCGAGACCCGACCCATGTCAACCATAGGGCAGGCCTTTGAAGACGCTCACAGTGGGACTCTGACCAAACGAATCGTGCTCACGCCTGATTTCTAGACGGCTGATGCGGTTCTTAGGGTTCGTCCCGAGATGAGCGCTACAACCTATGAATCCTGAACCCTTCCCGGAACTTATTACCGTCATTCCGGCGAAAGCCGGAATCCAGGCTTCTTCAAGACTTTCTGGACCCCGGCTTTCGCCGGGGTGACGGCACTGTGGGAATTGAGAGGTTTATTTTCAGACAAGCCCTTAGGCGTAGTCCAAATCTACGCCTGATTGCAGGCCGGCTCCCACTCGCTGACAACCCGCCCCCCACCCTTTTTGAAAAAGAGGGGGGGGGGAATTGGGGACTCCGTGGAACTCGGAATCATAGCTTTGAGCGCAGACCGGTATTAGGTAGGCCTCCCCGATTGATCATCTCACGGCCAAACGGATGGTATTCGCCGGGTCTGCCACAATCCCCCCCGACCCGTCGTAAGAGTCGGGGAAACCAGGTCCCCCTGAACAGAGGTTCTGTTCAGGGGGATTTATAGTTCTTCCGGGAACGGCTTCCGGGCCGGGGCTACTTGTCGAGTGGCTTCGTAGCGACGGCTATGCGGTAGATATCATAAACATCGTAGATTTGCAGGTCTTCAAAGCCGCAGCGAGAAAGGTTTTCTTCGATTTCTTCGCGAGTCTCGTACACATCGCATACTTCTCCACGGGAACCGAACAAGGCGACTGTCCCGCCCGGCTTAAGAAAAGTGAACATGTACGAATAAATTGCCGGTCTGAGATGAGGTTTGATGTGAGGGATCATGAAGGAACTGATAACCTTGTCGAAATGTCCGTCGGGGTTATAGTCCTCGATGGACGTGCTCATGAGGCGAGTGTTTTCCAACGCCTTCTTCTCCAC
>CAZGNL010000137.1:0-15156 GCA_964527475.1 uncultured Syntrophaceae bacterium
TGCCCGGCTAGGGCCTCCCCTCCAAGTCCATGCGCAGCGTGCGCGCTCTTGACGCGCCAGTCCGAGGCGAAGCCCCGGACCATTGAACAACGGAAAAGACTTTCATACTTCGTTGTGCCTGTAATTTCAGGCATGTACGTTCCTATGAAAGTCCCTTTGTCTTAAGCACAGCGATCGGGTCTACGTATGGGGTGGTTTGGAGGGGAGATGAGTCTCCCCTCCAAAGATGACTGGATTCTTAAGGTATTTGCAGTATCGCCGGCCTCATCCGGGGCGAAGCCGCGGACAAGCTGCCCCAAGACTTTCATACTTCGTTGTGCCTTTGTTTCTAGGCATGGAAGTTGGTATGGCTCACGAAATTATGCGGAATGTCCCGTCTGTCACTCGGGTTGCTCTCTTTCAGGCTGGGTAATGTGATGCCACTTTTGCCACATGTGATCGAACCGCTCCAGCCACTGCTTTGCCTGCTCCGAGTTAAGGATTGCCGCCACTTCATCACGCGTACGCTTGAACTGGTCCTGCAGTCTTGGTTGTACTTCGTGGAATATTGCCAGAAGGTCCTTTTGGCGTTCCGTGAGAATGGCTCGCATCTTTGCAGCCTGTTCGTCCGTAAGGCCCAACTTGCGCTGCATGCGTTTGGTAATGCGTTTGGGGGCTTCACCCGGAGTGTGGATCATGTCAACCACGTGTTTGAAGAATACCACGGTGAATCCCGCGCCCAGCATGAAGCCGCTGAAAAGGATGATCAGACCGAGCGCTATTGCGCGGCCGCGTCTTTTCTTGGGTGGAGTCAGAGGTCCAGCTTCCTGTGTGCCGATTTCAGACTTCAGTTCAGTCATAGTATCAATCCTCCGAAAGTGGAGAAGATCTCTTCCAAGGGGTCCCTCAGGGCCTCCAAAGCGCTGAAGGCCATTGCCGTCACAGGCAGGGCCCCGGCAAACGATAGGCCTGCGATCCATGCCAGGGGACGGTTCACGTCGTCCTCGGGGGCGGAGAGGGTCGCAAGTACCCTTGCGGTTACATCGACCTCGGGGATCTCTTCCCGCCGGGCCGTTGAGACAAGTTTTTGAAGAATATCCAATTCGCTCATCGCTAAACCTCCAGGCCGGATTCCTGAAAGAGTTTTTTCAGTTTTTGTCGCGCTCGCCACGACTGAACTTTGACCATTGTCTGAGTCCAGCCGGTAAGGTCGGCGGTCTCCTGCACACTGTGTTCTTCCACGTAACGGAGCAGCAGGACGAGCCGGTCGCGAGGCGGTAACTTGTCCATGAGTCGGTAGAGAATGTCCGCGGCCCATTTGGGATCAATCTCGTGAGGTTCGGTGACGGCCAGTTGATCCAGATCCTCAATGGGAACCCAATGGGTTGAGCGTTCACGGGAGAGGTTCTTCCAGAACCCGTATCCGACTCTGGTTGAGATGGTGGCAAGCCAATGCTCAAAGGGGGCTTCGCCACGATAGCTTGCCAGGCTCCGGAAGGCCTGTACAAACACTTCCTGCACAAGTTCCTCGTGATCCCCCGCGTTTCCGGCAAATCGCCGCATGCGGGCGGCCACTTTGTTCTGGTAGCGCCCGATTAGTCTTGCATACGCGTAACCATCGCCTTGAAGGCTGTGGCGGATGTCCCGCATGTCTTTGTCGGCCATGGCGGCCCGGGAACGTGTCGCTTCGTTCATCAGCCCTCCGGCACACACCGCTGTCACCGCCGTCTTGGCACCGAGTTCCTCACATTCAGGGGTCATGTATCCATGTCCTGTGGCATTGTGCGCAAAACCGGTCCTCTGATCGCCGGCAGTCTACCGGGTTGCGCAGTGTCGGCTTGTCTCGATTGCAAAGCAACGTCGGGCAGATCCCGGATAGGACGGATCCCGCAACAGGCGTTTCCATCCATCCGGGAGGAGTTCACTATCTGCCAAGTTGGTTTAGCCAATCGAGTGTCGCTTTGTCAACTTCGGTTTTAAAGTCTCGTATGAGTTTCACCTGTTTGGCGGTCAACACGGGCCGAGCCTCGGCAATTACCCTGGATGCCAGTACCGATGCGTCACCGATTGACTTGGTGAGATCCAGGGCCGCGGAACGTATTGCTTTTTCGTCCACAGGCTCTTTCAGGACAGCCTCACGCAACGCCCTTCGCTTGTCGATCACCGTCTTGGCAATGGGCACGATTTCGTCCAGACGGCTCTTCACCAGGGCCGACACCTTCTCCTTTTGTTCATCGGTTATGTCCAGGTCCGACCTGAGGACCAGAAGCCTCCCCACATGCCCGGCAACCAGACGCTTTACAGGACTGTTGAAAAGGCATCCACTCTTGGCCACGATTCCGGGGATTCCGGAGTGCAAACCCCAGGCCGTTACTGAAGCGGTCGCCACAAACGCGGTCAACACACACACGACGAGAATTCGCTTTCCATTCATTTTGGATCCTCCAACCTTGGTTCTGATAATCACGGGAGACACACACTCGATCGATCTCGGTGTCTCTTACCCCTATAGTGCAACGAGCCGAGGTCTGGTTACAGGGCCCGATCACAAAGTCCTACGAACCAGACGTTTCCTTTTATTTCAGCCGGTGTGATAATAATGAACCAGGACCGCCGGATTAGCGGTTCCGGCCTGTGATTCAATGGGAAACGGGCGCGGGTATCATGGAGCCGGAGGCACAGAGCGTGAAGGCTGCTGGAAATCTGAAACTGATTCAAGGCTGTTTGGCAGGGGTCATTCTTCTGAATCTGCTCGGGGTGCTCGAGCGGATGAGTCTCGGGATAGATCTCTTTCCACTGATGGGAGTTGCCGTACCAACGTTTTTCGGGGGAATCGGCGGCACGGTTTTGGGCTATTTGTTTCTCACAATGAAAGAGAAGGCGGCTGAATCGAATCGGGTCATTGATCGTCTCATTGTTGAGGTTGACGCACTGAAGCTGATGGAAGAAGAACTTCTGGAGACCCACGATGAACTGGAAATGCGTGTTCAGGAACGCACTTTGGAATTGTCCGGGGCAAATGAACGCCTGAAGACCGAGGTTGTTGACCGACAACGGGCGGAGAATCTGGTGATAGCCCAGAGAGATCTCAGCGTTCAACTAAACGGGCTCACTGACCTGAACGAAGCACTAGGCCTGTGCATAGACACCGCGCTTGAGATTTCCGGCATGGACTCCGCCGGAGTCTATCTCGTCAACGACGACTCCTGTCTGGACCTTGCCGTTCATACAGGATTGCCGGATGAGTTTGTCCGCGGAGTCGCCCATTTGCCGGCCGACTCTCTTCATACGCGACTGGTAGAGAACGCCTCGCCGATCTACACCAGGTACACGGATCTGCTCGATCCTTCCAGTTGCCGCGCGAAATCTGAAGGATTGCGGGCAATCGCGGTGCTGCCCATACTTCACGAACTGCGACCCATAGCCTGTTTGAGTGTTGCATCCCATACGCTCGACGAAGTGCCGGCTGAGAGCCGCCACGCTCTGGAGGCCATAGCCGCACTGGTCGGAAACGCGATTGCGCGAATACAGGCTGAGGAGGCCTTAAGGGAGAGTGAAGAACGTTATCGGATTCTGACCGAGAATTCCTTGACAGGGATATTCGTTCATCAGGACGGCCTGCAAGTATACGTGAACGACCGGTTTGCCGAAATCTTCGGATATACGCCTGAGGAGATGCTGGGCAAGCCTTTCTACGAAGTGGTGCATCCCGATGATTTGGACTTTGTCAAGCGTGGAGGCATGGCAAGATCGGTCGGCAAAACAATAATACCTCCTCACTATGAGTGCCGGGTCTTGCACCGCGATGCGCGGACCAAATGGGTGGAAGTCCGGGCCACGACCATCACCTACGGCGGCCGTACGGCAGCGTTGGGAAACATATACGACATTACGGACCGCAAACGTTCAGAGGAGGCCCTACAGGAAAGTGAGGAGAAATACCGGACCATCATTGAGAACATCGAAGAGGGCTACTACGAGGTGGACCTTGCCGGCAACTTCGTGTTCTTTAATGATTCCATGTGCAGAATCCTGGGCTACACCAGATCTGAATTGACCGGCATGAATAACCGGGATTACATGGACGAGGCCACCGCAAGAGACGTTTACAGGACTTTCAAAAAGATATACACGTCCGCGTCCAGATCGTCCGACACCTTTGCTTGTGATCTCATAAGAAAAGACGGCACAGTCAGAAATGTCGAGGCTTCAGTGTCCCTGTTGAAGGATTCAAGCGGGGAGGTGCGCGGTTTCCGAGGCATTTGCATGGATGTCACAGACCGAAGGCGGGGCGAACAACTTCTGTTGCAGACTGAACGTTACAAGGCCGTTTCAGACCTGGCCGGTGGAGTCGCCCACAACTTCAACAACTTGCTCCAGATCGTAATGGGTGGGGCGCAGTTGGTGCTATTGAATATCCGGATGGGAAATCTTGCAAAGAGCCGGGCCACCCTCGAACAAATACTGGACACTTGCAGGTTGGGAGCCGAGACCGTCCAGCGCCTACAGGCTTTTGCCGGCATGCGAGAAGACGGGGCCCCCGCAGAGACAACCGTTTTCGATCTGTCGGATCTGGTGAACCAGGCTGCTGAGATGTCAGCGCCATGGTGGAAGACGAACCCCGAAAAGGAAGGCCGTCACACAAATCTGAAGTTGAGCTTGAAACGCGGGTGCCTGGTCCAGGGGAAAAAGAGTGAATTGTTTGAAGTGTTGGTCAATCTCATCAAGAATGCGTCTGAGGCCCTCATCGAAGGTGGAGACATAGAAATCCAAACCACCATCCGGGAGGACCGGGTAAACTTGAGCGTCCGAGACACAGGTGTCGGCATACCCAAGAATGATCTGGCCAGGGTGTTCAACCCGTTCTACACCACGAAGATCTCCACTGGAACGGGACTGGGCCTGGCCACAAGCCGTGCCATAATCCATGAACATGGAGGCCGGATCTTTGTGGAGAGTGTCGAGGAAGAGGGCTCTGTTTTCACGATTCAGCTTCCGCCGGCCACCGTGCTCCCTGACGAAGCGTCTCCCGCCTCAGAAGCGGATCTCGGACCAAGACTCAGCATCCTGGTGATAGACGACGAGAATGCGTTGGCCGGTCTGCTCTGTAACTGGTTGACCCAACACGATCACACTGTCTTTTCCGCGGCGTCCGGAAAAGAAGGAATCGGAATCTTTGAGAAAAACAGGTTCGATCTGGTGATATGTGACCTGGGTATGCCTGAAATGAACGGTTGGGAGGTCGGAAAGGCGATACGGACGATATGTCAAGATGCGGGAGTCCCACGGACACCTTTCGTGATCCTTACCGGTTGGCGTGATCAAGCCTCTGAAAAGGAGAAAATCTCCGAAGCCGGTGTGGATGCGATTGTGGATAAGCCCGTAGATCTGTCCACATTGTTGGAGATCGTCAGACAGGTAGTTTCGGATACCCCCATTTGACAAACGCGGGTTAGGGGCATAGGCGTTAACTTACGCCGCACGCTTTGCAATGCGAATCCGGCTGGTTCGATTACTCCCGTGCCCCTGACATTAACAGGATATCCGCTACTTGCCTGTTACCCCTTGCAAGAGCGAATTTCAAGGCAGTCCAGCCGGATCTACTTGTGGCATTGACATCCGCTCCTCTATTGAGGAGCAATTTGACCACGTTCGTGTGACCGTAGAAACACGCGGCCATCAGAGCGGTCTCCGCGTCTTTGTCTTTGGCGTTGACATCCGCTCCTCTGTCGAGGAGCAATTTGACCTCTCCCATGCGGCCATGCAGGGAAGCCCTCATCAATACCGTAACACCATCCTGGTCGGATGCATTGACATCAAAACCCCCGCCCTGCCCCGATATCGCGGTTTGGGGGAATTGGCCCGAGTACCACAACATCGCCATAACCGCAACAACAATGAGCAACGTTCCCAAAGCTCCGGCTGCAAAAACAACATACGGCTTGGTGAATAATTCCTTACCCTTGCCGAATCGCGTCCCGTTGGAGGCCTCAACACTGCCGATATGCGCTGGAGCATTGCCCTCCATAGTCTCGAACATCAACGTGATCTTGTCCGCTTCTTCCTCCCTGACCGCCCCCTCCTTGGCCTCAGTTTGTTCCTCTTTGGTGTCCGGACGCCCACCCGATCCTTCAACAATTGCTTCTCGTCGGGTGAACTCGGCTCGCTCCAGCACGCCCGCTTCAAGCAGCTTCTCGAAAAGACTTTGCAGCAGGTGGGTTGACAGATCGTATTTCCGCATCAGAGCAAAATCATCCATGCCGGCTCTGATGTCGGTCAAGACTTCTGTGACACGAAGTTTTCTCTTCGCCATTGTGAGCGGCCCCCGTTGTCCGCAACACCAAGTATAACCTGATTCCAATGCGGTTTCAAATGTGTGACGTGTGGTCACGCAAGAGCCATCAGTAGGGTCAGGAATCCCACCTATGTCGGCAGGTTTGCGCGTGCGTGCAGAAGCGGCACGTTGAACCCACAGAGCGGGAGGAATAACCCGGTCCCGATCCGATCAGCGCAGACGCGGATTTGAATGGAACCATGACGCCCGAGTCATTCAACCGAACACCTATTTGGTCAAGGGACAGTAGGGAGCAGAGCTTCACCTGGTCCTCAATCGGCCAGCCATCTAGAGAACCAGGCGCCAGACTGGGTCCCACTCCCCAGTTTCTGCGCTCGGCTTCCGTTTCGGCCAGTCTGTGAATCGTTTCCCCAACTTTGCCCAGCGCGACAACGCCCACGGTGTCCAGCAAGTACGATGCGAGCGGTTCACCCGAGTGGGTCAGGCGCCGACACTGTTCATCCAGTTCGGCTCCTATAGAGACCACACCGGCCAGGGCCTGTTTAGCTTCTTCCATAAGGTCGGCCAGGGGCCCCATGCGGAGGGTAACCGGCCCGCTGCCGGCGGATCCTGACACCACAACTGAATTCGGTCTCACGGACAGCACATCGACCCATGCGCAGACAGCGACGGGCCGGATGAGGTCTTCCGCCATGTTTACCGCCGTCCGGATGTCGTCCTTAATCTGCGGTGTGTCCGAGCCGCGGAACAGCAGCGACTCCACCTCATCCGCATCCAGGACGATGTGGATGTCCTTCATGACCAACATGGGTGGGGGCTTCATCTTTTCGTGGGGCCTATCTGTCAAGGCTCAACTCGATTTTCTCAGCTTTGGCCCGATCCTGTACGTAAAAGAACGAACCTATAAAAAAGAGCAGGCTGCCGATGAGAGTGAAGGCCGGAAGGCAGACCAAGCCCGTTGTCAGATCGTACTTGTCCGATACAAAGCCCACGAATATTGGGCCGAGAGCGGTTCCCAAGAGATGCTGCATGATGACATTCACGCTCAGCGAGATAGCCCTGAGTCCTGGATGAACCACATCCTGAGTCACGGCCACGGAAGCGGGCACAAAACCCACGGCACAGAGTCCCGCGGCGAGCAGAACCACATACTGCGCGGTCCCTGTGAAAAACATGAATGCCACAAAGAGCAGAACAGCAGTGATCAGGGAGGACAGCGCGGGAAAGACGAGCCGGGCGTTTGCCTTGCGTTTCAGCCATTGGTCGGTCAAATATCCGCCCAGGGGCGCGCCGATGACGGCCAACAGCAACACCGCCCCGGCCTTGGGTCCGGCCTGGCTCATGGCAAGACCGTCCATCCTGTGAAAATAGGTCGGCAGCCAGGCCATAAGGGCTGAGGTGACGAACAGATTTGCGGCAAATCCTAGGTTGTTGAAGACCAGCGTCGGATTTTCGGTGAACTGTCGGGCAATGTCGCCGAATCTCATGTGGATCTGCTTTTTGTCTGGTTCACCTTCAACCGGTTTGACCAGGGGCACGGTTTCATAGTCCTTCACTGTGAAGAACAGCAGGGCCAGCAAAAATCCGGGCAGGGCCACTATACCGAACGCATGACGCCATCCAAAATGCTCCGCGACCAGACCGCCTATCCCGATTCCCAATGCGCCGCCCAAAGGGATGGAAGCATTCCATAGTCCCAGCATGCGAGCCCGGCGCTCGTGGGGAAAGAGGGTGGAAATCATGGCCGTTCCACCCGGAGCGTACCCCGCCTCTCCAACGCCGATGGCTGCGCGGACAGCCAACAGCTGCGGGAAACTTCGCGTGAACGCGCAGGCCAGGGTGGCGAGACTCCATACCGCGGCCATCAGTCCGATGCTCTTTCTCCGGCTCCATCTGTCAACCATCACCGAAGCGGGAAAGGAAAAGATGAGGATCGACCAGGATACGGCTGAAACGAGCAAACCGCACTGGGTGTCGCTCAATCCCCAATCCTGCTTAATGAACGGAAGCAACGACACAATGACCATCCGGTCGATATAATCGAACATGTACAACAGAAACAGCAGAAAAAACACGTACCAGGAATATTGCTTGGATATTCCCGGGCCACGGTCCGACATTTGTTCCATGATGCGTATCCTTAACTTCTTCCTGTGGGGCGGACTTTCCAGTCCGCCAATCCGTGAGAACTTTCGAGAACCGCCATAAACCGACTATCCAAGAGGGCGCATCCATGCGTCGCCCCTACGCCGGGGACCCGGTGAACCATTACTTGTACTTACCGTATTTGCGTGTAGCCTCAAACATTGCGATGCAGTTTTCAGGGTCAACTCCAGGGTGGAGGGAATTGGACGAACAGATGATCAGCCCACCTCCCGCGCCCGCGTCTTTGATAGCCTGTGCCACCGCCGCGTCAACCTGATCGGGCGTACCGTTGGGGAGCAGATCGATGCAGTCAATGTTGCCCAGGAGGCAGAGCCGGTCTCCGCAGTAATCCTTGACTTTTTTCAGCAGCATGTCGGCCTGTGGTTCAAGTGGGTTGAGGCCGTCATAGCCGGTATCCAGGAGCGTGTCCATCAGCGTCCACAGATTGCCGTCACTGTGTCTTACCACCTTGAGCCCCTTTTCATGGGCCTTTTCCACGATTTGTCGATTGTAGAAATTGACAAACTCATTGAACTGTTCCGGTGAAATAAGCGGAAAATTCTTGTCCGCTATATCGTCTTCAACCACGAGCACGTCCAGGCCCGCGTGTACCAGCAGATCCAGCTGCTGCAGGTTATAGTCGAGGGTCAGCCGGGCAATCTGATGCACGAAATCCGGGTCATCGAACATTTTCAGCATCAGGTTCTGCATGCCCACTAAGCGCCAGCTGCGCACAAATGTTCCTCTCATGAGCCAAAAAAGGGCCTTTTCTCCTTTGAAGCGCTCCCTGGCCAGGTTCAGGAGCAGCAGGTGGCCAGGATCAGGGACCGGCGGCACGTAGGCTTCAAGGGCATCCGGGTCCTTAACGGGATGTTTCTTGGCCACGGGAATGCCATAAGAAGAACGCTGATAGACCACCCCGAAATCATCCTCCAGAAGGTTATCATCCAGCGGTGTTTCGTGGCCGATTTCGAATGATGTGAACCCATCCACTTCAAACGCTTCGTGAATCAGAAAGAGGGTATCCATCAATTTGAATTTTTCCTGGTCGTTCATCTCAACGAAGTCTTTGGGTTCCGGCAATCCGTCGGTGACATGTTTGCCGATACCGATGATCGGGGCTTCGTTGATCCCATGAATGTAGAGCGGGACCCGGTCCGGTTCCTTTATTTCCAGCGCGGTTAAGATCCGTTCCTTTCCGGTCATGGGAGATCCTCCTGGTGTAGGTCACTTGATCGGTTTCGAGAGGCCGGTATAAATGGCGAACGGTATCAGCTCACCAGATTCAATGCCAGGTCCGCGGCCACCGCGGCATCCGGGCCGTACGCGTCCGCGCCGATCTTGTCGGCAAATTCCTGAGTTACCGCCCCGCCTCCGGCCATGATTTTGATCCCATCTCGCAACCCCGCACGACTCAGGGCCTCGATCGTGTCGCCGATGAAAGGCGCGGTGGTGGACAGCAGCGCGGACATGGCCACGATCTGGATATCCTCCGCGACCGCGTCCACAAACTTCTGTTCCGGCGCGTCGATGCCGATGTCAATGACCTCGAATCCCTTGCCTTCGAGCATCATGGCTACAAGGTCTTTGCCGATGTCGTGGTGGTCTCCCTTGACGGTCCCCAGCACCACCTTGCCGACCGGTTTTGTTCCGCTTTCAACCAGCTTGGGTTTCAGTATGTCCAGGGCTGCTTGCATGGCCCGGGCCGCCAACAGCATGTTGGGAATGAAGAATTCACCAGCCTGAAATTTCTGCCCCACCACATCCATGCCCGCGATCAATCCGTCGTTGAGCACCGTTGACGCGGCCAATCCGCTTTCCACCGCCTGTTCCGCGAGAGACCTTACCTGGTCCCTGTCTCCTTTTTGAAGCGCCTGTGAAAGTTGATCCAGGATCATTAAGTACCTCCGTGTGTATCCGAGTGTCAAGGCCTTGCGCTGTTGAATCAAGGTGGATTCATACGCCGGCCGTATTTCCGGTTCGCTTTCCGGCCACAGGCAGCTCGACTTCAAACGCGGTCCCTCCGCTTTCGATGCAGTCTTTCAGGGAATTGCAGGGCGGACAGCGCTCAAAGCTACCGGGACATTCCTGCAGCGATTCGATCAGATGCGTACAACGGCGGCTCCTGAAGTAAAGGCCGAATCCATAGATTCTCGAGAACATCTTGATACGAAACAGGTCCATGCCCTTGCCTCCGGCGTCGAAGGAATAGGGTCTGCCACTCGTATAGAATTCTGTTTCCTGAACCTGATAGAAACCGTCCAAGACAAGCCCAAAATCCTCCTCCGGAATACCAAACCCCGAGTCTTCCACTGTGAGTACGTAGAAATCGCCGTTGCGGCTGCCTCGAACTGAGACAAAACCGTTGTCGGGAGTGGCTTCGACGGCATTTCGAACAAGGCCTTCAATTGTCGCGTGAAGGACGAGATCCGGGATGAGCGCCTCAGATCCGTTATCGAGATCAAATTCCAGGGTCAGCCGCCTGCCTTGCTCGGCCGCTTCACCGCGAGCGTGCTCGAGCACGGATTGAACGAATTCCTTGATGCCGATTCTTTTCCACTGTTCATGATGTGCAGGAAAAGCCTCTTCGAGAGTGCTGAGTACCAACGATGCGACGCTCTTGATTTCGGGCGTCTGCTCAGCTTGGATCTCTATCAGTGAAGCCGCCGACTCCAACAAACCTGCTATGATCTCTCTCTCTTCAGCGTAGCCCCTGTTCATGATGCTCTCAACCTGCAATTCCAGACGACCGAGGCTTTGGACCTGCCGGTTCAGTCTCTCGAAAGCGGCTTCGAATCCTCCTATTCCTCGTTTGCCGAGCTTTGACTCCATGGTCCTCAATGAGGCTTTCATGATCGCCAGAGGAGTGTTCAACTCATGGGAGAGACGATTGAGAATCTTCGATTTGATCCGCTCAAGACCTACAACCTTCTTGTACGAATCGAGCAACTCCTCAAAAAAATCCGCGTTCTCAGCCGCCATGGCCACCACTCCGGCCAGAGAGACACTGACCCTGATGTCTCTGTCCTTGAATCGGCGAGTCTTCTTGTTCGCGAGAAGGAGCACGCCCGTGGTTTTCTCGCGAGTGTTGAGCGGAACAACCAATGCGTTCTGAATCAGGCCCTCACTATCAGCTTCGCGGTCTGTCTCAGAAGGTGAGATGGAGGCTCCGTTTCCCACCAAAACGGGTTCGCCCGTCAAAAAAGCCTCATCAATCGCGCTCCGGTCTACACCAAAATGCCTGTCTGATCCATCTCCGGCCAAGACACGTTTCCGGTCATGGACTGCCCGCCAATAGAAGTCATTCACACGGTCATCGTACAAGAGAATCCCTGCCGCCTCAACCGCCATTGACTTGACCAGCTCGGCTGTGACCACCTCCAGGAAGTGATCCAGGTCCATCGTCTTGGAAAGACAGGCGCCGGCCCTGATAACAGTGTCCACAAGACATGGCGATTGGTCGACGGCGCAAACAGTTTCCCCCTGTGAAACCTGCGGGTCATGAGCCGATTTGCCACGGAACGCGCCGGCCCGCGGACTCGTCATCTCCTGTTTCGAGCGACCCACTGGCAACGAGCAGCCGCATTCGTTACAGAAGTTGGCCTTATCAGACTGATCTGATTCACATTCTGGGCATTTCATTGTTGTTCCCTTTGTGACGGAGCCTTGGCAAATGGGGGCTCCGCACGATCCGCCCCAGTTTTTCGGTCCGACATCCGTGTTATGAAGCAACAAGAAAGCGTGTCAAAGAGACTCCAGGACATCGTTTCACAAGTACTTTTCCAATGGTGAATGCGACAAATCCGCTTGCCCCCTCTCCCTCCGGGTGAGCGTTGCGGTGGGGGTTTTCTAGGGTTTCAGATCAATGCTATCCTGTGCCTTTGGGTCCACGTAACGCGAGGCCTGTCCACACAGCGCCCAGGAAGTCGACGACTCCGAACAGGATGAGCATGCCCGGGGCAAGACCGAGCGCCACAAGACCGATCAGCAGCACGAAAAACGTGCAGCGGCCGTAGACAGTGGCCCGAAAGAATGCAGTCAACTCGTTGCGTCCCGCCTGAATGTAATAGAAGCCCAGCACACCCCCAACCACTCCCAGCACTCGAATCCACACTTCAGTGGTGAGAGGAAAACCGAGCAGTCCCAGCACGACATTCGGAGCAACCAGCAGGGCGATCCCCATTACCAGTATGTACACTCCGAACACCAATATGCTCTTGGCAGCGTGACTCATGTCTATCTCCTTTCTTTTCGTGTCTTGGTCGTATGGGACTCGGGTTTCCGTGTTGCCCACAACTCCATCAATTCCGAACCGGGTTTGAAAAATGAAATCAACTGCTCTGTCTGTGAACTCTTTTTCAAGACAGTGAACCACGAGACCCCTCCGTGGCCACAACCTCATAACGCGTATGTCTCCCCGTCCAAGCCTCCTCCATAGGTAATTCCGGCAGCGGGCTCGACCTATGCCTCATCCTGCAGAGCCAATGTGGCAACGGCCTGTGCGAACAGGTTGCCGTCTATTTTCACTACAGCGCGCAGGAGTCGTTTCTTTTCAGCTTGCGATTCCTGGACAAACGCAAGGTTAACGAGAAGCCTGGATCGCACCTCGGGCTCAATTGCTACGGCAAGGCCTTTCCGGAACATTTCCCCGGCCTCCTCGGTTCGTTTCAGTCCCAACAGGTGCTCGCCATGAAGCAGATACAGAAGTGGGTATTCAAAGCCCATTGCCAGTACTCGTTGAGCCTCTCGAACCTTGTCCGGCAAGGGCGCGGGGCCGTCTTCGAGCATGCGAAGGAACACGAAGATCCGGTGATCTATATTGCCCCGGGCAAGCTGTCGGGCCATCCAGAGAAAGGACCGGCAATGAAACCAGCCCGGTGCCAGTGCTTCGGTAGCCTGAAAGGCTTCAGCAGCCTCGCGGTACCGTCGAAGGTGCAGTAGAGAAAAGCCCTCCTGATACTTGGGGGCCGGGTTGAACCGGTCGGCCTTTCCCGCGTCCTTAAACAGTTCCAGGGCTTCATCATATCGGCCCTCTTGGGCCAGGGTTATTCCCTCTTCGGTAAGCACAAGCGAAGATCGCAGAGACACCCTATTACGCTCAAAGAGGACCTGAACCTCGCCCACCTCGGCTTGTGGCAACTCATCCAGTTCATAACGATGATCGTCGATCATTACCACGACCCGGTTGAGCGGTTCATCTGCCCGCACCAGTCGGGCTTGCTTCCGGTATCTTGCCGCCTCGGAATCCTTGCCTCGCTCCAACAACAATTGAGCCAATCTCGCGGCCATGTCCGCCGCGGCCCCGGTTCTTCCCAGATAGCGGCAAATCTCGTAAAGACCGGTCAAATACGTAACAACGTCCTCAATGTCGTTGCGCCGCTGAGCGTAGTGCAACGCCTTCTTGGTGTGTTCAATTGCCTGCTCAGCTTGTCCTTCCTGGAAATAGCATTCTCCAATGAGTCCACAGGCAGTGGAAAGGGTCCGATCTGAGCCGGAACCAGTGGATTTTCCAACCTCGTCCGACAGATCGGCCAAGACCGCTCGCGCTTCCTGGTACCGTACGCTTTCCATGAGAGATCGGACTTCCCTGATCCTTTCTTCCCAGGCGGCCAAATGACTGAATTCAGCCGGTCCTGTCAGATCCTTGAGCAAGCCGGTATCACCAAAATTCACCGCGAAAAACTGCGCAACCGCCACGAGCATCCTGCCATATATTTCAAACGCAAATTGACTGTTACGGTATTTCTCAGGGACTTGTCTCCAGTCATCAAAGTACCGGGTGATGTCTTCACGATGGCTAGCGCACAAATACTCAAGACGTTCGTAGTCCCCTTCCGCGGCTGCTGAAAATAGGAGGCCGCGTACACGCAAGGATTCACTTGTTGGGAATGAGGAATCCGCCATTAGAAATTCCTATCCTTCGTTGTGCCTTTGTTTCTAGGCATGAGAGTTAGTAATGCTGTTCAGAATTCCGCGTGAGCTCGAAGGGAGCCGCTACCTCGAATTCGAATTGAACAAATCCTTCGCCCCTTTCTGAGACTAGCATGTCCGAACCGTTTTCTGAACGGGAATCTCTTTACGCGGGTGCCCGAATGATTGTGCACACGGGAAAAGGCCCTTGACATACATCATTACACTATATACTGTAATAGTGGAGATTGGAGGTTTCATACATGGTTTCTACGAGCCTTTCGCAAGTCGCCGACTGTTGCGGGACCGAGCCGGTCCAGGATCGCCCGATGTTGACCGAGGAGATGGCCGTTGAACTGGAATCCCTCTTCAAGGTCATGGGCAACTCAACCCGCCTAAGGATGCTGCACGCGATTGTTCGAAGCGGGGAGCTTTGCGTCAGTGACCTGGCCAAGGCAGTCGGCATGAAGCCCCAGGCGGTTTCCAATCAGCTTCAGCGTCTTGTCGATCGGAGGATCGTGGCTTCGCGGCGCAATGGAAACAATGTGTTGTATCGGGTTCTAAATCCATGTGTTGTCGCACTGTTGGATTATGGCCTCTGCATCATGTTCAGCTCCGAGGCGCCCGGGGTCCCGGTCGATCTACAAAATGGATAGCAACTTACATGCCTAGTAGCACAGGCACAACAAAGCATGAAAGTCCTTTCCGTTGCTCATTAGTCCGTGGCTTCGCCTCGGACAGTGGTCTGAAGAGCGCGCACGCTGCGCAATAATTTGGAGGGGAGACTCATCTCCCCTCCAAGCCCAATGCTGTTGACTTAAGCATTT
>CAZGNL010000138.1:0-15089 GCA_964527475.1 uncultured Syntrophaceae bacterium
CAAGGTAGTTTAGTGAGCTTGAGCACGGACTGCAAGGGAATTCTGGGGTCCCACGTAATCCTTCAGTTTCCCCGGGTGGGAGGTATGCGCCGAGCATGTCATTGCGAGCGTAGCGAAGCAATCTCGTGCGCGGTGACAAATCTATCCCCGAATGACTGAAGGCTTACCGTCAGAGTATCCTTTTCGAGCGCCACAATCGCTGACCCTGAGACCGATCTGTGATAGGTTATGTGCAGGAGCGGCAATCCAAACATGTGCGGGTCAAACCCGAGGCGTCAACACAGGGAATCTCCTTGATCAAGGACAATGACCAGGAGGCGCCTTCAACGTAACGAAGACTTTTCTTGAGAGAATGTGACGTGGAATCGTTAACTCCAAAGGCGTTGGAAGACATGGTGACGGTCATCGTGCAGACCGTGGATCCGGAAAAGATCATACTGTTCGGTTCCCATGCCCGAGGAGACGCGTCCACGGTGTCGGACATAGATCTGCTGATCGTGGATTCCATGCCTTTTGACTCCAAGAGAAGCCGGAAGAAAGAGATGGCCAAGCTATGGCGCTCCTTGGCCTGTTTTCTCATCCCTAAGGACATTCTGCTGTACAGTCGAGACGAAGTGGAATACTGGCGTGACTCCCTGAACAGCGTCGTTGCTCGAGCGCTGAGAGAGGGCAGGATACTCTATGAGCGACCTCAAGCAAGCTCGTGAAACACTCGGGATGGCCCACTAGGATCTCAAGGCCTTGAAGGGGATGATGGACACCGACGTCTTCGCAGAAGAGATATTCGGATTCCACGCACAACAAGCGGTTGAGAGAAGCCTCAAAGCCTGGCTGGCGCTTCTGGGCCGGCAGTATCCTGCGACCCACGATATCAGCGCGCTGCTTGAAATCCTGGGCCGCAGCGGGCTGGATGTCGAACCTCACTGGAACCTGGTTGAGTATAACGTCTATGCAGTACGTCTCCGCTACGAATCTGTGGATCTTTCCGAGGAACCGCTGGACAGAGCAGCCACCGTCCGGCAAGTGGAAAATCTCCTTGGACTGGTGGAGAAGGCCCTTGCGGAAGTGCTGGGAAGTCCCTGAGCCTTGATCTGTGACAAGGCGGGCGTGTCCGTCGCCCGAACCAAGCCGTAGCAGCGGTCCTTCCCGCCTACTACTGGCGATCAGCATGAAATATCGAGACAGTCTCGATGCTGGTAGTTTGCTTGAAGTTGTGACCTTTTCTTTCTCAAACGCAACCCTCCGTTTCCCGGCTGACCACAACATACGTCTGTGATACACTGCGATCCAGCTTCCTGAAGGAACCGGTCATAAAATCCGGAATACGGGGGTGGTTTCATGTATCTCGTGACAGCGGAAGAAATGAGGGCATTTGACGCAACGGCCATACAAGATTATGGAATTCCGGGCGTTGTGCTCATGGAAAACGCGGGTCGGACCACATTTCATATTCTGAGGACTTTCCTGGAGCGCGATGTCAATGGCCTGAAGGTTGCTGTGGTCGCGGGACCGGGAAACAACGGCGGCGACGGGTACGTCATCGCCCGGTACCTGATCAATCACGGCGCGTTCGTGTGGACGTTTCTTCTCAGCCCACGGGATAAGATCAAAGGCGACGCGCTCACGAATCTTCAAATTCTGGAGAAGATGACTTCCCGGATCTTCCCTGTTGAGGACGAGGAGTCTCTGGGAGAAGCGTCCGCATTGTGGCGGAAGTCGGACCTCATTGTGGACGCGATCCTCGGCACAGGCCTAAAATCGGACGTGCGTTCCCCGTACAAGGAAGCAATCACAAAGATCAACCAGACTGAAGCGCTGATTCTTGCGGTCGATCTCCCCTCGGGCCTGGAAGCCGATACCGGCCGAATCCTCGGGGTCGCTGTGGAGGCTGATCTTACCGCGACCTACGGATTTAGAAAGCTGGGCATGGCCATACACCCCGGTCCGGATTACTGCGGTCACGTGGGAGTTGTAGACATCTCGATCCCCATTGCCGCCGTTGAAAAGAACCCGCCCCGCGCCGTGCTCTACCAGGATCCCGATACCCCTGATTACTTCCGGCTGCGATCCGACTTGCAGGCCCACAAGGGCACATTCGGTCATTTGCTCGTCGTGGGCGGCTCACCGGGAAAGACCGGAGCGCCCGCAATGGCCGGCAGAGCGGCTTGTCGCATCGGGGCCGGACTCGTTACCGTCGGGGTTCCCGCGTCGCTCAACCCAGTGCTCGAAGCCAAGCTCACCGAAGAGATGACGGAACCTCTGCCGGAGAGTATCCCCGGATACCTGGGTGAACCCTCCGCGGACCGCATACTCTCACTGGCTCATGGTAAACCGTGTCTCGCGCTGGGACCAGGGCTCTCCAGCAGGGAGGGTGTCACCCAACTCATCAAACGGATACTCAAGGAATACAAGGGATGGGTGGTGATCGATGCGGACGGGCTCAACGCGCTCGCTGATGATATGGAAATCCTCAAGCAGGCCCGCAGCCGACTTGTCCTGACTCCGCATCCCGGGGAGATGGCCCGACTCACCGGCAAATCAACCCGAGAGGTTCAGGAAAATCGCGTTGATCTGGCTCGAGAGACAGCCACCGAGTACGGAATCCGGCTGATCCTGAAAGGCGCTCGAACCCTGACCGCATCGCCTGACGGCATCGTCACGGTGAACACCACCGGCAACCCCTGGATGGCCTCCGGCGGCCAAGGAGACGTGCTCACCGGGATTCTGGGCGGATTGCTGGCACAAGGAATCCCCCCGGAAGAGGCCCTCCCCTTCGGCGTATACCTGCACGGACTCGCAGCCGACCAAGTCCTCCAACGAATCGGACCGGCCCCGATCATCGCCGGCGACGTGATCGATGAAATCCCCGCCGCATTAGCAAGTTTTATGGCGTAGGGGGAGAAGAGGGGAAGGGAAGAAGGAAGAGATAAGGAAGAAATCCGGGGGGAACCTTTTTTGTGCAAAAAAGGTTCCCCCCGGCCCCCCTCCAAAAAACTCTAACTTATGGGGTGGGAGGTGAGGTAGACTGTGAACGTGGAGACAAACCTTTGCGACTACGAATAGCCGTGGGCGGAAAGCGCGAAGTAGAAACATGAACCGAGGCAATTTGCAACAAAATGATATCAGCGCCGTGATCTACATGGCCCCGACGGTAATGGTGGCTGTGTACATGGCCCTTGTGTCGCCTGCCTGCGCGGCCGAGCCTATAGTCATCGGAGCGTACCGACCCATGACAGGCGCAGTGGCTACTTATGACCAAATGGGCTGGACCGGAATCTCAGTAGCCAAGAAAATGGAACCGACCGTCTTGGGTCGTCCAATAGCGCTGAAACTGGTGGATACGAGATCGGACAAAGTGGAGGCCGAGAATGCGGTATCCAGACTCATTGAGAAGGAAAACGCGGTGGCCATAATTGGCGAGATGATCTCCGGAAACACCTTGGCGGGCGCGGATCACGCAGAGCGCAGTGGAATACCGATGGTTTCTCCGACCGCGACCAACCCGATCGTCACCCAGAACAGGAAGTTCATTTTCAGGGTCTGTTTCATCGATCCGGATCAGGGACGTATCGCGGCAAAGCTGGCCAAGGAACAACTCAAGGCAAAGACCGCGGCCATAATCTTCGACATATCCCAGGACTATTGTGTTGCCCTGGCAGCCTTCTTCAGACGAGAATTCAAGAAGCGCGGAGGAAAGATAGTCAGTGAGACCAAATTCAAGACCGGCGACACGGATTTCACTCCCCAGCTGAGCAGCATCAAGAGAGCCAAACCTGATGTCATCTATGCCCCCATTTACTATACCGAATGTGCGCTGATGGCCAAACAGGCGAGAGAACAGGGAATGAACATGCCTATCCTCTCCGGGGACCGCGCTCAGGCCCCCGAACTGATCAAGCGGGGCGGGAAAGCTGTGGAAGATGTCTATTTGACCACCCATTTCCACAAGGCCGCGATCAACACTGAGCGAGGCAAGAAGTTCCAGCAGGTTTTCGAGAAGCAGACGGGCAAGGAACTGAGCGCTTTCGACGCAATGGGCGCGGACGCGTATTTCATAATCGTCGACGCTATCAGAAGAGCCGGGACAGCGGACTCCGGGAAGATCCGGGATGCACTTGCTTCCACCAAGGATTTCGGAGGCGTGTCCGGCAAGATTACTCTTAAACCTGACGGTAACGCCATCAAGTCAATGGTCATCAACAGGGTGAAAGACGGGAAATTCGAGTACGTGACCACGATCGACCCATAGCAAGAGAGCAAATTGTGCAGAAAGAATGGGACTCGCCTGGTCATTTTTGCTCACGGCGATCTTCTGATGGTGTCCGCGTACATTGCCTTTTTCGGCATAGTGATGTTCCACTTGCTCCAAGCACGGATACACCGTGGCCACGGTGATTGATCCGGAGTAGGACCGGCATCTTGCCGGTCCTACTCCGGCAGTTGCTCTCCAATTTTCCATTCCAACTTACATGCCTTGGAAGCCGCAACGAAGTATGAAAGTTGTTCACCTGTCCGGGGCCCGATCAATCGCCCCACGCGTACTGCGCGACCCTCCAAACCACCCCATACGCTGACCCGGATGGGGGTGGTTCTTTTACGGGACTTTCAGGTAAATCATATAGGAGATCACCGGGGGGACATGGCCGTCCGACGTGCATATCCGGGCAGAGCCGGGGAACGCCGGGAAACAGGGCGCCGGCGTTCCGCATCGTACGACGCGTCGCATCGGGGGTAACCGCGAACACCCCTTGCAGACATTGTCACGGACACTCGGAATCCCCATTTGGCGGGCATAATTGAAGAGATTTTTTTAATTTTTTCAGAAACCTTGCGTCTTGCCTTAAGAAGTAGCTTGACTACTACGTCAGGTGATGGTAGGGAAGGGCCGGCCTCAACCTCGGGGGAGGGAGGGGCCTTTAACCGGCAAACCGGTGGGTGGGGACGCTTCGGCATCCTCACCGCCGGTTTGATCTTTGTGGCCGATGGGCTTGCAACCGGCAACCGATGAGAGCCGGGCAAGGAGGCGCACACACGGGCTCCCCCACGCGCTTTGCCCCGGTACCGGGCTGACCCGGGACGTAGGGGCGGACCCCGTATCGGAGTCCGGGGCAGGCGCTATGTGTCTACACTCACCGCGTGAACACTCGTCGAAACCGAGTGTTTCCACACCGGGCAACAAGCCCCTTTACACGGGGCCCATGATGCTCTATAAAGGTAACTTGTCATTTTAACACATAGATGCTACACACGCGGACACCGCGAGAAGGGCCCGGCGACCTTACGGCTGTCTGGTGTGGATATTTCATTGTCGGAACAGGATATGGGGCATGGGTAAGAATAGGAAACAATCGAATAGGCCGGAAGACGCAACTCAAACACCAGAGCAGAAGACTGCTCGGAATCTGTTTCAGGAATATTCCGAAGCCTTTGTGGTAGCCGTGATCCTGGCTATACTGATAAGAGCTTTCCTGGTACAGGCGTTCAAGATTCCATCCCGGTCTATGGTACCCACACTGCTCGAAGGCGATCACATCCTTGTCAGTAAGTTCCTCTACGGTGTTCGGATTCCCTTTACGGATGAGAGATGGCCCCGCTTTACCAGCCCACAACGCGGGGATGTCATAGTTTTCGTGTTCCCCAGGGAAAGGGAAAAAGACTTCATAAAGCGAGTGGTAGCGGTCGAAGGCGACACCGTCCTGATCAAGGACAAACAGCTCTATATCAACGGGAAAGAGGCCACTGACGAGGCAGCGCTTCACAGCGATCTATCGATTAGAAAGAACCCCGGTGACCCCCGTGACAATTTCGGTCCCGTCAAAGTGCCCAAAGACAGGCTATTCGTTATGGGTGACAACCGGGACGAAAGTCTTGACAGTCGATTCTGGGGGTTTGTGCCGGTCAAGGATGTTAAGGGCGAAGCGTTCATGATCTACTATTCCCGGAATCACTCCAGGCGCCTTCCCGGTATTCGGTACGACCGCTTGTTCTCACTAATACGCTGAATCCCGGCTACTTCAACCCTCACACATATTGCGGATGCGAACTTCGAAGCTCTCCATGTGGCCCGTCCCCCTTTTCATCCTGGCGGTTCTGCTGCCAAATCTGCCGGCGGCCGGTGACGCGCACCCGCTCCAGGATCTGAGAGTGCTCGTGGGAGAGGCTCGGCCCGTGGCCTTGATCTCCGGTGAAAAGCTGCGAGTAATCGACCGTCTGGGCAGAGAATTCCATCCCGGAGAGCGCGTCAAGGTCAGGGCCTGTGGCGCGGGTTTCTTCAGTCTCAACCGTGACCGGGCCCAAATACCGGGTCCTCTACGCGTTACGAGCAGCCGCGAAGTTATCCGATACAAGGACTCATATTTCCGGGGATCACTGGAACTGCGGGCATTGGATAGCCGCGGGATCCAGATCATAAACCTTGTTGGATTGGAAAGCTATCTTTGCGGGCTGGTCAACTCGGAAATGCCCGCGGGCTGGCCCACTGAAGCCTTGAAAGCCCAAGCGGTCGCGGCTCGCACCTATGCACTCTGGAAGATGAATAATTCCAAGCAACCCTATCACCTGGCCGCCACAACTCACGATCAGGTCTATCAAGGAGCGCTCGCTGAAGGCGCCGGCGCGGTGAACGCGGTCCTGGAGACCCGTGGATGGTACATGGCCCACAAGGGGATTCCTATCCTGGCCTACTATCACTCCTGCTGCGGAGGTCACACCGACTCCGCGCTTGAGGTCAAGGCCAATGACCTACCCTACCTTATGGGCGTTTCCTGCCCCATGTGTGCGTCCTCTCCCAAGTTCCACTGGCGGCTGAGCCTTTCGAAATCACGCCTTGCAAACATTCTTTCAAAATCAGGGTACCTCGTGGGAGAAGTCGATTCCATATATCCCATCAAAAGGAGCCGATCCGGAAGAATCCTGGAACTGGAAATCATTACTCCCCGAACCGCATTCTTTCTCACCGGTGAACAATTCCGCAAAGCCTTGGGTTATGGGAAGTTCCAGAGCACCAGGTTCCAAGTCGCCAAACAAGGCCGCAGATTCCTGTTCACAGGAACCGGATACGGCCACGGCCTCGGAGCATGCCAATACGGAATCAAAGGCATGGCCGAACAAGGCTACAAGTGGCGCCGAATCCTCAAACACTACTACAAGAATGTGGAATTCCAGAGAATCAAGTGAACCGCGGGCGCAAAGAGGCGATGCGGATAGGATTGTTGAGGAGCAAACCGGGGGAACCTTTTCTCGGTAGCTGCTCAGCGCAGGGCGACATGGTTTCCTTGAGGTCTGGTACCATTTGCTCGAAGCACGGATACACCGTGCCGGCTCGTTGGCCCCACGCCGAGTGGACCCGGCCCCCCTTTGAAAACTTACACTGGGACACACGTAACACCGCGGGCGCCGCCAGCATTCTGTCGTCCCTCCGGGACTTTCAGACAGGGTTAGAGTGGATTGAGGAACCCGGCGCTGAAGAGGCTGTTGCAAAACTCAATCTCGCACACTGATCGTGCTACCCAAATGAGGCCTTTCACGGAGGACAGTTTGTAACACATTGAAATTAAGAGGGCGCAGCATGCGGCGCCCCTACGCATGGCTCCGCCATGCACAGATCGTGGCACGATTGGTACGTCTTTCCGGGTTTTGCGACAGGCTCTGAAGCACCGGGCTACTTTCTAGTGTCCCTACGGGACACCTCTTCATGCCCCGTCGGGGCATCTGATAGTAGCCCGGTCATTTATGGCCGGGTAAAAGAAACCACCATAATTTCCCTTCCTTAAGTCCAGGAGGGACGACTGACTCTCCCTTCTACAGCACCCACAGTGTCACGTGTGGGTAAGAGTAAGCTTTGAAAAAGGGGGGTTAGGGTGGGATTTTGAGACTCGGTCCCTCACCTGTACACTGTACTTCTTTGAAGGCAACTTGGTATAACCCGTAACTGCTGGACGCCATCTTGGTCTTCCGCGCCTATTCGCTCTTGCAACAAGCTCCAATCTTAGGAGTTTTCTTGCAAAATGGTACCAATTGTTGGAACAGGAACTTTGCGGAAACCCGTGAACGTGTCACGACGAGGTGATTCGGGATTTCATGAAGCTGATCGGAACCATCGAGCCAGATCTTCAAACGTGACCTCTACTCTGCGTGCTGAGCGAACCGCTATCTTGAGACCGGTACGCTTTCTGGTCATTTTCTTCTTGAATTGTTCCGCAGGAAGCCCTCCCCTGCCTACGACGACTCCCAAGACTCGGCCGGTGTGACCTTGTTTGTAAGATTCCCCAAGATTGTTACCGACGGACTCGCTATGGGTTGGAAGGGGTTTGTCCGGGCCGCTGCACAGAACATCGGTTGTGTCACTCAGTTGATCTATTGCCCTCTCCAGGTGGCCCCCCTTGAGTTCGACAATCACCACTAAGAAGCTCTTGGAATCCGGCGGAAGGCAGACGAACAGGCCGTCGCCTTTTTTTTTGCCGGAAAGCCATTGACCGCATTTGTCCAAATCGATTCCAACAGCTTGCTCTGATCTTGATTTCTTGATGCTAAAACGACGCCCGTGTTTGTGCAGGCGCAGACCGTCAAGGAAGGATTCTTCAGGAAACACCGGCTCCAGCACCTTGCGAAGTGTGGGCATGGGTCTTCAATCCTCCATTTCCAACAGCTCGTCAAATTCTGCTCCCAATTCATTGGCCACATCGTCCAGCCCGTCCAATTTGAGCAAATTCGTGTCGTCTCGATCCATGATGTCTTCCGGTGCTCGATCAGGACTCGCGAACAGATTATATGCCGCAACGTCGTCCGGATCCAGGCCCAGTTGCCCTTCCGGTACTTCCCCTTTGTGCGAAAGGAATCTTTGGATCATGTTGTTGATTGAGTACGCTATGAAAGGTGAATGAGTCGTGATCAGAAACGCGCTGCCTTTGTTCACGAGATAGACAATTGCCTTTGTGATCTCGGCTTGTGCCCGGGGGTGAAGATGGCTTTCCGGTTCCTCAAAATAGAAAGTCAAATCGCCCGCGAGCCCATAAGTACACGCGATCGCAAAAAAGGGCCAGGCCTGCATCTGACCCGAGCTGGTCGCCTCGATAGGCAGTGTTTTGGGGCCGTCGGGAGACTCGACTTGCCACTGCCACTTTAGCGGTCCATCTGCAGGGATGAAAGGCTCGCCCGCAAGGGCTTTCTTCTGACATGACTGCAGGAAACGGAAATCCTTACCGCTTGGAGGGTCCGACTTGTCTCCATCAGATGTCTCCAATCCCAGGGATTTCACAGCAGAATACAATTTCACGGCCGATTGAAGCGTGTCCGCGAACCGCCGAAGGGGCTCCGGAAGATAGGAGGAATACAGAACACTCGGTTCCCACTCTGAGAAGCGACTGAACATCCCACGGTCTGTGGGGATGAAAAACTGTTCAAGCTCTCTCATTTGACCCAGTATATCGGGGGCCTCGGACCAGTCCTTCGCCAACATAGCCATCATCTGGGCCAGGTTTTCTGAAGGCCGGACAGTATTACCATTGTTGTCAATATCAACTGAAAATGCGAACATTTCCCGACCTTGTTCGTCCGTCATTCTCCAACGTAACGTCGCTATTCCGTTGGCGAATATTCGGAAGGGCACACCCATCAGATCATCCAGGATTCTGGTCAAGGCTTCAGCCTGCCAGCCGTCACGTTCAACGAGATCAGGGGTGTAGATTCGCGCCAGGTGCTTGGGAAGGCCTTGAAAAAAATAGAAGAGGTGGGCAACCAATGACTTTCCGGAAGCCTGTTCACCGATTAGGACGGTAAGTCTTCTCAGTTCAATTTCCAATCTGCGAATGGGTCCGAGATTCTCGATTGTGAGTATCTCCGGCAAGGCTGACCTCCCGGGGTTGAATGGATTGCGAAAAAGCGCTTCACATGGAAGCCGACAGAACACGGCTATAGATATCCATCCATGATAGACTATTGCTCCGCTTTTTCAAAGGGGACCCTCCTGATAGAGAGGATCGTGCAGTTCTCCCCTTTCTTTGGCTTTCCCGCTCTAGCGAGCACGTAGGATGGGATGACCGGAGGGAATCCCATCGGTCGAGGCTTTCACGCCACACCTCACCCGGATAATGCCGCGATCTATGGGGTTCGCTTCACTCACCCCATCCTACTATCTGTCGCGTTATTGGCCCGCTTCAAAGCCGGCCGAGGCACATGAGGCACAATGAGCGCGGTGGGACATTCCGCGGGAGTTGAAGCCCTTGTGCCGCCATTTCCGCGGGCCGTGGGCCGCCCGAGACAAGATTTCCCTATTTCGGAAAGCGAGCTGCTCTTACCTTTTGACGAACCACGCGTAGCCGTGTATCTTCCCTGTCTATGAAAAGAGATCAAGACAATCTGAGGGTTGGAGTAATCGGTGTCGGGACAATGGGGCGCCACCACGTGAGGATCGTTTCCCAGACCGACGGGGTAACACTTGCGGGGCTGTACGAGCCTGATACAGCGAGGGCCACGGAATTTTGTTCTCTGTACGGGTGCTCAAGTTTTCAGACCATTGAGGATCTGTTGGACGGTTCGGACGCGGTCTGCGTGGCCGCGCCCACGTCTACACACGTGGAAATAGGCGAGAAATGCCTGAAGCGAGGAATTCACGTGCTCATGGAGAAACCTCTGGCTCACAACGTCGAGGGGGCTGAACGGCTCGTGGAAGCGGCCCGGAGCGGCGGGGTGGTCCTGATGGTGGGCCATGTGGAGCGGTACAACCCCGCGGTTGACGCGCTCATGGAGTTTCTCAGGCAGAATCCGGAAGAGATAGTCTCCATAGATACCAGGAGGTTGGCGCCCTTTGACGGCTCCCGATGCCTTGATGTGGATGTGCTCTACGATCTGCTCATTCACGATATCGATCTTGCCCTGGAGATCGCCAATTCTCCTATAAGAGAAGTATCAGCCACAGCGCGACCTGTTTTTTCTTCTCAGAACGATGTGGTGTACGCTCGCATGGATTTCCAAAACCGCGCCACCGCGGTGCTGTGCGCTTCCAAGTGCTCGCCCAGAAAGGAACGCACCATCTCCGTGGCCACCCCCCGGCATCATCTGGAAGCGAACACGCTTACGGGTTCACTGACGGTTCACTCAGCAGAAACGCTCCCGCAAATGGACAACGGAGTGTGTTTCATGGGAGAGGTCACAACGCGGGAACTCCCGGTTCTCGACGAGGAACCCCTTGGCAAGGAACTGGGAGACTTCTTCAATGCGGTTCGGAATAACAGCAGGCCTATCGTGAGCGGAGAACGAGCCCTGGAAGCGCTCAAGGCCCTGGAAATGATCGCCCGAGCCGTAGAATCGGCCGCAAAATCTTGAGTGTGATACGGATGCGTTTGGGGAGAGTAATCCGGGGGAACCTTTTCTCGGTAGCTGCTCCGCGCAGGGCGATTTGGTCAACTTGATGTCTGGTTCCTTTTGTTTGAAGCACGGTATCACCGCGCCGGCCCCTACTGAGTCTTATTCTTCATCCATGTCAGAAATGGTCTCGGCAATGGCCCGCCGAACGTAGGGGTTCGTCAACTTTTCCCGGTAGACCTCCCGTCTATGGCCCACCGTCACCACCAGCACCACAAGCGCTCGGTCTTCTATCGCGTATAGAATTCGGTAATCTCCAACCCGAATGCGATAAAGCTGGTCCGCGTGATGAAGCTTCTCTACCCCTTGAGACCGAGGATTCTCACCCAAGCCTTTTATGGTTTCCGCGACGCGACTTCTGATTGGCTCGGGAAGCCTCTTAATCTGACGCTGCGCTTTCGGCAAGATGAATATCCGGTGAGCCACAAGATCTAGGGTTTAAGCTCCTTCTCAAATACTTCCCACGGGATCACGCCGCCTTCCTCCGCCGCCTCTTGAACAGCCTCCAGGACCTCCAAAAGGTCGAGCCTATCTTCGATGTCCTCAAGGAATTCAAGGTCTTCAATGGGTATCAGTCCGGCGATCTCCGTCCCATCCCGCGTGATCCTGACGCGCTCTCCCGCCATGAGCATACGGTTCACGGCTTCGGGCAAAGAGCTATCCACTCCGATCGGGGTCGTTACTTCGGACATGGATTTTCACCTCCTTCGAGGACTACTCAAAATCTTATCACAATGCGACTCAAATGTCAGAAAATGGGCGCCGTCGCACTGCTGGACAAGCCAGTCCCGCGTTCCGCTGTACACCCGGCAGTCATTCCGAAATTACTTTTGGCAACTGCTCTATCAAATCACTTTGTTGAGGTCGAATTCAATGATTCCCCTGGCGCCGGCCTTGAGAAGCTTGGGGATGAGCGAACGGACTACATCTTCCGAGATCACCGATTCCACGGCAAACGAATCTGATTTGTAGAGTCCCGAAACTGTGGGGGCATCGAGAGACGGCAAAAGCCTGACCACCGCGTCCAGGTTCCGTTCCGAGACATTCATTTTCAGGCCCACCATCTTGCGGGCTTCCAGAGCGGCCTGGAGCAGAAGGTGTATCTGCTCGATCTTCTCTCTCTTGAAAGGATCGGCATAGGCCTCGTGATTTGCGATGAGCTGAGTGTTGGTTGTGAGCAGGGAGTGAATAATGCGTAGACCGTTTGCCCGAAGTGTGTTTCCGGTTTCCGTAACGTCCACGATCGCGTCCACGACCCCTTCCCTGACCTTGGCCTCAGTGCTTCCCCAGGAGAACTCCACATCCACCTCAATGGCTCGTTCGGCAAAGAATTTCTTGGTGAAACCGACCAGCTCCGTGGCTATCCGACAACCGGCCAAGTCTTCAGGCGCGTGGTAGTTCGATTCCCCGTCCACTGCCAGCACCCAACGTGCCGGATTCCGGGACGCCTTTGAATAAACCAAATCATCGATCACCTTAACGTTGGACTCGTTCTCCAAAATCCAGTCCCTGCCCGTCAGGCCCGCGTCAAAAGTGCCTGATTCCACGTACCGGGATATCTCCTGAGCCCTGAGCCTTGCCAGCATTAGTTCATCATCATCCACGCTGGGGAAATAACTGCGCGGAGAAATCCTGATGTTCCATCCGGCTCTTCCGAAAAGATCTACAGTGGCCTGCTCCAGGCTGCCCTTGGGAATTACGAGTTTGAGTGGTTCCTTGGTCAATCTATTTCCTGCAACTTCCCTTCAGCGGTTATTCGGCGAAAGAAACAGCTCCATTTCTTCGTGTGACACGCGCCGTCACCCTGCTGTTCCACGAGAAGGAGTATCGTGTCCTGATCGCAATCCACCAGGACCTCCTTCACTATTTGGACATCTCCGGAGCCGCCGCCCTTGCGCCACAACTCCTGCCTGGAACGACTCCAGTAACAGGCCCGCCCTTCCTTCAGCGTCGTCTCCAGGGCCTGCCTGTTCATGTACGCCAACATGAGAACCTTTCCCGTACCAATATCCTGAGCTATTGCGGGTACAAGTCCTCCGGATTTATCGAAATCAACATCCAGTTGATTAGTCTCTTCTAGGATCTTCATCCACCGCCTGCGCCCGGCTCCGAATCGGTCATGAACTCCCTCTCCAGAGCCTGGAGAATCGTCATTACTATGTTGGCGGCCACCTGGCCGGCCTGTGGATCTATGTTCCCGTTCAAGACTCCATTGAGAAGGTCATTGAGCACGGGCAGCGCGTCTCGCGGCTCCATTATTTGGAGTCTTCCCGAAACAGGGACACCTCCCGCGGCCCCACTTGCCTGCGAGCCCTCATTCCCGGTATCGGAGCCATCGGGTCCTATGCCTCTCACCTCCAGGATCTCCTCCAGTATTGTCAATGCTTCCGGCGTGTAATCGTCCCTCTCCTCCCTCAGTATTCTCAAGATCTCCTCAGTGGATTTTCCCTCAAGGAGAAACCTGTTAACATCATAGTCTGCCATATGAACCTCCTATTCCAGTGCGGTCTCCGGTCGGGCGCATCCCATGGACATTGCGCACGAAACCTGACCGGTTCGGCTGCAATCAGAGTGGCGGGGTTCGGACGCGGCGTTATCGGACGATGAAATCTACGATCCGTATCACCTCATCGTCCCGTTCCCACTCCATTTCGTCGAACCAATTCCATACCTGTCGCCACGAGCAAGCTGACAAAGACAGCAGGATGAGCGCCACGAGGGCCCATTTCTTGACGGCATCGAACATAGCAGGACCCTTGGCATTATCCTTTTTCAGAAACATCTTGGAATCTATGATACATCACCCCAGACTCTAAAGCAAGAACTCTCATGCATGTCATGTGCGTTCGAGATATCTATTCTAGTCATCGGTAATGATAAGTATTTTACTTGCCAATTTCTCTGCGTCGTGCTAAGATCGACCGTGAATCAGCCCTATTTTGGGCTCAACGCCGTTGATAGTTGTTTCGGCAATCATACTTTGACTCCCGCCCGCCCTGCAAGCCCGGGCGGCCGCGCTGATCCCGGAGGACCAAATGAAACAAGTCTTTACTGCCGCCATTGCCCTCATTCTGGTTGTGGGAATCGGGTGCTGCACTTTTGCGTATGAGACCGATTTTGACGATTTGAGGCGCTTCGACCGCAACCTCCCCGGCTGGAAACTGGGCCGAGGGATTACCAACATGATGTCCGGTCCTCACGAACTGTTCACTCATGTAACCAACAGCGCCATCAAAGGGGCTTACTACGGGGCTTATGACGGTGGATTCCACGGGCATCTATCCGGGTCGATCAACGGATTCATAGCGGGCACTCGCACCGGAATTCTAAGTGGCCTGCGCAGGATGACTCTCGGGGCCCTGGAAGTGTTGACCTTCTGGAAACCGGAGTACGGACCCACAATGGACCCGACCTATGGCAGCCGTGCCTTGGCGTGGGGTCAGCAGGACTATTTCGACCCGGGAACGCCCTTCTGGTACAACTCAATTCCCAGGCAATAAGAACGCCCCGTACCCTTTGAGCTTGAACGCCACCGGAGTAGACCGGCAGGACATATGGCTTCTGACGGCACACCAGAGATCGTGTGATCCCTGATCTGTTCAGTCAGAGGCTTTCCAGATATTGTTGGGCGCTGTACGCGGCGCCGGCGCCGTCCCCAACCGCCGTCGCAATCTGCCGCAGGCTCTTGGACCGAATGTCGCCTGCGGCAAACATCCCCTGGACGGAGC
>CAZGNL010000139.1:0-15047 GCA_964527475.1 uncultured Syntrophaceae bacterium
CTGTCGTCCCTTCGGGACTCAGTGTTCTGCAATGGCCCTTACCCGGCGATGAATCGCCGGGCTATTTTCTGACGCCCTTTCAGGGCTACGGTCTTTCGAGAAAGAAGCGAGAAAGAAGGGGGACGCCAATGAGTCATACCAATGCGCTTTCGAACAGGTGACAACCCTGCTGCGCCGTCATCGGCTTTCCCTGCCCTCACCCCGGCCCTATCCCTCTGGGAGAGGGATAGGGTGAGGGTTGCGAGGGATGCCGTGGCTTTTCCGGGGTGAGGCAAAGTCACTCATTTTGCCGCGCATTGGTATCAATCCGTGATTACTTTTGAGAACCGCTATATTCGGCGGCGGGCCCCACGCGGTGGTCACGGTAGTTCGGAGTAACCGTTCACCGTGAACCATACAAGCTTCCGGAATTACGTATGGGGGAAGTTTGGAGGGGGAGCTACTGGGCGTAGGGCAAACTTGCGAGCCGGTTAGTGTGGGAGCTTCATTTATAGTTGGTGGCGGCCCGCCGGGCGTGGGTGCTTCGAGAAAGGTCTTGGGTTTATGCTTTCCACGGAGACACGGGGATATCGAGGGATGGGCCTACTTGGCCGAAGATACGGATATATCGTGGAGAACCCACTGACACCACGTCGAGTGGGCCCTCCATTCTCACCGGGCGCAGAACCGCTTCAAGTCCGGTGAACCATTACGGTTCCGCCGCGCGCGGATCTTCCTCATTCATACTTCCCGATGATGCCGATGCTACAGACATTCATCGGAGGGAAGCCGCCCAGGTTGTGAGTGAGGCCGTACCTGGGGTTGTCGATCTGTCTTTCGCCGGCCCTGCCGTGAAGCTGGAGGTACATTTCATAGAGCATGCGAAGCCCCGAGGCTCCGATGGGATGGCCGAAGCACTTGAGACCTCCGTCCACCTGGGCGGGTACCTTTCCATCTCTATCGTATAAGCCGTCCAGCGAATCCTTCCAGGCTTTTCCACGCTCGGAGATGTGCAGATCTTCGTAAGTTACCAGCTCCGTGATCGAAAAGCAGTCGTGGAGTTCCATCATACTGATCTCTTCTTTGGGATCCTTGATGCCCGCTTCCTCGTAAGCCCGGGCGCTCGCTTTGGTGGTGGTCAGGAAGTGGTCGCCGTCCCAGTCATTGTACCCCATCTCCTCCCCGTTGGACAGGGCAAGTTGTAGGGATTTCACGGTGACGAAATCCTTGAACCCCATGTCCTTGGCCTTTTCCACAGTGGTCACGATCGCACAAGCGGAACCGTCGCTGACACCGCAGCAATCGAACAGTCCAAGAGGATGGGCAATAATGGGAGCGCCCATAACTTGATCTTCGGTTACTATCTTCCTTAGATGGGCCTTGGGGTTAAGTGCTCCATTGGCGTGGCTCTTCACCGAGACATGGGCTATTGCGCGCTTAAGATCCTGGTCCGTTACTCCGTGTTTCGCCGCGTAGGCGGTCGCCAGTTGCGCGAAAGCCCCCGGCGCTGTGAGATTGGGAAACCAGAGCCAACCGAGAGACGCAAAGTTCGAACCAGGGTTGGGAAGCCCGCCGTACCCGGTGTCCTTGAGCTTTTCCACTCCCTGTGCAAGACACATGTCGTACGCGCCTGACGCCACCGCGTAGACAGCGCCCCTGAAGGCCTCGGTACCGCTTGCGCAGAAATTCTCGCATCGGGTAACCGGGATCTGGGGGAGCCGCAATGTCAGGGCCAGCGGCAGCCCGCTCTTTCCCACATTGATTTCCTCGATGCACGTTCCAAGCCACGCGGCCTGAATGTCATTGGTATCAATTCCCGCGTCTTCCTTGGCCTCGGTAAAGGCTTCTACCATGAGCTCTTCCGCTCCCACGTCCCATCGCTCGCCGAAACGCGAGCAGCCCATTCCGATTATCGCTACTTTGTCCCTAATTCCTGTGGCCATGTTTCTCCTCCTGCCGATGATTGAGCGTCACCGGAGAAAAGTGGTCCGTAATTCAGTCTCGCTCAAAACTTGAACAGTTTCTCGATTAGCTGAGACTTCATGAGATCGCCCTCGACCTTGAGTTTACCTGACGTATAAGCCGCCATAGCATTGAGTTGGCCTTGCATCAAGCTGACAAAATCCTCGTCGTCCATGATGATCGTGGTGGTAGGGCTGCCATGAGTCCCATCACTGATTTCACAGTCCCCGTCCTTCACCACAGCATACCATTCTCCACCGCTCGGACCACTGATATTGAACTGAAAGACCACATCCACTCCGGCAGCCTTGTCAGGCTGGAACGCGTCTTTCATGTTGTCGAAAGCCCCCTGGACCGTAAGCGCTCCGCCTGAATCGTCGGCAGCGGCCTCTTCCTTCTTGGGGCTGAACGCGTTGAGCATGTCTCCGATGGCCGCGGTCGCGTTGTACGTTTCCACTCCACCGGCCATGTCGTTTGCCGCGTCCCAACCCTGGTGAATCTGCTCAACCGTGGGGACCGTCTTGCCGTCTCCCATCACTACACCGGGACCGGTGACAACCGCGGCCCGACTATAACAGCCCATGCCCGCGTTGAATATCATACCTGTCTCCTCACACTGTTCCGAACACAGGTACAGCACCATGGGCGCCACGAACTCGGGCTCCAGCTTTTCCTTGAGGTCCGGCGGCAGCAGGTCTTCCGTGAGCCTGGTTCTGGCCACCGGAGCAATCGAGTTTACCTTGATGTTGTGCTTCTCACCTTCGAGCTTGAGAGTATTCATCAAGCCGACCAGGCCCATCTTTGCCGCGGAATAGTTGGTCTGGCCGAAGTTTCCGTACAGACCCGCGGAAGATGTGGTCATTATGATTCTGCCGTACCCCTGTTCTCGCATAGGCGCGAGCGCGGGACGAGTGACATTGTATGCGCCGTCAAGGTGGACCGAACGGATGGTGTCCCATTCCGACGCCTCCATTTTAGCCAGTGTCTTGTCCCGAAGTATTCCCGCGTTGTTGACGAGGATGTCAACCCGGCCAAAATTGTCCAGGGCCGTCTTGATGATAGCCGCGCCGCCCTCGGGCGTAGCAACTGAATCGTAGTTGGCCACGGCTTCACCGCCCAGTGCCTTGATCTCATCCACAACTTTGTCCGCGGATGTGGCCGAACCGTCCCCTGAACCGTCGGAAGCCCCGCCCAGGTCGTTAACCACCACCTTGGCCCCGCGCTTGGCAAACTCCAGAGCGTACACCTTTCCGAGCCCCGCGCCCGCTCCGGTGATGACGGCCACCTTATCGTCAAACCGTATCTCGGCGCCTACACCGGCCTCCGCGACTTCCATCGGCTGTGGAACCGCTTTCCAGAAATAACCGGAGAAGCCCCTGTCCTTGTCCGTGTAGCGCTTCCTGAAGGAAAGCTTCACCGGCTGACCCACCTTAACTTCGTTCATTTCGCAATCGGTGAAGTCCGCTATGTAGCGTCCTCCTCCCTCAAACTGAACCATGCCGTACACGGCCGGGGGGTTCACCGACACGGCCAAGAGGTCGCCCGTGAAGGTCTTGACCGCAGCGGGCACGTCCGCAAACTCATAGTCCTCCTGGGTGTACGAGGCCTGACAATCCGGGTTCACGCAGATGTCCATTTTGGGAAACTGCGGAGTACCGCATTTGGTACACTTTCCGCCGACCATACCCAGGAGCATTTTCCTTTTCCGCCACAACACCGTCATCGCGGTCTGGGTAGGACTTTCCGCTCGAATCCCCATCTCAGGATCGATCAGATCCCTGAACTTCAGGAATTTGGTATAATTGTCGGTGGTCTGCTTGTTTTCCAGCGAGCCGTTGATTCCGGACCTCTTGGCCAGATCCAGGATCTTCTCGGTTACCTCGAAGTAGAGAGCGTCGCATCCCTGGCCGAAACTCGCCAGAAGTATACGATCACCGGGAGAAGACTCTTCCAGAGCCTTCACGAACATTACCAACGGGTGGGCCGCGCCGGTTTCACCACAGACTTCGTGGAGATTGTCCATGACCTTTTCCGGGCCGGCCCCGAGCTTGGTGGCTATTTTTCTGTGCTCCGCCTTGAAGAAGCACGGAAACACGAACCTGTCCACATCGTCCATGGTTATGGACAGCTTGTCGAACAGTCCGTTCACAGCCTCGGGTATTATCTTGGAATAGCCCTCGTCACGCACCCATCGCTCTTCCCACTTATAGTCATAGGTGTTGTGCGCGCCGCGATAGTGGTCCACAAAGTCATGGGAAACAGAGTATGATCCCTTGAATTCAGCGATAACGTCATTATCACCCACCAGCAAAGAAGCCGCGCCGTCTCCGAACCACATCTCGTAGAAATAGGCCGGTTTGGTCTCACGCTTGTCCGAAGCCACTACCAGCGCTTGCTTTACGTCACCTTGCCCTATCATGGACAGGGCCGTGACCAGACCCGTGGTTCCGGACTTCAGACTCGCAGTGAAATCCTGCGACATCATGTTGTCTCTCATGTTCAACGCGGTCTTCACCAATCCCGCGTTGGAGCGGTCCTGAAAAGGCAGCGTGGTGGAACACAGATAGAACGCATCCACCGCGCTCTTGTCCTGACCTATGAGCGCGTCCCTGGCCGCGGCCACGGCCATTGTGACGGTGTCCTCGTCCCAGTTGCAGAATGACCGCTCGCCTTGAGCCACCATGACGATGGCGGGCGCAAACCAGCCCATGGTCTGATATATGCTCATTCGGTTGAGTCGCAGCCTCGGGATATATCCGCCGTAGGAAACTATGCCGATCATGTTGGCTCCCCTATCTGATTAAAACTTGAACAGTTTCTCGATAAGCTGGGACTTCATGAGGTCACCCTCGACCTTCAGCTTACCGGTGGTATAAGCCTGCATAGCGTTGACCTTGCCGCTCATCAGGCCCACGAAATCCTCGTCCGACATCAGGATGGTCGTGGTAGGGCTGTCGTGTGTGCCCTCTTTGACCTCGCAGGCCGCATCCTTGATAGAAGCATACCAGTGGCCGCCCCCGGAACCGCTGATATTGAACTGGAAGACCACATCCACGCCGGAGGCTTTGTCTGCCTGGAAAGCGTTGGGAAGGCCCTCGAAGATCTCGCCGACGTTCGCTTCGGGCGCCGCTTCAGGCGCCTTTTCCGCCTTCTTGGCCTTCTTTGCCTTGGGCTTGAACGCTTCGAGCATCTGCATCAACGCCGCCATGACGTCGTGCAGCTCCTCAGAGTCATCAAGCGACACAATCTCTTTTATGTTCGCAGCCACATCTTCAGGTGTGGGAAATCCGCCGTCGCCTTTGAGGACCACCCCGGGACCGGTCAAAATAGCGGCCCTATTAGTGTACCCCATTCCCACATTGTAGACCGAACCGGTCACCGGGCACTGTTCCGAGCACAGGTACAGCACCGACGGCGCCACGAATTCGGGATCGAGTTTTTCCTTCAGATCCGGTGGGAGTATGTCCTCGGTGAGCCTTGTCCTGGCCACCGGCGCGACCGCGTTGACCTTGATGTCGTGCTTTTGACCCTCGATTCTGGCGGTATTCATGAATCCCAGCAGCCCCATCTTGGCCGCGGAATAGTTTGTCTGTCCGAAGTTTCCGTACAGACCCGCAGCAGACGTGGTGAAGATGATACGACCGAAGCCGTTCTCCCTCATCTTGATGAAAGCCGGGCGAGTAACATTGTATGCTCCGTTGAGATGGACCGCCATGATGGCGTCCCATTCCTCCGGTTCCATCTTCATCAACGACTTGTCACGGAGAATGCCCGCGTTGTTGATCAGGATGTCCACCTTGCCGAAGGCCTCCACGGCCTTGTTGATTATTGCTTCTCCACCTTCGGGCGTGGCCACCGAATCATAGCTGGCAACGGCTTCACCGCCCAGGGCCTTGATCTCCTCGACCACCTTGTCGGCCGGCGCCCCGGAACCATCGCCCGTGCCGTCTCTGGCCCCTCCCAGGTCGTTCACGACCACCTTGGCGCCTCGTTTGGCAAGCTCCAGAGCGTAAACTCGGCCCAGGCCCGCGCCCGCGCCCGTTACAACAGCCACCCTGTCGTCAAAACGGATCCAGCCGCCCTCGGAACGCTTCTTGGCCTCCTCGGTGCTGATCCATTCCACGATGCCCCGATCGATGGTCACCTCACCGTTCTCCGCATCGATTGTTCTGAACAGGGCCTTGCCTTCTTCGAGCTTCCAGATCTGGGTCCTTATGGGGGCCCCGGGATAGAGGGTCCTGGAAAAGCGGTTTCGGAACCTTGTCATGCGTTCCGGTTCCCCGGGAAAAAGGTGCTTGATCACTGCTCGACACGCGTAACCGTGAGTGCAAAGACCGTGCATGATCGGCTTTTCAAAGCCGCTGGCCTCAGCAAACTTGGGATCTACGTGAAGAGCGAATATGTCGCCGGAAAGCCGGTAAATCAAGGGCTGATCCGCTGATGGGACTGCGTCTTCCTCAAAATCGGGAGGCCTGTCCGGAAATTCAATGGGGTCCTTGGGCGCGTCCGGACCGCCGAATCCGCCGTCAAGGCGGGCAAACACGGTAGTGATGGCAGTGAAGAGCTTCCTTCCCTCGGCATCGTACGTGTCTGCTTCGGCCACCACAAGGGCGCCCGTGTTAGGGCCCTTGTCGTACATGTGGGTAATCGCGCCTTCGGTGACGAGCTTGCCCTTGATGGGAAGAGGATTGTGGAAGATCAGATCCTGCTCCCCATGGAGAACACCCGCCAGGTTGACCTCGGCGCTTAACCCCACTTCAGCCAGAAACTCAAAAATCGCGGCTATGGAGAAGCTGGGTATCACCTTCAGGCGGGTTTCATAGCAGTACTCCAACTCGTCAAATCCGGCCCCGACGCCCAGCGCATAGAGCACGACGTCTTTCCAGTCGTACTCCTTTGTCAAGGGGCCGATCTTCTTGCCAATGGTGTCAAGGTTTAGAGCCATCAAGTCCCTCCATGCTTGCTATAACTGTTGAACGCCGGAATAAAGATGAATTTTAAGGTCTCTTTGACCAAAGCGATATATTCGTCCCGTTGGGTCTCCATCATGGACCGGAAGAAGTCCTCTCCCGATACAAAGTTATGGATGGAGTTCATTATTGCCAAAACCTGCATCCTTACGCTGTTTTGAACGCCATTCTTGTCTTTGGACAAACCCATTGAGAGAGCGATGTCGGAGACGATTTCCGGCACGTGAAAATCCACCGCGGACTCATCTCGGGTCTTTCCGAAATAGCGAAAGAGCACCAGATTGGAGATCTCGGGATGATCGAACAGGTACCCGGTCATTACGTCGATTGATATGTCCAGCCTCTTGTGGAGCGGCATTCCGTGAACGGTTTTTTCCACTTCTGCGAGCTTCTGTCGTAAGTCGTCGTTCACGCTTTGGACCACTGCCTCGTACAGATCGCTCTTTTCGCCCCAATGGTAGTATAGGGTGGAGATGTCGATTCCCGCGTCTTCAGCGATCATGCGCGTGGTTGCGCCATGATACCCGTACTCGCCGAAGATACGACGGGCCTTTCCCAGGATCTTGGCCTTGGTGGAATCAGGATCTTTCCGCGCTTTTTCAAGAGGTGTTGCCATCGGATTATTCCAGCCATTCTTTCCAGCAATCGTTGGAAACAATGAATGGTATGAATAAAAAAGTCAAGAGAAAAAAGCGGGGCTCGGTGAGCATTCAGACATTCGGGGGCGACGGGAGCGACCACGTTCTCGAGTCTAACGGATGGTAAGAGGGCGCACACACAGGTGCGCGCCGTACACTCTGCTCCACGACGGGTCGGGGCCCAAACGTAGGGGCAGACCCCGGATCGGAGTCCGGGGCAGGCTCTATGTGTCTGCCCTCTCCTTCGCCTCCCGAAACTGAAGGATTACAAGCAGGGTTCAGTCATCCCTCAGTTTCTGAGATTAGTGGGATCTGCGCGAATGTCCCGCTCGTAACTGAAGGCTGACAGGCTTCATGATCTCCAGTTTCGCGGACCGGACCGTCTCATCGCGTGTGTCATTGCGAGGAGTGAAACGACGAGGCAATCTCCAAACGCGCAAATTAGGGGATTGCTTCCTCCGGTTCGAGCCCGGAGTCGCAACGACATGTTCCCCGAGACAAGTCCCCCCACCACTCATGACTCATGGGCTGCACCGACATGACGGATTCCCCTGTGACGACCCGGAGCCCGTATGCTATCATCGAGCGATTGCCGCGCGGTTCCCTGACGGTTCAGGCCGTAAACCGGGGTTAGGACCGGGGAAACAGACCGCTGCCGCATGATCCTGTAAGCAAATCCGTGTACACATTCAAAAGCGAGGAGACAATAATGAAGGCTCTGAAATACTTGATTGCCGTGGTTGTGGTGATTGCGATAGTGATCGCGGTCGGGGTCTTCAGCCTCCCCGGGCTGAACAGCTACCAGAAGGAAGGAACCCTGGTATTGCCGGGTTTGAACAAGCCCGTGAAGGTGGTCCGCGATGAGAAAGGCATGGCGTACATCTATGCGGAAGACATGTACGACGCGATCATGGCCCAGGGCTTTGTGACGGCTCAGGACAGGTTGTTCCAGATGCAGCTTACCAAGCTCGTGGCCGAAGGACGTATCTCCGAGCTGGCGGGTGAAAAGGCCAAAGGCCTTGATATGAGGATGAGGACCGTGGGCGTACATCGCGCGGCAAAGAAACGCGCGAAGATATTGGATGAAAAGACGAGGCTCTTTTTTCAGAAATATGCGGACGGGGTGAACGCGTTCATAAAGACCAGGCCGGAAGATCTTCATCTTGAGTTTAAGTTGGCCAAAATCAAAGCCGAACCATGGACTGTCGTGGATTCCCTTGCAATCGCTTACTACATGGGTTGGACCAGCGGAAAGAACGCGGGCAGTGAGATAATAACTCAAATGCTGTTGGAAAAAGTCGGGCCGGAGCGGGCCAAAGAGATATTTTCTCTTAACGTCAACCCGGACGACCCGGGCGAAGAACCCCCCAAGCCCGGGGCCGCGAACTTTGGATTTGAGCGAGTCGATATCGCGTCGGATCGGTCCGTCCTGTCTTATTGTAAGGATATCCCTGACGGTGTGGGAAGCAACAACTGGGCCGTGACACCCAAGTTGTCCCCGAGCAATAAGCCCATAGTGGCCAATGATCCTCACCTGGACGCCCGGATCTTGCCGGGGGTCTTTTACCCTGTCGGAATCATCACCCCAAAATTCAGGGCTGTGGGGGTCAACGTAGCCGGTATGCCGGGGATGGTAGTCGGAAGAACCGATCGCGTGGCAATGGGACTCACGTACGCGTACGGTGATTGCCAGGATCTTTACGTGGAGACCCTTGATCCAAAGGATTCCGGCAGGTACATGGAGGGCACGATCTCCATACCGTTCAAGGTGACCGAAGAGAAGGTCAAGATCCGAGACAAGGGCTCTGCTTCCGGGTACAGAGAAGAAAAGCTGAAAATCAGATTCACCAATAGAGGGCCGGTCATTTCTGATCTTCCCGGGATGACGACGAAAAAAGTGATAACCGCGCGATGGTCGGTTTTTGAGACAATGGGACCCAAAACAGGACTCGAGGATTTGCTCACCGTGAGATCTGCAAAGGAGTTGCGAAACGCGGCGAAGCACATCGATTTCATCAGTCTCAACATGGTCTATGGGGACGTGGACGGGAACATAGGATGGACCGTTACGGGCAGAGTGCCCATCCGGTCGCAGGGGGACTCGACCGTGCCATACGTGGTAAAGGACGGTAAGGACAACTGGACCGGCTGGATTTCCTACGATGAAATGCCCCACGCGGCGAATCCGAAAAAGGGCTGGGTGGGAACCTGCAACCACAAAACCGTAGGGAAAGACTATCCCTACTACTTTTCCACGTACTTCTCTCCGTCGTACCGATACCGGAGACTGAAGCAACTGCTCGACACCCCCGGGCCCAAGTCCGTGGATCAACACTATCAGTTTCAGAGGGATACCGTGAATCTCATGGCCAAAAAGATCGCGCCGGTCATGGCTCGCGCTCTGTCGGCCCATGAGGACACACGGGCGATGGGGAAAATCCTGGCTGAGTGGGATTTCCGGGACAACACGGACAAAGCCGCGCCCACCATATTCCACCTTGTGTACACAAATTTCGCGCGATCCGTATTTGAAGACGAGCTGGGCGCGGATGTGGCCGCGGCCATGCTCGAGAAGGGCTTCTTCTGGCAGGAAAGACTTCAGAGAATGGTGCTTGACGGTTCTTCGGCGTGGTTCGACAATGTTTTGACCAAAGACAAAAAGGAAACCCGAGACGACCTCTTCCATCAGGCCGCGCTGAAAGCTGCAAAGACGCTCAGCGCCTCACTGGGCGCGGATCCAAAGCAGTGGCTATGGGGAAAGGCGCATCAGATTCAGTTCGTCAACCCGATCAGACGAAGCGGATTCGGCAAGTTACTCCTGGGGAGCGGGCCCCATCCCATGGGCGGTTCGCCGCAGACGCTTTACTTGGCCAGGTACGACTATTATGACCCCTTTGACGTAACCCTTCTGGCTGCCATGCGGATGGTGGCCGACCTGGGAGATGACGACAAGGTGCTCGCCGTCCTACCGGGAGGCGTCACCGGCAGAACCTTCGACCCTCACATGAAGGATCAGGTGGAACCCTACATGCGTGGCGACAAAGTCTACTGGTGGTTGAGTGACAAGGCAATAAAGGAGCATACCAAGAATACTCTGCTGCTCAATCCGAAGTAGTTTGGGAGGTCCTAAGAAAACGGATGCGCTGCAAAGTCCACCGCGTGCCGTCACTGATACGGATTCGCGTTTTGAAGAGTAATCTGGGGGAACCACGCGGAGGCGTGATAGAAAAGGTTCCCCCAGATCCCCAATGCTGGTGACTTAAGCCGTATACCGTAGATCCGGATACTATTGTCCGTCATTCCGGCGAAAGCCGGAATCCAGTTCTTTCAATACCTCCTGGACCCCGGCTTTCGCCGGGGTGACGACGGGGACTGGTTGGCTTTTTCTTAAGTCAACAGCATTGCCCCAGACCCCTTCCCAAAGACTTCATCATATGCTGTACCCAAGCGAACTTGGCTGCCCCCGGTCTACTGTGCCACGATTTCGTAGAAACACTGCGTTGCGCGACAGTCCCCTTGCCCTGCGCACACTACATACAATTAAATTCAATTATTCACACATGTTATTCTAAAAAGTTAAAGTGACTAAGCACCGAGAATTAATGGGTTTTCGCTCTTGACAGATTATCTGCCTTATGTTACTATGCTTTTCATATCATATCTAAATGACAGACCGTTTGGTGTCGCTATACGGTTGTCCAAACCGATGACCGTGCGACTTGATTCTTGTCAGGTAAATGGGTGTAGCGCGATAGGAAGCGCACTTTCGCGTACCCAGGCGAGCCGTTTGAGGCTAGTGGCCTGCGAAGTGCGCTTTCCTATCCACGGACCCTGACAAGGCTTTATCCCTGCGACTATTTCTGCTGAGGTTGTGGTATGGATGTTGTCTCGAGAGTTGTTGTGGTGATTCTTTGCGCGATTTTTCTTCTGCTGTCCCCCGATTTTTCCGCAAGTCAAGTTTTACTGGGTTCTCAGGGCCGATTCTATCCAGTGATGTCCGAAAGTAGGAACTTTGAGCGTGTCCCGCGCTACAACTGGTTTATTGGGTTGAGGAAATACTTCAGCAGTTTTACGTCTTATCAGTTTCCAAATCCTTTTCCGCCGAACCAGGACCCTTTGAGCAGGTTGGAGTTCCCCATTGATCAATGGTTTGTGGGTATCGAAACTACGTACAAGGCGCCACACTGGTCACTGGGTTGCAAGGGCTGGGTCAACCTGAGCCGTGAAAGCCCATTGAAGATGCAGGACAGTGATTGGGACGACGAGAACAGGCCGTTCCAAAAGACGATTTTCAGCGAGTCTAACTGTCGCCTGAACCGGGGGATCATGATAGATTTGAATGTGGCCTTGTTGAATCCGCTGTCCCCGCGCTCAGATTTGAAACCGATTGTGGGATACCGGTATCAGCATTTCTTTTTCACCACTCATGACGGACAACAGGTGGACGGCTCCGGGGCTCAGATGGAGTTGAAGGGTGACGGCATTGATTTCAAGCAGACCTTTTTTCATGCCTATGTCGGCGCGGTTCTTGACACCGACCTTCGATTGGGCGCGGTATCGCGCGCTCTCGGCCGACTCCGGCTGATTGTGCAGGCAGATTACGCGGTAATAGATGCTATCAATGAAGACCTCCATTTGTTGAGACAGGGAGAAAGGATCACAACTGAAAACACTTTCGGACACTGCTGGCATGTGGGACTTACAGGGGGCTTTCTCTTGTCGGAGAGTATCAGGATCAACATTGAAGGGGATTTCAAGCGAACAATTACGCACGGGAACCACGAATTGAGCAACAGAATGTTTGATATCTTCCTTTCTTTTGACGGTTCAAGAGTATGGTCCGACCAGTTGTATGTCGCGGCCATGGCTGAATTTCCCTTTTGATACCGCGCCGCCGTTTATAGCAGTTATCGAGAGTTCTCACGGATTCGCAGGCTGGAAAGCCTGCCCCGTGCATAGATCGTGGAATGATTTGGTTGTGTTTTCAGGTTTTGATAAACTCTCTTGATCCCCGGGCCGGTTCTGTACTGAACGGGGATATTCGGCCGCACGGTACGTGCCCCCTCCTTTCTTCCCTGACATCGTTGGTGTTCAGTAACTGTCGGGCCCTTCATTCTTCCCGCCTCGAAACGTCTTGAGCTTCTCGTACCTGTCAACTTCCTCCTGGCATCGCACACAGAAACGTGCAGCGGGGTAGAGGCGCAGCCGCTGTTCCGGAATCGGTTCCCCACATTCCTCGCATGCGCCGTACTCTCCAAACTTCAGCCTTTCCAGGGCTTCTTCAATTTCCTTTGCCTGCTTGTGCTGGCGCATGGAAATCTTGGCATCAAGCTCTCTAGATATTTCGCCGGCGGCCAGATCGATTTCGTCGCCTTTTTCAATGGCTTCTATGCTGGTGCCGATCTTGATGGAAGCAAGTTGGTCGAGCAGAACCTGTTTCGCATTGAACTTGGCGGATTCTTTCTTCGCCGGCTTCTTGCCCGCTCCAAGATGCTCCTTGGGCACGGGGGAAGGGGAAGGGGCAGGCTCAGGCTTGGCCGCTTTGCGTTCCAACTCCGGGTCCACAATTCTGTACCAGTTCTTTCCTCCTTCAGCCTTTCTTTCTACCTGGCCCCTGTGAACTTTGCCTCTGACGGTGTTGAGGACAATACCGAGTTTTGCCGCTATCTCTTCACGGGTCATCCACATACCGATCTACTCCTTGTTTTCGGCTTCGTCGTGATTGGTTACCGCCGGCCGTGCCGTGATCAAGAGGCGCTGAGCCCACAGGCCTCATCAACAAGTCCCGGGCCGGGGAGCAAACCCGGTTTGCGCTTGGTCGAATCTTACCTGTTGGAAACCGGTGAGAGGGGCTGCAAGCCGGGGCGTCTCCACGCGATTCCGCACAAAAGGGGCGTTCGCGCGGACGGGAACTCTTATACTTTCTGAGCCCACGTGTCAACAACTTTGTTCGAAATGCGATGATTTACATGGGAAATGTACGAAATTTCACGAGCCTTTTTCAACAGTGCAAGCGATGTCGTTCTCTGTACAAGAATATTCTCATCCCCCAAAAAAAGAGTTGAAATCATAAGCGCTTCGGTCTATTTGTCTCCCACAGGGAATCGTGAGCCGGGAGAACATCATGAGAATCAAGATTACGCTTATGGTCGCATTGGTAGTATTAACGGCTGCTATGGGTTCTTGGGCGTGGCAAGATCGGCAGCGGCCCTCCGGGGCCGGAAGCATCGGTCCAAACTATGGACCTCCCCCTCCCGATCAATCCGACGGCTCGGTCCGGCAGATCCAACAGCAGCCGGTCCAGCCAGGGCCCCGGCCGGCGTATCAGCCCCGGCAGGGCGTCCCGCGGACCGGTTATGCCGGACAGCCGACCTATCCATATTCGCCGCATCACAATCCATACTATTCGGGCCGATCGGCAGGAAATGTTCTTTCCGGCTTGATCGACTGGATTGTGGGGTTCCCGACAAACGCCATGGACCGCTTTTCCAATTTCATGGATGAAAGGGTCTTCCCGGCCGCGCCCGCAACCCATGGAGGGTCGCGGGGCCCCAATTCAGACGGGCCGAACGCGCGGCAGGCTCGTCCGGGCAATGCCGATCAGCTTCCTCCCGCGGCAGTTTACAAGCCAGGACCGAGGTAACGGCGCACGGACGCAGGGCACGACAAACAGACCCCCCTTTTCTGTGACCCCTATGCCTCTGTGGTGAATTCCGCCTTTTTTCCGTGGTCACGGTGAACCCTTACAGTGTTATACTGACATTGAGCGACAATCGCTTGGTCCACCCGCACAAGCGTTGGGCCTTGATTTGTTGGGGCACGGGAGTTGCTGAGAAAATAGGTGCGCTGGGAAATCCTCCGAGTTCCAGCTTGGCCCGACTATCCAAGAGGGCGTAGCATGCTACGCCCCTACGGCTGGGACCCGGCGCCTTGCCGGCATTTTCATGCTTCGTCGTCCCCTATTGGGGGGTATGGTTGGCTTCAGATCCCCGGTCGGAGAGGGCAGGTAAGTGGGAACAATCCCATGAAAGACTATGCAGCGGCCAGAAAGAAGATGGTCCGACGTCAAATCATCGCACGAGGAATCAGTGATCCACGGGTCCTGAAGGCCATGGAAGAGATTCCGCGTCACCAGTTTGTGGATGAGGCCCTTCAGCGTGAAGCGTACCAGGATAATCCTCTTCCCATCGGAGACGGCCAGACCATCAGCCAACCCTACATGGTAGCGCTGATGACCGAATTGCTGGAACTCCGGGGAGAGGAAAGGGTATTGGAGATAGGCACCGGGTCCGGATACCAGGCCGCGGTTCTCAGCAAGCTCTGCGCACGGGTGTACACCGTGGAAAGGTTTCCTCGTCTCTCGGAAACAGCAAAGAGGGTTCTCAAGTCATGCGGCATCGAAAACGTCAAGTACAGAGTAGGCGACGGAACCAAGGGTTGGCCGTCGGAAGCCCCCTTTGACGCCATCATTGTTACGGCCGGGGCTCCAAAGGTACCT
>CAZGNL010000140.1:0-14816 GCA_964527475.1 uncultured Syntrophaceae bacterium
GGGCGTAGCATGCTACGCCCTCTTGGACAGTGGGTTCAAGACGGAACTCGGAGGATTTCCCAGTTGGGGGCTTACCTTGGGCATGGGTGTTCATAGGATCATGCCACACCCCTAAATCTCTGATGAGTAACAAATCAACAAAGGCTGGTAAAACCCATGGCAAAGAAAGACGTAGACTCAACCAGGTCCGCGGAAGCGTCACCCAAGAACGTTCCAAAAGAAGAGATCTCCGATCAATTGGAGGCTTTTGATCCTACTTTGATTTCGGAAATGCGAATGCTGGCGAGCTCAGGACTGAATCCCGAATCGATTGTGGGTTTACTGGCAAAGCTGTTCGTTGAGGTTCCGGCCGCTTCCAAAGAGAACATGGACCGGATCAAGGTCATGGACAAACTTCTGAACACCGCTCGATCCATGATGGAAACAACACTCAAGCATGAAAAGGCCGCGGCGATCATGAGAAGGCTGGATGAATTGGAAGACCAGATGGAAAGAGTCGCCGCCGAGCAGACCACTTCCCGCGCCATGCCCCGGGAAGTGTGGCAAAACAGGGAATCAGATGAATGAGCCGTTGACTCAGGAAGAAGAAAGCCTGCGAAAGGCCGGGCGCCGCCTGGAGAGGCTGTCGGCCCAATTCCGGAGGCTGGCGCCCTCTCCGGGGGACAATCTGTTTCACATTCAGGAGTTCATCGAGAACCTCAAAATAATCAACAAGCGCGGGGAACTGGTCTCTCTGATCACGAATCGATCGCAGGAGAAAGTGTTCCACAAGCTCATGGAATGCCGGGAAAAGAGGATCCCAGCCCGGTTCATATGCTGCAAATCCCGCCAGCTGGGCGTTTCCACGTTGATAGAGGCGTTCATATTTGCGCTGATCACCCGGTATCCGAATCGGTTCGCGCTGGTAGCCGCTCATTCCATAGAGAGTGCGCGAACGATCTTTTCCATGACCCAGCGCTTCCACAGACATCTGCCCCACGAGGAAGCCACTCCGCTGTTCAGGAGTAACGTGAGGCTCATCGAGTATCCCGCTCCCCACTATTCAAGAATTCAGATCGACACCGCGGCCAACAAGAACCTTGGTAGGGGAGGCACCCTGCATTACGTGCACGCCAGCGAAGTGGCTTTCTGGGAGCAGCCCGAAGAGCCGATCCTGGCAATCAACCAGTCGATCCCGCAGCACTGGGACACCCTGGTCTTTTGGGAATCCACGGCCAATGGGGTGCATAATCTATTTCACAGAACCTGGGTGGCCGCGCAACGGGGGGAAACCGACATGGAGCCCATATTCCTTTCCTGGAAAGGCTTCCCTGAATACAGCTTGCCGGTGGCCCCCCGGGAGCGTCTCTATTTGACCGCGGAAGAGAAAGAATACAAGAAGCGTTACCGTGTTGATCGAGAGCAGATCAAGTGGGTTCGATACACCAGGATGAATCAATGCCACAACTCCTGGGAGAAATTTCATCAGGAATATCCGGTCGCGCCGCACTTGGCCTTTATCTTTACCGCCATGCCCTGGTTTTCGCAGGAGGTCATCCAGGAAATGCTCGATGGAACCGCGTGCCCGCCAGAGCGACGGGGTTACCTTGAATTCTCTTCCAGGGAACCCTCTGTTCCTCGTTTTGTTGATGATGATGACGGACCGCTGGAAATCTGGAAACCTCCGGGCCCCACCCTGAGCTACAGCCTTGGAATGGATGTGGGAGAAGGGGTCGGAGCGGATTACACGGTGATACAGGTCATATGCAATGAAACCGGAGAGGTGGTCGCCAGGTACCGATCCAACCGAGTCCGCGCGGAGCTTGTTGGTGTTGACGCATACCTGCTCGGATGCTGGTACTATTTCGGCCTGCTGGGGATCGAGCGCAACGGCCCCGGTCTGGCGACGCTGGCGGTCTGCGAGCGGGGTCTGTCGGAATATCCTCAGATGACGGGTTATCCCCAACTCTACTATCACACCTTCACCGACCGCAAGATCCCCGAGCAAACCCGCCGTCTCGGATGGATAACCGACAGGGCCTCCAAAGAGGCCATGCTCAACCGCGTCACCCGAGCCCTCGAAAGCAGGCGCCTGACCATATTCAGCAAGACCACTCTCCTGGAAATGCAGGGCTTTGTCTGGGACGCTGAAAAGAAGACCTTCCGCCAAAACTACAAGGCCCCCGGTTCCAAGCTGGCCCATGACGATGAGATCATGGCCCTGGCCATTGCAAATGAAATGCGAACCCATGATTGGGAAAACCGCTTCATAAAAGGAAAACTGCCCACAGGCGGGGATTTCTAATACTGATTCGCGGTATTAGTTCACCGGGCTTGAAGCGGTCCTGCGCTCGGTGAACCATCACGTTCAGGGAGCAAAATCATGCGAGCAGAATACCTGCCGGATGAGACTCTTGCGGTCTCAGGCACACAAAGAGCGGAAAAGTTCAACAAGATCTGGGCCGGAATCGGATGGCCCGACATGGACGACGGCTACATCTGCGTGGTGGGAGAACGCGTTGATTCACGCTATCACTGCATCTGGGAGAAACAGGGCGGGCTATGGGAGTTGGGCACCGCTGCTGTGGATGCAAAGGACAGATTGCTCGTCGATCGTATCTGGGTGGACGGGGCCGACCGGATTTCCACCTCCTATTTCCGGACCCTGGACGGGCTGTGCTTCTATGATGAAGACGATACCCAGACTCTACCGGACCCGGAAGAAGCGCCTTTCAAATGGGAACACTTCAGGGACTTGGACACCGTGGCCGGCGTGATCCCTGTGCCGGATCGAATCACCTCCAACTACAGGTCCGCGCTGGAAATGATTCGAGGCGTCATAGCCGCGGATAGGCTCGTGATCCATGAGCAAAACTGTCCCAGGCTGGTCTATGCCCTGAGGCAACCCCTGGAAGATCTGTTGAGATCACCTGTTATGAAGGCCCTGGTGTGGGTCGTCTCAGGCCTGGAAGAATCCAACGGAATCGCCGCGGTCGGCTCTGACATGGATGACGCCTGGTACAAGAGCATTCCCCGCCCCGTCAAGTAGTCCAACTTCCATCGCAAGAGAGCGACAACGAAGCACAAAAAAATGGCGGCAAGTCGCCGGGTCCCGGCCGTAGGGGCGTAGCATGCTACGCCCTCTTGGATAGTGGGTCCAAGACGGAACTCGGAAGATTTCCCAGTCCATCCATTTTGGGGTAGGGTATGGGTCAGGCCTGACATATTTGTAATTGTGCCGGGTCTTCTCTTACCCTTTCACGGTCTACTGCAAAACGGAGATTCGTTTCCTCACGTTTACGCAGGCGATTGATCGCTTGACTCCTTCCTCCAACAGATCGTAGAAACGAATCCGGTCCGGCTCGTCAAAGAAAATGTCCCGGCCACCGCGCCCACTTAGCATCACATGATAGACAGCGCTCGGATTGTGAATGCGTGCCTTCCGTGCCGTTCTTGGCAGCTTCATCCTCAAATCCATATATGTCAAGCCTGACCCATACCCAAGCTGGTTCCCGGAAACACCCACAAAGCGGAGAAGTGGTACCGCAAGGCCGCGGAGAAAGGTTTTGTTCCGGCTCAAAACCACCTCGGCCGGATCTATTTCCAGGGAAAAGGGGTTTCCCGGAATTATGAAGAAGCCGCAAAATGGTTCCGTCGGTCCGCGGAACAAGGTAATCACGAGGGTCAGGAAAACTTGGGAGTGGCTTATCAAAGAGGTCTCGGACTTCCTCAGGACAACGTCAAGGCTGCCAAATGGTTCCGAAAAGCCGCGGATCAAGGCAATCCCCTGGCCCAAATGGGGTTGGCAATGCTGTACCTTGCCGGAACCGGAGTAGTTCGAGACTATCAAGAGAGTCTGAAGTGGCTCCGAAAAGCCGCGGATCAAGGAGTGGCGCCGGCTCAGTCGGGGCTCGGGGATCTCTATGAATATGGTATCGGCGTAGACAAAGACCCAAAGGAAGCCGCAAAATGGTACCGAAAGGCCGGCCAACAGGGCAACAAAGACGCTGAATTCGCGTTGAATCGGTCGAAAACATCTGAGCGCTCCCAAGCCGCGAGCGACTCGTCTGCAAAATCGTTGGATTACCTGATTCGGGCGGCCGAAGAAGGCTTTGCGCCCACTCAGTATCACTTGGGGCGGTTGTATATTGAAGGAAAGGAAGTCCCAAGAAACACCGAACTGGGAGTGAAGTGGTGGCGCAAGGCCGCGGACCAGGATCATCTGTGGTCTCAACGTGCTCTTGGAATCATTTATCTCCGGGGAGACGTGGTCGGCCGGGACCATGTGCAAGCCGCCAAATGGTTCCGCAAGGCGGCCGAGAACGGAGACGTGGCGTCCCAGAACAATCTGGGGTGGATGTATCAGACCGGCACGGGGGTGTCCAAGGACTATGAAGAGGCCGTCAAATGGCTGCGCAAAGCCGTCGGCAACGGGGACGCGACAGCCCGGGACAACCTGGCTAGGATGTACGAGAAGGGACAGGGTGTGCCTCAAGATCTTCAAGAGGCGGTGAGATTGTATGCCGGATCAGCGGACAAGGGTTATGACAAAGGGCAATATAACCTTGCGATGATGTATCTTGAAGGACGGGGAGTTCCGAAAGATCAACACAAAGCTCGCAAATGGTTTCGCAAGGCCGCTGACCAGGGTAACGGTCTCGCTCAGAACAGGCTGGGCTGGATGTATGGCTTGGGAAAGGGAGGCGCCGAGAATTATGGAGAGGCCGTGAAATGGTTTCGTCGGTCCGCGGAACAAGGCAATGAATTGGCTCAAAACAATTTGGGCATTATGTATGAAAAGGGACTCGGAATTCCTCAGGACAGCGCGGAAGCAATGAAGTGGTTCCGAAAAGCCGCGGAACAAGGATATGCCGCGGCTCAGCACGGACTTGGAGTAGCCTACAAACAGGGAACCGGCGTGACCAAGGACTATGGTAAGGCCATGAAGTGGTTGCGCAAGGCAGCGGAACAAGGGTTTGCGCCGGCTCAGCCGGGGGTGGGCCACTTCTACGAACACGGTCTCGGTGTAGACAAGGACCTCAAGGAGGCGGCCAAGTGGTACCGCAAGGCCGCCAAACAGGGTTACGAGGACGCCGAATCAGCATTGCAGCGGTTGGGGGCAGAACCTTAGATTGAAATACCCTGCCGATTCCTTCACAGGGATTTGAACCGACTGTCCACTCGAAAGTCAAAGGCGCGGAAACGGGGCAGGTTGGGACTAATACCAATGCGCGTGGGGCGATTGAGCGGGCCCCGGACAGCTTGCGTGACATGACAGATGTCGGTAACATGACGTTGAAATGCTTGCCCGGCTAGGGCCTCCCCTCCAAAGATGACTGGATTCGTAAGGTATTTGCAGTACCGCCGGCCTCATCCGGGGCGAAGCCACGGACAAGCTGCCCCAAGATTTTCGTAGTTCGTTGTCCCTTATCAGGGGTGATAGTCGGTATAAGATTAAGGGGGCACATCTGTTTTTGACTCTTGTGGACACCGGGAACAAGTCAGTTCTTGGCTCGCCTTTGGGGGGATGGTAGAAATAAATGAAATAAGACAATAAGGGGTCTGAGAGGCAAAGGTCACAATCCAACGCGAGGCTAGAACACTATTTCAGCCTTAATTCCTCCGGCGTAGCTGTGCATAGTGAAACTTGAATCCCCGGCGCTGGATCCTGAAAAAGTCTCAGTTGTCAGTGGGATGACCGAGAGTATTTTGATGGCGTTTGAGCCCTCGAGGTTCACGGCTCCGGAGCCGATGGAACGGAGCCAGCTCCCTTCAGCCCAGAAAGAGATGTCAAATCCAGGCGCGATGGTTCGGCCGTACTCGAAAGCGCCCTTCACGAAGAAGCCCGGGTTGTTGAATTTGTAGTTGGCTGTTTCAGCCAATTGTTCGAAATCGACAATAAAAAAGCGGTAGATACCTTGGTGCTGCAGGTAAAGTGGAAAATCCACTCTAATGAAGGCGGGCCCTGCAATGAGTGACACTTCGCTTTTCGACCCGGAAGAGCGGGAGTAGTGGAGCCCAACGTAAGGCACGTTCGTCCGTACCCTCAAGTCACCCGTGAGTAAATCGATCTTGGCCCTCAGTCCGGCCACGAGAGGAATGACGGTGGTAGACGGAGGAGGAGTCGGGTCTGACACCGTTGACCATATCTCGTCGAATTTCCATCCCAGAACAACCTCGAATCCCGGACTGATTCGATAAGCGGCGTTCAGGTCAATTTGCCACCATTCAGTGTCGAATCCCCTCCAACCGGTGATTGTGCCCGGATAGGAATTCCCCAGGGTGTTGATCGTACCTATTGCCGGCGATTGATCACTACTGAAAACAACGTCTCTGGGAAGACTGCCGAGCACTGTGAACGAGCCGCCCATCGTTTGACCCGAACTCACTTCAACCCCAAAACCGGCCGCCCAGAAAGTGGTGTCCCTCAAGTGAAGGTCAAGGGGAAATGTGTCCAAGAGAGAGGAGTAGGGAGATTGTCCCTGCTCAGCAGCAGGAACTCCAAGGCTGAGCTTAAAGCCCATTCGTTCAATGCCCATTTTGACCACGGGCGCCAGCCCTACGGACCATGAACCTGACCCCGACGGAAACCGGCGAGCCGCCTGTGCGGCGGACCCCGTCACTGATTGTTGGGCCAAGGCGCGGCCTTGCCAAGCAAAACATACAGCCAAAACCAGGGCCACCAGAATCGGCCAAGAGACTTTCGCATTCCTGATTCCCATGCCCTCACCCATTCCCCATTGAATTGAACCACGACACGAGCGCAGTCAGAGACCCTAAAGATTCTCCTGACCAATCGTTCACGTGGAAGAATCTTATTCAGCTGCGCTTAACCGGCCACGCCAATAGCCGCTTCCAGCATTGACGAGCGAAAAGCAAATCAAAACCAAATTGTTTTCAAACACCTAAACGTAAGCAGCACGCGGTGTGTTGTCAAGGAAAATCATTTCGCGGTCGTAATACCAAGTTGCGTTCAAAGAAGTACAGTGTGCAGGTGAGGGACCCAGTCTCAAAATCCCCCCTAACCCCCCTTTAGCAAAGGGGGGGACCAGCACTACCCCCCTTTAGCAAAGGGGGGCAGGGGGGATTTTTCCCTTCCGGACTTGAGCCATATGTTCCCTCTTTGAAAGCGCATAGGTATAAGACCTCAATTCCGCTGGGCGGCATCAACCGCGCCGCAGTTCGGCCCAAACACGCGGCTCATTGAAGCTCAGGATATGCGATTACGGTAGAACAGGAGGGAGTGTGATCTCGTCATCCCAGCGAATGTCCGACAAATCAATGCCGGGCGCGAGTTTCTTGGGGCGGGTCAACCGGTTCGCTTCAATGGACGCGACCGGGTACGAACAGTAATCCGTCGAGAAGTAGCCCGCGGGTCTGTGATTTCCACTTTCGCCCACCCCGCCGAACGGCATTCTTCCGCTCGCTCCGGTCAGCGGACGGTTCCAGTTGATAACACCGGCTTTGACGCTTCTGAAGAATTTCCTGTAGAGTTCTTCATTGTCACTGATTAGACCTGCAGACAACCCGAACGCGGTGTTGTCGGCCTCAACGATCGCCGCGTCAAAATCCGGGACGCGTATCAGCTGGAGGAACGGACCGAAGATCTCCTCGTCGGGTCGGTTCCTCATTTCCGAAACATCCATGAGTCCTGGACATAGCATCGCGGTGGATCCGGGAAGCCTCTTGATTCGCACGATGCTCTTACCGCCCCGAGCCGACAGTCGATCTTTGGCCGTGAGCAGGTCGTCCGCGGCCTGTTTGGAGATCACGGGGCCCATGAACGGTTCGGGAACATCCGTGTACCTGCCGACTCGTATCTTGTGGATCATGGATACGAGTCTATCCACGAAAGCGCTCCCTTCTATCCCCCGCGGCACGATCAACCGCCGAGCGCACGTGCAACGCTGCCCTGCCGTGATGAACGCTGATTCAACCACCATGTACGCGGCCGCCTGCCAATCAGAGACCTCATGAACAACAAGCGGATTGTTCCCACCCATCTCAAGGGCCAGTATCTTCTCGGGACGGCCTGCAAACGCTTTGTGCAGCCACTTGCCCGCCTGGGAGCTTCCAGTGAAGAACAGACCGTCAATGCCGGGGTTGGAAGCCACGGCGCCACCTGTGTCTCGATCGCCCTGGACCATGCTCATAGCCCCGGCGGGCAGGCCGGCGGCCAGCCACAACTCCAGGGTCTTCTCTGCGACCAGGGGCGTGTGCTCGCTCGGTTTGTAGACCACAGTGTTACCGGCAAGCAGCGCGGGCACGATGTGCCCGTTGGGAAGGTGCCCGGGAAGATTGAACGGACCAAAGACCGCAACAACCCCGTGCGGCTTAAAACGGGTCGCTGTCGAGGCCCCTGAAAGCTCACCGATCCCGGGCGCGCAACGCTCGTAATACGCTTCAATGGAAATCCTGATCTTAGCGATCATGGAGGCCGTTTCGGTGAGGGCTTCCCATCGGGGTTTGCCCGTTTCGCGGCAGATTGTCTCAGCGAAATCGTTTTTAGCCGCGGTCAGTTTTTCCTCAAAGGCTTCCAAATGCTTGACTCGATCCTCCACAGGAATACCGGACCAGATTTCAAACGCGCCGGCCGCGGCACGGACCGCCCGGTTGACCTCTTCTTCAGTACCGGCCCGTCCAACCCAGTTTACCTCGCCGGTCGCGGGGTCGGTCGATTGAAATTCGGGGCCGGTCCCCTGTTCCCACTCGTTGTTAATGAAATGGCCCTTACCCTTCATGGCCTTTCCACTTCTTCAGGAGAGCGCGGGTGTAGCGGGCCGAACATCACCTCGTCTCCTACCCTTACGTTAAGCGTTCCCGCGGTCTCAGCGGAGACGCGGACTCCTTCGAAATCGACCGGGGCCGGTCGTCCCATGCACGCTCGGAATTCTCGGGCCCGGTTTGTGATGATGAACTTGCGGGATTCCGATTCCTCGGGGCCGATCTCACGGACAACTCGGCGCTCACATTCCTTCACGATGCGCACTTCATCAAGTCGGCAGCTCAGGACCGGTCCGGCCTCGAAGATGTCCACCATTCCCGCGTGTCTGAGCCCCTCGTCCCTGAGCATCTTGACCGCGGGCAAGGTCTTCTCATGAACCTCGCCGATCACATCCTGCGCGGCCTTGGGCAGCAGCGGAATATATATGGGGCAAGTGGGCATGAGATCAGCGATAAACCTCTTGTCTTTCAGGCTCAGGTAATCGGCCTTTGGGAAGTCAATGTCGAAAAAGTGATGGCCGATCGCCTCCCAGAACGGGGATCGCCCGCCTTCATCAACCACTCCACGCATTTCCGCGATGATCTTTGACTCGAACCGTTCCCGATTCGCGGCCATGAAAAGGAACCTGAACAGCGACAGCAGTCTCCCATTCCCGTGCTCTCGATAGTCCGGCGCCAGGAAAAGGCCGCCGATTTCGCTGGGTCCACTATGCTCTCTGACCAGATGAAGTGTCTCGATTTCCTTGTGAACACCCAGCGTCTCCGATTCATGGACGGTGACGCGGATCTCATAGGCATAGAACGGCTCGAAACCTCCCACCTTTGAGACAATCGCGCTCGTGCCGATAATCCGCCCTTGATCCAGATCCTCCATTACAAAGAGATACAGTTCACCCCCGGGCTTTTCCGCGCCACGCTGAAAGCCGAGCTCAGACTCAGCGATCCTTTTGCCCAGGAGTTCGCGATCCTTGGGCAACGATGTGAGGCCAAAACTCGCTCTCTCGGCAAGCTTCATCATCTGGTCCAGGTCGGCCTCGCGCACCGGACGTATGACATTCATTTGAGCTCCTATAAAAAACGATGCGCTGGGAAGTCCCCCGAGTTGCGGCTCAGACTGACTATCCAAGAGGGCGAAGCATGCGTAGCCCCTACGCCGGCGACCCGCGACTTTGCGAACATTTTCATGTTTCGTTGTGCCTCGACTTTTTTGGGGATGGAAGCTCCTATGTCACTCTTCCGCGACCTTCACCAGGGTGCTCTCCACTATGGAGGCCACCGCGTCAATGTCCTCAAAAGTGACCGCTCCAACTGGTATAAGGAAGCGAACCCGGGTGGGTTCGGACCCCGCGTAGAAACTCACCACCCCTGCGTCGAAAAGCGCATGGATGAATCTCTTTACCTTTTCAGGATCCCCGCCAAAAGGCGTGAACGCTATCATCGCACCGATTCCGAACGGGCCGGATATTAATCCGGGATGACGCCCATCTATCTGTCGCAGCCGCTCGACAAAGTGGTCGTGAAAACGGGAGATCCTGCCGTCCGGACCGAAGAAATCCTCTTCCAACAGCCCTCTTACGATAACGCGTGCTGCAGCGATCATCGAACTGCTTCCAGTGAACGTTTGACTGAGAAGCCCCGGTCGTGGCTTGAAATCTTCCCTAAAAAAGGTTGCGCAGACCTGTGAGAGCTTGCCGATTGTGACCACGTCCACCAGTTCGTCCAGCCCATAGTGCTGAAACGCAAAAAGCTCAGTGGTCCGCCCGAAAGTCTGAATCTCATCCACCAGCACGGCCGGGCCGCTTTCCTTGAGCACTTCCATGATCGCCCTGAAGAAATCCGTCTCCCCGGGATTGAATCCGCCTTCTCCCTGGACCAGTTCCAGCGCCATGGCCGCGTGTCGTCCCGGATAGCGCTCCAGTACACGCTTCAGCCGGTCAACGGCACGCTTCTTGCTCTCTTCAGGCTGTCGCGGATCGAAAAAAGGCAGGTAATCGACCGACAAGGTAGGAGGCAAGCCTTCTCTGTACGCGGGCTTGTCCGTAATCTGGGCCAAGGCCAGGGTCCGGCCCATGAAACAGCCCTCAAAGGCCAAAAGTCGGTCTGCAGGGTATCTTTTTTGGAATATGATCTTTAGCGCATTCTCATTTGCCATGGCCCCGCTTGTGGTGAAAAAGCAGTGCTTCAGATTTGCGCCCTTCATGTTGGCCGCGGCCAGAAGGGTCTTTGCCAGCTCAGCGCTTTCCCGGTCCTGCTGGAGGTTCCCCTGCATGACCGTATCCCGGAGCGCCGCATCCAGACAGGCGGCCACCAGGTCAGGATGACTGTGCCCCCAGTGGTGGACTCCTATGCCCGAGATGAAGTCGTACTTCACGCTACCGTCGGCCAACTCCACCAGCGGGCCTTTCCCCACACCGCTGCCCAGGTACGAGTAGAACAGGGCCCCGCCTCGGATTTCCCCGAATTGCTTCAAAAGCTCGTCATACGGGATCCTCAGGTCAGGATCCGGACCAACCACCCCTGTAAACGCGGCCTGATGTTCGCTAAGAATATCCAGTAGAGCCTTCTTCGCTTTCAAAACCCGAGGGTCAGAACTGAACTGATCGGCAATAAGCTTCTTCACGTCCGCGTCTCCTGGTCAGGGTTTCCGGGCTTCGACCATGAATGCGAATTAGATTTGCGCCACCACAGTATGCTGTAGACCGATAGTGTGTGCAAGGCTCTTTTAGGTTTTCAGATTGTGCGGTCAGAAATGGGCTGTTTCTTCAGACTCCGCCAGACCTTTTTTGCGCAGGCTACCGCCTTCCACATACCATACTGTAAGTGTAGTTTATCCCCCAAGAGCGCCGTGCTCATGCGTGCGCCTATTCGGCTTAAATGGCTGGCTTCTTGGGCTCTTCGGATCATTGAAAATAAAGGGCTTGACACAAAAGTAGACTGCCGGTATACTGAGAAGCAGGTCAAGCAGCCGCACTTCATCAGGGCGAGGAACAAAGAACCCTATGGCGAACAAACGAGATCTCAAGAAAAAGGCCAACTGTCGAGCGGTGGTGCAATCCGCTCAGGAGATATTCCTCGAAAAACCTTATAGTTCCATCACCGTAGACGAAATCGCTAAAAGCGCCGGAGTGACAAAACGAACCCTTTATACTTACTTTCCGTCAAAGCTTGCTCTCTTCATCCAAATGTTTGATGATTACCTGCAACAACTTCACAGGCTTATGTTGGAAGCGCTGAACGACGATTTGAGGCCCGACCGTGCCCTGCAAAGGATCATTGAGGGGCTGTTCCAATTCACCAAGGAAAACGACAGATTCATGCGACTCTTTTGGAGTCTCGACTCAGCGGAGTTCGAGGGTGAGATCCCGGAGGAGTTGGTGCGGAGCATAAGGCTGTGGAACCAGGAGATGATAGATCGCGTGGTTGAGCTCGTGAAGAAGGGCCAACAGCAGGGCTTGGTCGTGGCGTGTGATCCCGAGCTACTGGTGCATCTCATCTCAGCGTTCAACAAAGGCATCATTATTCATACCAACAAAGAATCCAACCTCAACATTGCGAACGTAGATCCGGAAAGCCTTAAATCTTTGTTGTTGGAACTGATCTCGGACACCCTCTTTCCTGTAGCCGTCAGGCCACTCAGTGAGGATGTCCACGAAGAGAGGAGGGTTGAGTGATGGAAGAGTTCGTCGTCGCCTTAAGATTGAATCGCGGATTCTGCGGCTGGTTGCCAAAAGTAATTTCCGATTACTCTGAGAGCCGGTCGTGTGGGGCAGGCTTTCCAGTAACTATTCAGTTTCGGGGGGCTTTGAAGGCAAGGGCAGACACATAGAGCCTGCCCCGGACTCCGATCCGGGGTCTGCCCCTACGTCTGGACCCAGACCCGTCATGGGGCACAGTGTACGGCGCGCACAGACGCAGTTTGCCTTGGATTGAACTGTTGTAGATTGAAAGGAGTTGAAACATGTATGACGATAAGACAACGCGAACTATAGTGCATTTCAGGCGACTGCTCTTGTTTAGCGGCGCTTTTAATATAGTTCTGGCCGCCCCCTTGATTCCTCCATCAGTGTACGAATGGTATCTTGAATTCCTTTGGAAAGTCAACAGCCTGCTGGGTCTGGGTGGAGTCCGGCCTTTGCCCTTAACAGAGGGAATTTACGCACTATTCGTGAATACCGCGGGAATTGATTTGGTTCTGATAGGCGCGATTGTGCTCTATTCCGCGTTTGATCCTGTCAAGCGGATTGCCATACCAGCGCTCAACGCCGGCGGGCGCACTCTTTTCGCGGGAATCGTTGTCTACTATTGCGTGAGCCGGGATGTCATGGGGCTCATTCTGGTCATAGGTATTATTGACGTACTGATTAGCTGTGGATTCATGTACTTCATTGTAAAGCTGAAATGGGGCCGACTCCCCATAGGCGTTAACTTGGACCGTGCTGACTAGATGTTCCGGAGGAACATTGGATAGTAGCCCGGCGATTCATCGCCGGGTATAAGCGTCATTAGGACGGATCTAGTCCCGGAGGGACGGCTGATTTCAGACAACCAAGGAAGGAATTTCAGTCGTCCCTCCGGGACTCATGGGTTCTTGTATTTCCGCGAGAAACCGGCAATAAATTGGCGGCCGACTATCTCAGCGTCCCTCTGGGACGCATTGGATTCCAGCGATAAGTTATACCAATGCGCGTTCAAACAAGTGATAAAGAGCACTGCTGGGCAAGCCAGCAGTGGCACCCAGATCATAATCCGTGATTGGTTTTGAGAACCCCTATACAAAGGGGGGCAGGGGTTCCAGCCAAGAGGCGGCACTGATTGTCCATGAGGCAGGACGCGGGATCGCCCTCTTTGCAGGTCGGTCGGTAGGAAGACGCGGGGGAGCGTCAGACAGACCCTACATGAATGAGAATTCCCCGTTCACTCTTCAGCAAGGAAAATGGGATCAGAAGGCCCGCACAAGAATAGCGGGCCTTCGCTAACATCCGGGAGGCTACTTGATGCCGGCCTTGGCTTTGGGCAGGCGGCCCATAACCGGGGCCACGAGGCTTCCTATATAGAGGTAGTCCTGTGTTTCGGTTACCGCGGTGTTTATGGGATACTTGGTATTGGGGTCCTGCAGGTCTTCCACGACCTTGCCGTTTCCATCGAGCGCTATGATGTGTCCGTACGCAACGGGTTTCGGACGAGCAAACTTGGGCATGCGTTGGATAACCTTTCGCATGAAAGGCTTTTCCGAGAGCTTGTCGATCAGCGGGTTTCGCGGAGAGACCAACGCCACCCAGAAGCGTCCGTTCAGGCCTGTCGATATGTTGTCCGGGAACGCGGGAAGCGCCTCGATAAAGGGCTCAGCCTTGCCTTTCTTTGGTCCGGAGAGCCAGTAGCGCATCACCCGATAGGTTCCTGTTTCATTCACGAGCACATAGGTCTGGTCATGACTGACCGCTACCCCGTTGGCAAAGTTCAGGCCGTCGAGCAGGGTCTTTGCCTTGCCGGTAGCGGGATCGTACACGATCAATCGTCCGTGAGCGCCATGCTCCATTATGTCGTACAGACTTGCCTCCAGAGTGCCTCCGGCTGCCTTTGCGCTGAATTTGGTGGACGCATCGGAGAAGTAGATCTTTCCGTCGGCCGCGACATCAACATCGTCAGCGTACACGATGGGAACTCCGTCCGCGACTGTCGCCAGTTCGGTGATCTTGCCGTCCGGTGCAATAGAGAGGAGCCCGCGAAAAGCATCCACGACAATAAGGTTGTCGTCTTTGTCGAAATCCATTCCGAGGGGCCGGCCCTTGGTATTGACCCAGTTTTCAGGCTTGGTACCGTCAGCCTGCAGGCGCACGATATTGCCTTCGTGGGTCGCGGCGTAGATACGTCCCTGAGAGTCGAGCGCAATGTCCTCCGGTCCGTGATTGGGCCCGATCTTAAGGAGTTCAAGCCCTTTGAGACGGTCGTTGCGCGCAAACGCGCCTGTGTAACCCGGGTCGGGCGGAGATTTCCAGGCCACCGGTTCAGTGGGAACCGGCCAGGCGACGAAATACAGAACGAGCAACATGATGATAATGTAATCGTTCACCACGAAGCTTAAACCAAAGGGGGTGCTGGGAGTCCGGTTCGGT
>CAZGNL010000141.1:0-14736 GCA_964527475.1 uncultured Syntrophaceae bacterium
ACCGAACCGGACTCCCAGCACCCCCTTTGGTTTAAGCTTCGTGGTGAACGATTACTTCTCCATCATAGTCGACCCACTTCACGATTCCATATCCGAGGATCATCAGTGCGACAAAGCCGGCCGCAACCGGGCCCCAACTTGAGCCGTCGGATGTGGCCGGGGCTTCCTCCAAAAGTCGAGCAGGACCTGCGGGGCGTATGTCGTCAGCCTGCCCGGGAACAAACTTGGCAACGACTATCCCGCAACCTGGACACTCAGCGTACACCTTGTGCTGCCACTGTTTGCACGCGGGGCACTGCCAGACCTTTTCCGTGATTGAATCACGGGGGACTTGTCTTTGCTTTGCCGTGGGTTCCGGAGGGCTTCCGGCCCGCAATTTCTTCGTGATCCGTAGATCGCGCAGTTTCCTGAGCACGGTCTGAAGTTGCTCTTCGGACAGCCCATACTTGCGCATCAGTCCTTCCTTAGGCATCCCGGCACGGATGTCCGCGGCCATTTGAGCCGCGCTGATGGTTCGTTTTGGGTTGTTGGTCATGGACAAGCCGATCCTTGGGAGCGAGATCGCGGAATAGGCCGCGCGTGAGAATTGCGATTCGACACGTCTTGGTATTGTCTCAGATTAAGGCCCAGAATGGCAAGAAATCAATGGGGGTATTCGTTTGCCGGGCTTATGGTGGCTCGGCGAGGGATATGGATTGAGGCTGTCCGTCCCCCCTAATGCGGTACATCGAAGCATGAAAATGCCCGTACAAAGTGGAATACACGGCGTAGGGGCGACGCATGCGTCGCCCTCTTCATGTCGGATGTCACGCAGCTCAGACTTGCCATCGCGGTCGCGGGACTTGCGCCGCTATTTTTCGCGTCCATGTGATCGAGCCGAGAGTGAGCCAATGGTCCCACTCTTGTCGCGGTTTAAGTTGACTCCGCAATCGCAAGTGAACTATGCTCAACAGGTCAAAGGAATTCGCCTTCACGATACTGAGCGACAATCCACCCCTTCAACACAAGGGCCCGTCGCATGTGGGCATCTTGTGAAGAGGCCATGACCTACGAGGAAGGAAGGAAATAGACCCCATGTCCGGTAGAGTCGGCATTGTCGGGGCCGCTGTGACGCCTTTCAGGGCCACGTGGCGTGAGAAGACATACTATGAATTGGCCCAGATGGCCACACGAGAAGCGGTGAAGGACGCGGGGATTCCCATCGGGGAAGTGGATGCCGCGTTCTACGGGATCTACAACGATATCTTTGAAAGGGCGGCTATTCCCGAACATGCCATCCACGGGTTGCTCGGGATGCAAAACAAATTCGGTATACGTATAACCACCGGCGGAGCGACCGGAGCTTACACTATCTCAGCGGCTCACGCGTATCTCGCGGCGGGCCGCTTTAAGACGGCACTTGTGCTGGGAGTGGAAAAGGCCACGGATTGCTTCGACTTTGCGTCCATGTCAGCTACACCGGAAGTCATCAAGTCCATCGGATGGTCCGGAGACAGCTTCTTTGAGCAGGCAATCGGCTGGTCGGCCTCGGATAGTTATGCAGAGGTGGTCCTGGCGTACATGGACGAACACCCGGGAGATCTCAAGCCTGAGATTACGGCCCAAATCTCTGCTCAGCTCAGCCAACAGGTCAGGAACAGCGAATATGCGCAGAGACAGTTCGACCAGGTAACACCGGAAGAGGTGATGAACTCCAGGATGGTGGTCTATCCCTTCAGGGAACTGGAAATATGCGTATATTCCGAGGGCGCGGCCGCGCTCATCCTTGCCGAAGAAGAAACAGCCAAAGCCATATCGAGTAATAGCGGTAAACCGGTGGTCTGGCTTACCGGTCTCGGTGAATCCAACGAGCACTCATTCGCGGGCAAGAACCAGAAGGACATGCCCCGGATTATGTCCGATCATCTTGCTTCCCGACGGGCCTACGAGATGGCCGGCATTGACGATCCCACTGAAACCATAGAAATCGTGGAACTCCATGACGCTTTTGTTCACCAGTTGGAGATCAGCATGGCCGAGTTCGGTCTTGTGCCCAGGGGGAGGGCCGACGCGCTCATAGAAGAAGGTCTGATGACCCCTGGGGGCAAATACCTGGTCAATCCATGCGGCGGGTTGATCTACTGCGGACACGCTGTGGGCGCGAGCAACATAATGTCGGCCTGGTCCGCGCGCAAGGAACTGACCGACCGAGGGCTCAGCACGGCCCTGGTTCATGGGACCGGCAGCACCATTGCACAGTATACTTGCTGCATGATCCTGGAGCACGAATGAGAAAGGAGGAAACGCAGACATGGCCGAAAGGGAAAACAAAGTCATTCCTTCCGAATTCATACCTGATGTGGGCTCACAAGTTGAGACGATAGACGGGCAAGACTATCTCATCACAAATGATGCAATGTATACTTTCTACAAAAGAACCAAGGGCGAGTTCTCCGCTTTCTTCCTTGCACTGAGGGATGAAAAGAAACTCTTGGGCTGCAAGTGTTCCCAATGTGGGCTGGTCCGGGTCCCACCGTTCCTGACACATTGCCCGGACTGCAACTTCGCTCCCACTGATCCGATTGAGGTGGAACAGGTTGGAGCCATGATCAGCACTCCGCCCATCACCTATTTCGCTACCGCGTTGTTTCAGCACATGGCGCCCTATGGAAGGGGCCGTGTAACATTCAGGGGAGCGGATACCGCTATGAGTGTCAATCTGTACTCAACCAAGGGCATCCTTGTGCCGGGAATGATCAAGAAAGGCGCCGAGGTGAAGCTCGTGTTCAAGGACGAACGGATCGGTGAGGTAACCGACGTATTCTGTGTGCTCACGTCCGAACTGACCGAGGAACAGATTACCAGGTCCGGGCTCCTTGAATCGGAAATTGATTGGGAATCGCCCTCGGAACCCCGACTGCCCGAGAGATCGGAAAAAGACGTGGCAATTTTTCGTGAAGCCCGGCAGGAGATCAAATCAATCATTGAAGAGATGAACGAAAATGAGCGTGCCCGGAAAGATATCGCAGGCTGGAAAAGGGACATTCTGATCAAAACCAGGGGCGGAGACTTCGCTGTCATTATCGACAACGGCAACATCAGGTTTGAGGAAAAGGAGCTTCGTGCGCCGGATTTCGTCATGGTCTGCGACGACCCGCGCGATCTGCTGGACGGTCTGGCCTACAGGGGAGCGATCACGGATTCCGTCATCAACAAGAAACTGTGGATCAGCAAGAACATGGAATTCAACACGATTTTCAAACTGGATAGGATGGCCCGTTCCGTTGCCCGGTCAAGGAAATAGGAACGGCCATGCCTGAAAAAGGGCATAACGAAGCATAGAAATGTCGGCATCACAGCGGGTCCCCGACGTAGGGGCGACGCATGCGTCGCCCTCTTGGATAGTCGGTTCAAGGCGAAACTCGGGGGCTTCCCAGCGCCTTCATTTTCGTGGGAACGGCCATGCCCGAAACTCAGGCACAACGAAGCATGAAAATGTCCGCCACCATGGTGGGGTACCGTCGTAGGCGCGTAGCATCCTACGCCCTCTCCTAGGGTTAAGCGGCTCCAGCAGCGGGGCAGCCGCCATTTTGGAGTGCGGCCATTTTCATTGGGCTGTGCTGTCACACAAATGAGATTCCGTTCTTAGTCGCCACGCCCGGTCGGGAGGGGAGGGGTCATTTGAGTCATTATGAGGTTTGCGCTATTGTGTCTTTGTCGGCGTCTGGCCTGTTTCTTGGCCACAGCAAGCACACAGTAGTTGACGGCAGATCAACTGACACGCGGCTCCGAAGAAGAGTCGAAAGGCTGATGCACCAATTCAGAAAGAACCAAAACCAGACTTGACCCCTTTCCACACACGTTCCACTTTCCCAAGGGTCTCGGGAATCGCAGGATGGGATGGCTTCAGCATTATTTCCACTTCATTTGCAGGAGGAGGTTCCGATGTTCTACAAAAGTGACGACACCGGCTACAAAGAGCCGATGGACGGAATACTGATGAAGACTTTGGTTCATGGGGAAAGAACTCTCTTAACCGAATTTCGACTCACCAGGGGACGCGATATTCCGAGACATTCCCACCCGCACGAACAAACCGGTTACCTGATATCAGGCCGAATGCGGTTTTCCATAGGCGAGGAGACCCATGAGGCGAAGCCCGGAGACAGTTGGTGCATTGGGGGTGATGTTGAACATGGAGCGGAGATTATCGAGGACTCGGTCGTGATAGAAGTGTTTTCACCGGTGCGAGAAGAATATCTGCCATGAGCAACAGCCGGTCACGCAAATGGCCGGCCGTGAATCCTTCCAATCGCCCAACCTTGCTTTTTGGGCGAAGTAATGCCAATGCCCAGGCAAAGAAGGAATTCATTGTTCAGCCTTCGACAGCGATTTGATGTTACAATCGGGTCGCAATTTCGGAGATGGCAATGAACCGTTCGCTGGTATCAATCCCTGTTTTGTTTTTCCTTTTTTTTGCAGTCGGCCTGGCGCTGTATCATTCAGGTTTGTCCGCTCCTTTTTTCTACGATTCCACTCTCATGGACGAGAAGGCCTATGCTTACTCGACGTATAGCTTTTCAGACCTGCTCAAATTGTTTCAATCGCGGCGACCGATCCCCAATCTGACGTTCTACCTGAACCACGTGCTCGCCGGAGCCGACCCCTATTATTTCCGAGTTTTCAATGTGGCGATTCTTGCCGCGGGGTCTGTCCTGGTGACCCTGTTCGCACTCCTGCTCTTGGGCATCCCGGCCCAAAGGAGTGCTGGAACAGACAATGAAAAGAAGACAGTGGCCGTGCTGCTGGGACTACTGTTCCTGACCCATCCGCTCCAGATCTTTGTAGTCCTCTTTGTTTGGCAAAGGATGGCCTTATTGGCCTGCGTCTTCTATTTGGCTTCGATTGTACTGTACCTGGCCGCACGCACCGACAAATTCCAGTGTCCAATCCTGGGATATGGTCTGAGCGCCTTCTTTTTTGTCTGTGCGATCCTTAGTAAGGAAAGCGCGGTGGCCCTCATCCCGACGATCGTGGTCATGGAAGGGGCTTTCCTGTCCAAGTCCCCGAAGGTATTCCGGCAAAGGGTAGGCCTGTTGGCGATTTGCTTGTCCGTGGCCGGTGGAATCGCGTGGATCATACTGACAAGCCACAGCCCCGGACGGATTTCGTCCGGTATGCTCGAAACGATTGCGGGCTATTATCGGGAAAGCGGGCTGACCCTGAAAGAAGTTGCGCTGACCCAGTGTCGAGTCCTTTTTTCATATTTGGCTATGATTGCTGCGCCATTGCCGTCGCATGTCCAATTGGTCAAGGCTCAGATGATTTCCAGGTCGCTGCTCTCTCCACCTGTCACACTGTTGGCGGTGGCCGGAGTCGCGGCCTTGCTGGGCGCAGGTCTTGTATTTCTCCGCAAGAGGCCTCTCACGGGCTTCGGCATTTGTTTCTTCCTGATCGGTCTCCTTCCGGAGGCCGTTGTTGTACCCCACTTCCAGTTTTGTTCTTATCGGGTCATTCTCCCCATGGCGGGGTTGCTGCTGGTGATCGCGGACGTAACGCTTTTCTCAATCGAAAAGGCCTCAAACCATGTTTCGCGATCAAACGCGTTCAGGGCGGTTGTCGTACTCATGCTGACCGCAGCAGCTTTGTCCGGGGCCGCGACCTCCATGAAAGCCGGTTCATGGCACGATCCGGCACTGTTGTGGAGGCAGGCGTTGGAAGCGTCTCCTCGATTCGGACCCCATGTGGAAACAAGGATCTATGCCGAGATCCTGAACAACCTTGGAGAGGCCTTGACGAAAGCCGGGAAACCAGCCGAAGCAATACAACACTTTTACCGAGCGCTGAAGATCCAGCCCCACGCAACCAAGGGCCTTTTCAACCTGGCAAATGTGATGGAGCAAACAGGCAAGATCCCTCAAGCGATGAAGTATTACAGGCTGGTGTTGTCTCGGAAGCCCGGTCATGCCGAGACACACAACAATCTTGGTCTCTTGCTGCGCGAAGCAGGCGAATCCTCTAAAGCGAAAGAGCACTTCCGCATGGCCGTGAAGAGCAAGCCTCACCTTGCAAGAGCCCTCCGCAACTACGGCATAGCTCTCATGGAATCCGGGGAGGCCGGCGCAGCCATGAAACACTTTGCAAAGGCTGTGCAGATTGAACCAAATTCCGCTGAAGGTCATTACGATCTGGGAGTCGCTTTGACGGTGATTCAGGATCTTCCCCGGGCCATACGGCATTTCCGACATGCGGTCCGGATAGCTCCGGATTATGCTGAGGCCCACCACAACCTCGGGGTAGCCTTGCTGAAGTCCGGTCGCAAATCCGAAGCTGTCTACCATTTGAAAAAGGCGCGGGAAATTGATCCTGATCCGGCCAAGGCCAAGCGGATTGGCCCTCCCACGAAGGGCGACCGAAAAGCCGTGCCTGACCCGGGAAGTCAATGAGCGTCCGGGACATCATTTCCGGAGATCCCATATGGGCATTGCAGAGTGAGCCGTCCGGTAGGGAGAATCTTGCAACATTCTCGGAATTCATCCTTGGTTTCGAGCCGGCCAGGTTAGTATGGCGAGGTCAATAGGAAGGGAGGAAAGATGATCAAAATAGTTGGACTGTGTGGGAGCAGGGTAAAGGACGGCAACATGGAAGCGCTTCTGGAGGAAGCCTTATCCCACGGGAAGCAACGGCATGGAGTGGAAACCGAACTCATCACATTGCAGGATAAGGAGATCAAAGGGTGTATCCACTGCAATTGGTGTGTAAAGAAGCAGACGGAAGGAAAGTTCTGTTCTCAGAACGACGATATGGGACCCATCTTTGAAAAGCTCCTCAAAGCGGATGGGATCATTCTCGCGTCTCCGGCCCATTTCGGCAGACTCTCCGGGTTGCTGGCAAACATGACCGATCGCACAAGGGTCTTTGTGCACGGCAACCACTACGGCAGGGGACTCAAGAACAAGATCGGAGGCGCCCTGGCAGTCGGCTTCTTCAGGGGCGGAGGAATAGAAACCACGCTTCTCAGCATTAACTCGGTGTTCAACACACTCCAAATGATAGCGGCCAACTCCGAAGTGTACCAACTGGGGGCCGCCGCGGTCACGAGCAGAGAAGGACGCTTCGCAACGGAACCTCGCCACATTGTGCTTGAGGACCAATTCGGCGTGTGGTCTGCAAAGAGGCTGGTGGACAGAATGGTGGAACTGGCTCGCATCGTCAAGGCAGGCCAAGAAGCCCTGGAAGCCCAATAGGCAATAGGCAATAGGCAATAGGCAATAGGCAATAGGGAAGAGGGAAGAGGGAAGAGGGAAGAGGGAAGAGAAGATGCCGGGGGGACTCTTTTTTGAAAAAAAGCGTCCCCCCGGCGCCCCCCTCCAAAAAACTTCAAATTTACGGGCCGACGGGGTTTGGAGCTTCATTGGGGGCTCGTAGCGGCCGTCGGGGACGGTTGCTTCTTTTGGGGAGGGTTCTCATTTCCAGGCTTTCCCCGGAGATATGGCTGCCTTGAGGACTGGGCCCATTTGCTCGAAGCACGGATACATCGATGCGCCTAATCAAAAACGCCTCCCCCGGTTGACTCTTCTCTCTTCCCTACATACCGCCCTTCTTGACAGCGCATCGGTTTAGGGTTCATATGTAATCGTTCTCGAAATTGGTTTCGGATTCCTCCGAAACCCCTTTCTCTGGCGCAGGCTTTCCAGCCTGCGATTCCGTGAGAACTGCCGAGAACTGCTACAGATCAGGGAGCGGAAAAGGAATGTCACAAGAGAAGATCTTCAAGTCACCGGAAGGTGACTTTCACTATTTTGATTGGGGCGGTTCAGGACCGTTGGTCCATTACTCTCACGCCACCGGATTCTGCGCTGGAATGCACACGCCCCTGGCGGAAAGACTTGTGTCTCACCTCCGGGTGGTCGGCATGGATGATAGAGGGCACGGCCAAACCAGGGCCGCTACCGATCTGAAGAAGCTCAAGAACTGGGACATCTTTGCCCGGGACCTGGAGCGCTTCTTTGAGCATCTCAACGAACCCGTCATAGCGATGGGGCATTCAAGAGGCGCCGTGTCAAGCCTGTTGTTGACAATGAGGCGTCCTGATCTGGTTCGAGCCCTTGTGCTGATCGACCCCACTATTCTGCCTATGAGTTGGAAATGGATGTGGTTCACGGCCCAAAAGCTTGGCCTCACGTGGCTCGCTCCCATCGTGTCTCGCGCGGCCAAGAGACGGAATCCGTGGCCGGACCGGGAGACAATGGTCAACGCCTATCATGACCTGGGTCCGTTCCGGAACTGGAAGGATGGATTCCTTGAAGGATACATAAACCACGGCACTGAAGAGACCGATCAGGGAAACATACGGCTTTGCTGCGATCCGGCCTGGGAATCCAGGTGCTTCAGCTCATGTCCGCCCGCGGTGTGGAAGGATCTTCCCCGGCTGAAACGACCAACACTAGTCCTCTACGGCGCGGAATCCGACACATTTCTCGCGCCGTCTGCAGGAAGATTCAAGGCAATGGTCCCGGACGCTGTGATGCGGTCTTTCGAGGAAACCAGCCATTTTGTGCCCATGGAGAGGCCGGACGAGACCGCTGACGCTATCCTCGGATTCCTGAAAGATAACCGGATCATATGAGGCAAGGGCGCCGGGCGGAGCACGGAGATGAAGAGAAGAGAATTGAGCCACAGAGGGCACAGAGGACACAGAGAGAAGAATGGAATTGAATTGAACGATACGGTTGTTTGAGAGGCAGAGAAGATATTCTTGCTGTATTCTAATCTTCTTTTCTCCGTCTCTGTGCCCTCTGTGTGCTCTGTGGCAAACTTCTGACTGAGGTGTTTAGACATGCACGTTGCAGTATTTGCGGACATAGAAGGAAGCTTCGGAATATGGCGAATGCGGCAATGCCATTCCGGAACCGCGGAATGGCAATACGGCAGAACCTGCCTCACCGAGGACGTCAACCACGCGATCCAGGGGGCCTTTGACGGAGGAGCGCAAAAGGTGACGGTCAAGGACACGCACGACACCGGATTCAACTGCCTGATCAACAAGCTGGATCCCAGGGCCGATTACGTGGGCGGACACTTTACACAGCCCACGTTCTTCGGACCGGTGTCGGATTACGATCTGATTCTGTATGTGGCCATACACGCCGCGTCCGGGACACCGGACTCCTTTTTTCCCCACACGCATCTGGGCATCTTTTCAGAGGTGAGGCTGAACGGGAAGCCTGTCTGTGAGATGGATATCTACGGCGGATACCTGGGTGAATTGGGGGTCCCCGTGGGCCTTGTATCCGGAGAAGAGATCGCGGTCGAGCAAGCCCTGGAAGCTCTACCGTGGGCCAAGTCGGTCATAGTTGACAAACAAAAGGAAACCTACACCTCGGGTGAAAAAGCCCTCAAATACCTGACTGAGGGCAGGCAGAGGCTTCGAGACACAGCGGCAGCCGCGGTGCGTGAAGCATCGAGCATGAAACCGCTCATGGTACAGGGACCACTGCATTTCAAAGGCATATTCCGCAACGAGAAATTGGCCGAACAATTCAACACATGGGGATTCAAACACAGCCAAAGAACGGTCGAGTGGGACGCGGACAACATGTTTGAGGGCATGGAAAAACTAAACAAACTGACCTTCTTTCCGAAACGAGTATATCCGTTCAGGCGACAATTGACCTTCCTCATGCGAGCCTATTACCGCACAAGGCATACATATTTTGCGCCAAAGCCCAATCCTGAAGGGGCTGGACTGGCCGTCTTGCAGATCTGATCGAAGTCGCCGTAGCAAAAAGGAGGGTGCGATGGCTTATGGAGACATAGGTTTTGCAAGCACTATTACGCCTCCGCAAACATGCGCTTGTCAACTTCAAAAGAGGGGAGCCTTCTGTTGAGTAGATTCCTGAGTTCCAGGACCGTCATGGGATTGCCGGGATCAGCCGCTACGCTGGATCGCAGGTTCTTTGCCAGTCGCCTGTCCAGGGATTCGATCAATGCCAGTAGGAAGTAGGTGTTCTTCATATTTGTCGTGGTGTTCGTGTTCATCACCGGCCTCCTGTTGTGCGACTTGTTGTCTCTGTTCTTGTACTTCGCGAAAAGGAAGCAGATGTGACATGAAAAAAGTAAGCGTTCACCGCGATAGATCCTACCCATTGAGATCACGCGATGAGGCTGATCGCGATCTGGCTTGCCCGTATTGATTACACCAGGTTGCGGCCTTCCTAGTGGACTGTTATCATTGGCTCTTCCCATTATCCGCGTTATCCGCGCAATCCGCGGTGGATATTGTTTGACCGCGGATTACGCTGATGCACGCGGATATTTGGGCGCGGGGTTTAAGGCTTGTCTTGGCTCATATTGAATTGCTGCTCGTCCCTGTCCATTCTTCGCCCCTTATCATCATTGACGGCCCGGTTCATCCGGTCCATCCGTTCCTACAATGCACAGTTGCAAGTCGATCTGTTCTGAAAAGATCACGCCTTTTCCTTCCATACAGTCTGAGCTTCGAGAACACCATGCATCCGCAAACTGATTTCGTAACAGCCCGGACATGACTCCATCGCACAGCCAAACCCTACCAAGGGCCAAGGGCAGATTTTGTCGCCTCTACGATATTGATAGAAATTCCAGGGCGTTTTTGCCGAGGATCAACGCAAGGGATTCCTCCGACATTCCCAGCGCAAGGAGTCGCTTGATTTCGCGGTCCCACGCATACGGAATGGTGGGGAAATCCGTGCCGTACATGATACGGTCCGCCCGCATCTCATCAAGGCGCAGGGGCTTGTTGATTGGCAGATAATCGGCCAGCATCATCGCGGTATCAAGCCAGAGATTGTCGTATTGCTCTATCATGCGTTTGTACGCTTCGAATTCATCCGCTCCCAAGTGGGGGACACATAGCTTGAGCGTGGGATAGTCTCTCAGTATGCGCTCAACTTTGTCTGCTGAGCAGAACGAATGGGGATCCCGTTCGTAGTTGTATCCAGGCAATTTGGGTTCACGCCCCGCATGCATTGTCAAGGGCTTCCCGTGTTTCGAGCAGACTTCGTATACCCGGCGCATTGCTCCACCGTCCATGTCAAAATACTGCACGTGAGCATGAAGTTTCACCCCGGCAAGGCCCAAACCGAAAGCCTCCTCAAGTATCTCCACCGCTTCCGTTTCCCCAGGGAAAACCGTGGCGAAGCCCGTAATCTGCGGGTACAGGCCACAGAGTGTTGCCATATGCCTGTTCAGGTCTCGTGCCAATCCCGGAGTGTGTGCGTAGTGCAGAGCAACCAAGCGGCCTATTCCCTTGGAGAGGAGAAACTCTATCACGTCCGTTGCTTTCATACGATAACGTATAGGCCAAGCAAACGTGTCAAACCACCGCCAGATGGCTTCAAAAATCACATCAGGAAAAACGTGAACATGGGCATCCACCACAAGAGGCAGAGAATCCGGGATCGTTTCGCCTGCAGCATCGTTCAGAGCGGGCAGCAGCATTTCCACATTGTTCATTGGCCCGTACGATCTCCATCAAGGTTCTTGGGTCTGTGGGTCCGAGGTCCGGGCAAGGTCCGGGTCAGGCTTGACATATGTGTATTTGTGCCAAGTCTTCTCTTAGCCTCTCAGGTTTTGCCGCCAGACGGGCATTCGTTTCCGCAGACGATTGATCGCTTGACTCCTTCCTCCAACAGATCGTAGCAACGAATCCGGTCCGACTCGTCAAAGAAAATACCCTGGCCAACGTTCCTACGTAGCATCACATGATAGACATATCCCGGATAGTGAATGCGTGCTCTCCGTGCCATTCTTGGCAGTTTACACCCTCAAATCCATATATGTCAAGCCTGACCCCACCCCCAACCTTCACGGTCATGCCCTCGGGAATCTCAATGCCGTTTTCCTTCAGCACCGTGGCGGGGTCGGCAAGCAGTCTCTTCTTGAACTCTTCATCAACCCAAGCCTTGGCGATGATCTTGGCGTATTCCTTGCGTTCTTCGATGGTCTTTTTCACGGGGACCTCCATTCTTGCTGAGGCTGTGGCAGCCAACACACTTCGACGTTCTGGCGCCATCAGAATGTGGTGTACCCTGAATTCTCCTCACGTTGCCTGACTGGTAAAAAGTCGGAAAGCTGCAATTTTGGGCCGTGTAACCGTTTGTTTTCAACGGTGGGGAGTTCCCCGTATTTGGCCTTTTGCGAGACCATCAGTATTCATCGCGCCCCGGGACGGGACGAGTAGCTGCCTACTTCAGATAGTACCCGCAGGCGATAAGGAAGTCCTGGCCGGGAACTCTCATGAAGTAGGTCCTCTTGGAAGTCGGGATCTCTGAACCCGGCACGGGCCATTTATACTCAATCCAGCCGGATCCCTTCTCCTTCGCAATTTTTGTCATTTTAGGGATAAACTTCAACCCGGAAAGGTCCTTGCCGCGTACTAGATGGCTGCTCTCGGCGCCGCCGCCCAGAGACACGTTGTTCAGTGAAACAGCGAAGAGAAATAGTTCTCCCTTTACGAACTGACTCTTGAGTTTGTTTATCTCCTTGAGGGCCGCTTCCCTTCCCTTTTCCTTCACCAACGCCAGACCTTTCTCAACGAGGGCCTTGACCTCCGCGTCTCTTTCCCGGTTCCCTTTGTCCTCGGCAAGAACACCTGCGCAGGCCAACAGGACGACACTCAATACTATTGACGGCACCGTCAGTTTCTTCATAACGACCTCCTTTACTGAAGCGGATCTGAAGCTTTCCACGCCATCTTATGAGAGGCGGCCTTTGCCGGAGAGTTTTGTGCCCGAAATGATTATAGCTTCGCTTGCTTGACTTTTCAACCGGAATTCCGGCAGGAGTTTCCCCATAAAATCAGGCGGAAAATAGCGAGAGCTGGGGGGCCGGCCTCCTTCCTGTCTTTTTGGCGTAGCGATTCATTTCTTCAAGAACGGCAGTAAATCGACGTGAAGGCCGATCATTTTCCATCTGCCGTCCTCTTTGCGGAACACGCTGGTCGCCCGTATCAGAACTTCCTGAATTTCGCCTTTCGCGCCCTTATTCTGACCCTTAACGTAACTATTTGCGACCGCTATGTCTTTCCCCACAGTAATCCGCAAGTTAACGGGATCCACCTTACCACCCAATTTCATGGCAGCTTGCCTCTGCCAGTCGGCAAGAACCGCTGCCCAGCCCACCTCGATTCCACCGGAGGGACCCAGGTAGGTAACGTCGTCCGCGTGTGACCAGATCTCCTTCATCGGATCCAGATCGCCCGTAAACATAGCGTTAAGCGCTTTGTAGTACAGTGCCACCGCTTGTTTGACTTCCTTCTCGGCATCTTTATTGCTTTGGATGTCCGACCCGGCGAAAACCGGTAGGGAGATTGCCAGGGCCAAGACTATCACAGCCAAATGAGTGAGCCTACGCATTACTACCTCCTCAAGAATGGAATCAGCCCCTCGGACATCATCCGGTCCGCTCGTTTGGCAACGACTATACATCAAGCTGAAGGGATACCCAAGGAAATAGAATCCTTTTTGGTTCCAGCCCCGCCGGCCTGTGTCAGCTCCTCAGATTCCCTGATCGGCAGATGGATCGGTCACCACCACCGCAGCCCGCTCTACTTCTACAAAAGGCTGCTCTGCGCCCGTCAACCATGATAGAGCCCGTTCTTCCTCAGTCAGGGTGGTGGAGGATAGGATGCCCTTGTTCATTGGCGCCGCCTACTAGTCTGAAAGGGAACCGGTCGATTTCCTATAACGGCGCTCAAGAAAGATTGACTGCCCAAGCCCATTTTGCTAATTTCCAGATAGTCTGCACAATATTATCTTTAGCTCCTGCGAACCATCGGCTTTCTCTATTGAACGTGGTGGCCTGCAGGACTGCATGGGAGGGATCATGTTTGTGTCGGGGTCAGGCTTGACATATGTGGATTTGTGTCAAGTCTTCTCTTAGCCTCTCAAGTTCTGTAGTTCCGGGTACACCATACTTAATTACATGTGGAAGCTCGGGAGAACAGGCTGGTTGTGGCCTCGCCGCTTTCGGAGATGGTAGGCGATTGGCGAGAATTCCTAAGCAGTGGGATTGGAGCAGACGACTCCGGGCTCCTGCGTCTCCACGAACGAACCGGTAGCCCCCTTGGGGGCGACGATTTCATAACTCGGCCGGAAAACGAGCTTGGCAGAGCATTGCATCGACGGAAACCCGGACCAAAAGGAACCTCCAAAGGCAATTGAGTATGGTGTACCCGGAATTACGTCTCCCATTTGGAAGTGGTTCGGTCCACCTCAGTTCTTTGCGGCATTACTTTCGAGAAGTTCAACCGCCTTCTTGCAGTGTTCTATCGAATTTGCTCGGGCGTATTCAACGGCCGTCTTGCCAGTGCCATCTCTCGTGCCAACCTTTGCGCCTTTTTCAAGCAGTAGTTCTATGACCCCCACGTGGCATAATCTTCCTTGTGCCGCAGACATGAGAGGGGTAGTTCCGTTTTCTCCTGGAGCGTTAACGTCGGCCTGTTGTTCCAGCAGAAGTTGGACGGTCTTGTAGGCTCCCGCCCGACATGCTGCCATCAAAGGAGTTTCCCCTTCTTCGCTCATGGTGTCTACATCTATCCCCTTGGACAGGAAGTCCTTGATCATGGCCAGAATGTGGTCTGGCACAATACCTCCATATTGCTGGTATTTGGCGGCAGCAACGAGCGCTTCAATCCGACGCTTCCTTGCTTCCCGAGCCTTCTGTTGATTTCCACATAAAATTGACTTCTATTTCCTGATTATTTTGGACTGTCGG
>CAZGNL010000142.1:0-14166 GCA_964527475.1 uncultured Syntrophaceae bacterium
AGTACCCTGTCCGAGGCGAAGCCACGGACCAGTGAACAACGGAAAGGACTTTCATGATTCGTTGTCGCTCTCTTGCGATGTAAGTTGGTATTAGAGCCATTGCCCGTAGAAATGCAGGCATGATCGAGTATCAGGAGGTATTCAATGAACGAGACTTTGAAAACAATTCACGGCTTAAGGAGTATTCACGGAAATTTTTCCCATAGAGAGATTTCCAATGAGGACCTGGAGACAATTCTGGGCGCGAGTGTCCGCGCGGCAAATGCGGGGAACATGCAGACCTATTCGATCATTGTAGTAGATGACAGGGCCGTGATGAAAGAGCTGTGTCAATATGTGGGGAGCGTGGCCCTGGTCTTTTGCATTGACCATAGCCGTATCGTTGACGCGGCCCAACACCTGGGACATGAGTTCTCACCCAAGACAGCCGGTTGGTTTATTACCGGAAGCACCGATGCGATTCTTGCAGCGCAGACAGCGGCCATTGCAGCCAAATCTCTCGGGATCGATTCGCTTTTCACCAGTTCCCTTTACAGAGGCGATTTCACCAGAGTGTACCGATTGCTGGACATACCCGAGAAGCACTGCTTTCCCCTGATAACACTGGTTCTGGGTTATCCTACGAGGAAACCCAAACATCGGAAAGGACGCGTCTCCGGAACAGGGATCATCCACCGGGGGAAACATCGCAGGTTGACTACCGATGAACTGGAGGAGATGGTGCGAAAATATGACGACCCTGACGGTCATTTGGCCCTAACCCTGTTCGGCAGTTGGCAGGACCGCGGCCATGAGCATTATCTGGATCGGGTCTTTGCGTGGTGGGGAGATGGCGGCGATGATGAGAGCAGCAGGCAATTGTTGGCGGCATTGATGAACACGGGATTTTTCGAATAGGGAAGAACTGAAAGGATGAGCAGAGGAACTTGGCCGTTTCATACCAACTACCACCCCTGATAAGCGATAACGAACTACGAAAATCTTGGGGCTGCTTGTCCGTGGCTTCGCCTCGGACATTCGCATTAGGAGCGCGCTTGCTGCGCGACCCGGACGTAGTAACATCCGGGCCACCCTCACTCGGCCGTGCTATGATTTCCGACAGATTGCCGGTTTTGAGACAGCTCCTTTATCCCGGGGGCCGGGCTATCTCTCGTCTACGACCCGCTTGGCCTTTCCGATGCTGCGTTCTATGGAGTCATGGGGTAGAATGTTCACAGGCACGTTGATACCTATTACCTGTTGGATCTTCGCGGATATCTTCTTTGCGAGCGCGTCCACGGCCTCCCGGCCTTCCGCGTAGATCTCGGGCTTTGCCTCGGTTTCCACCATGATTGAGTCAATGTACCCCTTCTTGCTGAGGCGGATCTGATAAATTGGCTCGATCTGCCTGAAATCGACCAGCACAGTCTCAACCTGGGACGGGAACACGTTCACGCCGCTTATAATCATCATGTCGTCGGAACGGCCCAGGATCTTGTCCATTGTTACGAGCGTGCGCCCGCATTCGCACTTATCTCTACGCAGTGTGCAGATATCTCGGGTCCTGTAACGGATCATGGGCATGGCCCTGCGTTGCAGAGATGTGAAAATCAGTTCACCTTCCTTGCCCAGGGGCAGCGGTTCCATTGTTTCCGGATCAACTATTTCAGGCAGCACGTGGTCCTCGTTGACGTGGATCTTGTAATACTCGCAGGTGAACGAAACACCCGGGCCCATGAGTTCAGTCAATCCGTAATGCTCGTACGCGTGCATGCCGCCTCTTGCTTCGATATCCACCCTCATCTCATCGGTCCAGGGCTCCGCGCCGAAATGCCCGGTTTTCAGCTGAGAATTCTTGATGTCGAATCCCATCTTCTCAGCCTTCTCTATGATGGTGAGGCAGTACGACGGGGTGCAGCACAGGGCCACGGTGCCGAAGTCCTGAATGAGCATGATCTGGCGTTCCGTCATGCCTGCGCCGGACGGAACCACCGGACATCCGAGCCTCATTGCACCCTGGAGGAATCCGAGCCCGCCTGTGAACAGCCCCATACCGTAGGCATTCTGCAGCACGGTGTCCGACCTGACTTCCTGGGCCCAAAGGCCACGGGCCATGCACTCTGTCCATTGTTCCAGGTCATCCGCGGTGTACGGCCCGGTGATCGGCTTGCCGGTTGTGCCGGATGAAGCATGAATCCGCACCACATCGGCCATGGGAACCGCGCAGAGCCCAAACGGATAATTGTCCCTCAGGTCTGTCTTCACCGCGAAGGGAAACTTCGCCAGATCTTCAAGCTTCTGCAAATCGGACGGCTTGACTCCCTTGTCATCAAAGGCCTTCTTATAGTGCGGCACCTTATCGTAGCACCACTGGAGCGTCTCCTTGAGCTTCTCCGTCTGGAAGGCTTTCATTTCGCTTTCAGCCATGGTCTCGAACTTCTCATCCCAGAACTTCTTTGACATGCGGATTCCTCCTAAGCAAAAGGGTCTATTTGTAATTCCAATAGCGTGAATACCGATGGGAGCTTACCCATTCAAAAATATGGAATCTCACCAACTGTGTCAAGCCAAAAGAACGTAGGGGGTTCCGCAAAATTTCAGGCGACTCGCGCGGATTTAACCGCACAATCGGGGAAGTAGAAGCGGCTGGAGGCTCCTTGCAAAAGCTCCGGCACCTTATGAATCCCGTGCACAAAGCAGGGTCCGGGGTTCCCGCCGCCCCCCGAATGACTGATACCAATGCGCAATCAAGAGAGTAAGATCGGGTTCTTGGGTGCCGCTGCCGGCTTGTCCAGCAGTGCTCTTTATCACTTGTTTGAACGCGCATTGGTATGAAGGGTTACCCGCGTGTTACGATTCTGACAGCCTGTCCGGAAGCACGGGGTTAGGTTGACGGGAAAGCTCAATGTTCATGCTTTGACCGCAACGCGGTATAGGGCCGTTTTCGGGAAGCTCCAGTCCCTGAAAAAATCTTGACTCAAGACGGCAAGTATCGTAGAAAGAGGCGTTGGGTTTTACTATCAGAGCTTGGGCTAATTCATCTTGCGGCTTTTCGCATAGAGACTTTCCAGGCAGCGGCTGCGGGCATCTGTTCTCGGGCCTGCGCCGTGAAATGATGACCCATGACAAAGAAATGTTCCACCCTGTAAACAGTTAAGACTGTGGCGCCGCACACGGCATGGTGCGTCTGTGTGGACTCGACCCACTGAGGGAACGAGTTCCGGGCTTTTGGTCGCCATTCCATTGATGGCGGTGAGGGCGGTGTCGAACAGGAGTTCATAAGAATACGTGGTAGGAGGTTGTCCGTGGCTAAAACGCAAATGGTGTGTCCCTTTTCCAAGGGACAGTGCATAGACTGTGCTCAGTTCAGAGGGCGACACTACTACATGTGTTGTTCTCCGAAAAGCCGGGACCAGCTGGAGGATTGGCGCCATACAACGAGGTCCAAATCGGGCGACGGCAAGAGGAACTATGATGTGGAGAAGCCGGCCGCCCTACCAAAAAACCCCAAGTGGTTGACAAACGTTGAAGAACTAGTCGAAAGGAGTGAGGGATGATACACGACTTCAATTACCTTGCGCCCACTACGCTGAAAGAAGCGCTTGACTTGCTGTCCCAGTACAAGGATGACTGCAAGGTTATTTGCGGAGGGCAGTCACTATTGATCATACTGAGGCAGCGGCTGCTCGTTACGGAATATCTCCTCGACATCAAACGGTTGAACGAACTCAACTACGTCAACTTTGACCCAACCGAGGGGCTCAGGATCGGCGCGGTCACTTCGCACCGCGCTATCGAGAAATCGGACCTTATCAAGGAAAAATACCGAGTGCTGGCCGACATGGAGACCAAGCTGGCCACGATTCAAACTCGCAACTGGGGTACAATCGGCGGCAATTTGGCACACGGAGACGCGGCAGGCGACCCCGCGCCCGTGCTGATGACATTGGGGGCCGGCGTGAAAGTCGGTAATGCGGAAAAGGAACGGATCATCCCGCTTGACGAATTCTACGTAGACCTCTTTGATACGGCCCTGGAGGAAGACGAGCTTCTGCTGGAAGTTCAGGTCCCGGCGCCTCCTCCTAGAATGGGAGCGGTCTATGAGAAGTTCAATCTGCTCGCGAGCGACCAGGGAATCGTAGCTGTCGCGGTGTCAGTCACGCTCAATGACGATTCCACCTGCAAAGACGCGAGGATCGCCCTGGGCAATGCCGCGTCGATCGCCATAAGAGCCAAGGAGGCGGAGCAGATGCTGGTCGGCCAAAAGTTCGACGAGGACCTGTTCGAGAAAGTAGGTGAGACGGCCGCGGAAAACTGTGATCCGGTATCGGACATTCATGCTTCTGAAGACTACAGGCGCCATCTGGTAAAGACTCTCACCAACAGAATGGTCAAGAGGGCCTGGGACCAGGCCGCGGCTTGATAAGGAGGACCCTTCATATGGAAAAACATATACTGCGCATCACTATCAATGAAGAGGACTATGAACTCTTCATAAACCCAAAGACACTCCTGGTGGAAGTCATAAGGGACCTTGTGGGTCTTACCGGGACCAAAAGAGGTTGCGAAAGCTCCTCCTGCGGCGCTTGCACCGTAATCCTTGACGGAATGACCGTGAAATCCTGCTCGGTGCTGGCAATGCAAGCGGACGGACTTGAAGTGACGACCGTGGAAGGGCTGGAGAAAGACGGAGAGCTTCAACCGATCCAGAAGGCATTCCTCGATCATGGTTCCTATCAATGCGGCTTCTGCACCTCCGGAATGCTCATGTCATCCACCGCGCTTCTGGCTGAGAGTCCGAACTGCACAGTTGAAGAAATCAAGGAAGGCATTGACGGAAACCTGTGCCGTTGCACCGGGTACAACAGTATTGTGAGGGCGGTGGACGCGGTGGCCGGAGGGAAGTACAGGGAGGACAAAGAATGAAATATAACGTAGTAAATACTCACGTTCATAATATAGACGGGGTCGCAAAAGTCACAGGACGAGCGACCTATACCTTTGACGTCAAAGTTCCCGGGATGCTCTACGGCAAGATCCTCCGAAGTCCTCATGCGCACGCAAAGATCTTGAATATCGACACAAGCGCGGCCGTGGCCCTGAAGGGGGTCAAAGCTGTGGTCACCGGCAAGGACACCCTTGGCATAAAACAGGGGATCTGGAGACGCTACGAAGAACTATGTGACGAACAGATCCTGCCCATGGAGAAGGTCCGCTATATTGGTGAGCCTGTCGCGGCAGTGGCCGCGGTGACCGAAGAGATTGCGGAAGAGGCTTTGGACCTGATTGAAGTGGAATATGAAACCCTTCCCGGGGTGTACGATCCCATGGAGGCCATCAAGAAAGGCGCTCCGCAAGTCCATGACGGAGTTGAGCGTAATATCAACGTGACCCGGCACATCGAATGGGGTGACGTGGAAGAGGCATTCGAGGAATCGGATTATGTGAGGGAGGACTGGTTCAGATGCTCTGGCCAGGCACACATGTGCATGGAGACGCGGTGTGCCGTGGCAAGTTACACTCCCGAAGGCAAGCTGACCGTCTGGACCTCAACACAGGCTCCATACTATCATCAGGCCCTGCTCGCCGGAGTGCTCGGGTTGCGAGAGAGTGATGTAAGGGTGATTGCAAAGTTCGTGGGTGGTGGATTCGGAGGGAAGTTTGAACTGGATGCCGCGCAGTTCTGTAGTTCCGTTCTCTCTATGAAGCTGTCCAAACCGGTCAAGATCGTGTTCACCCGAGAGGAAGATTTTATTGCGTCAAAGCGCCGAACACCCATGTACTACTATGTAAGGACAGGAGTGAAGAACGACGGCACCTTTATGGCGAGGGAGACACGGGTCTTCACCGACGGTGGCGCGTATACCGGCATGGGAGCGACGGCCCTTTATTTGACCGGATTCTTCCATTCCTTCCCGTACAAATGGGCGGGTTACAGGTACGACGGATTCAGGGTTTACACCAACACGCTCCAATCTTCCTCCATGCGAGGATTCGGCGCTCCGCAGGCCGCGTTTTGTTCGGAGCTTCAGATCGACCTGATCGCCCGGGAACTGGGGCTCGATCGTATTGAGATCAGACGTAAGAATGGGCACACTCCCAATTACGAGGTGCCGGGGCAAGCGACAATCGCAAGCTGCGGTCTTAGGGAATGCCTCGACGAGATCGAAAAATGGATAGAATCTCGCGGGGAGCTGGCCCCCAACAGAGGCATCGGCATATCATCTTATGGGTTTATGTCGGGCGGCATATTCAACTGGTTCGATACACCGTATTCCTTTTCTTCAGCAGTAGTGACCATTAACTTCGACGGAAAGGTGGACCTTCATATAGGCGCCCAGGACATCGGCCAGGGTTCCAACACCACCATGGCGATCATATGCGCTGAAGAATTAGGGGTCCGCATGGAAGACATCAGGGTTCACTCCGGGGATACGGACGAGTGTCCTCCCGACCTCGGGGCATGGGGATCCAGGCAGACCCTCATGGCCGGCAATGCCACAAAAATGGCGGCCGCGGAAGCAAAGAAACAGCTTCTTGAATTCGCAGCCGCGCAGATGGGACCCAATATCGTCTATGACCTGGACATCAAGGACAGGTGGGTGCACCTTATCGGACGTCCGGAGAGAGGTCTCGATTACTTCGATGTGGTGAAGTCGGCCCTCCGCGGCAAAGCCGGGCAGCGCATAGTGGGCAGGGGCTATTATACGCCCCACAGAAAAGGAATGATCTCCCCCGCGTACAGTTACGGTGTGCAGGCCCTGGAGATCGAGGTCGATCCAAAGACGGGCAAGATCGACCTTATCAACTGCGTCACGGCTCATGATTGTGGACAGCCTATCAATCCAATCGGACTGACCGGCCAGCTTGAAGGCGCGATCTCCATGGCCGCGGGCTACGGCATGCTCGAGGACCAGCCAATGGAGGACGGGCAGATCATGAATCCGAACCTCGTGGACTACAAGATCATTCGGGCCCCTGATATGCCCGAAACCGAGGTCATCGACGTTGAAACCTATGAACCCGAGGGACCTTTTGGCGCCAAGGAAGCCGGGGAAGGGCTGACCAATCCTACAGCCGCGGCCCTGGCTAACGCTCTGTTGGACGCGATGGGCGTAGCGGTCAAAACACTGCCCATAACTCCCGACAAGGTGCTCAACGCACTGAGAGAGAAAGAAGAAGGGAAGAAGGAATAAGGAGGTATACCGCCGTGAGCGTTAAGTGTCCCGTATGCGGTAAGATGGCAAAATCAGGGAGCGCTATTGATTGTGCGAGACATATGTTCGGAACAGGCGACAAGGCCCATAGGGCCTGGTTTGAGTCGCAGGGCCTGTCGTACATCGATCTCCTGCTCTCCCAGACCACTGAACCCGGAAACAAGGCGTACGTTACCGTGGCTGAATTGATTGAGAAAACCCAGGAAGACTGATCATCTTCCGGGACGAGTTGGAAGCGAATCATAGGAGGATTCGATGGTAATAGAGGGAAAGCTCGCCCTGAACGCGCCCATTCAAAAATTGTGGGATTGTCTGCTTGATCCCGAGACCCTGGCTTCCTGTATGCCCGGCGCAGAAAAGGTCGAAAAGATTGATGAGAACACCTACAATGCGATAGTGAAACAGAAGGTCGGCCCCATCAAAGTGAAACTGAAAATCAGAAACGTCCTTACCAAACTGGAAGCGCCCAACCACATGGAACTTGAAGGCGAGGGAGAGGACATCACCAAACTGGGTCACTTCAAGCAAAGAACTTCGGTCGACTTGAAGGAAATCGGCGACGGCGTGGTGGAGTTGTCCTACAAATCAAACGTGAGCCTGGTGGGAAAGCTCTCCAAATTCGGTGACAGAATCATGAGGAGCAAGGCGAAGGATGTGGAAAAACAATTTACCAACAACCTTCGCGAGAAGCTGCAAAGCGTGGCTTAGGGCCTGCCACGAAATAACGCCCGCATTCTCCTGTAGGGGCGGACCTATGTGTCCGCCCTTTCCGCGTATGCACCCTGCATTGGGGCAGTTGAAACAAAGCATTTTCGTCTCGAAGGAGATTGTTTCGTTGCGAGCGTAGCGAAGCAATCCCTTTTGCGCCCTCGCAATGACACATTACCTTCCCGTCATTGCGAGGAGTGAAACGACGAAGCAATCTCAGTTTCCGTAACAACTTTCGAGAACTACTATAATCCCGCCCGAGCCTTGCAGAAAAGGCTTTCCACGGAGAACTCGTCTCTCTCAGGTCCCTTCCCTGCTTACGACCTCTACTTGTGAACGAACTCGGCTTTGGCTCTTGCTCCTTTTTCCACAAAGGTTGAGAGGCCTATCCGAGTATCTTCCGTAGTCCAGCATTGGCCGAACAGCCTTGCTTCGTTCGCCAGGCCGTCATCGAGGCTCATCTTTGCGCCCTCGAGGATCGCCTCAACCGCGAGTTCGTCGACAGCCCTGGAGTGGTGTCCGATGTCAATATCGGGGAGCGTGTCGGGCACATCGGAAAGCGGGCCGGTTTCCATTTCTTTCACCTGTGTCTTGCCGTCCGCTATTTCACGCGCCAGTTCGATGGCCCTTGCCAGCACATCTCCTTCTACCAGCTCGTTCACAAGACCGTATTCGAGGGCCTTTTCCGACGAGATCGGGTTGGCGGTACGGATCATCTCGGAAGCCTTATCAAAACCAATGATCCGGGGCAGGCGTTGGGTTCCTCCCATTCCGGGAATCAGGCCAAGGTTCACTTCCGGCTGGCCTGCAAAGAACCCGATCCCCTTGGGCGCCACTCTGGCGGTGGCGCACATGGCCAGCTCGATTCCGCCGCCCAGGGCCATGCCGTTCATGGCCGCAACAAGGGGCTTGCCCATGTTGCGGGCTTCAGGACAATCGAGTTGAGCGTTGCGGGCAAACTGCCGGCCATCTTCCGGTACCTTGAAGCCGGCCATCTGTTTGATGTCCGCGCCCGCGACGAACGCCTTGTTACCGAAACCCGTGATGACCGCGGCCTTGATATCAGGATCGTTCTTGATTTTCTCTCTGTACGCGGACAACTCACCAAGAACCTTACTGTTGAGAGAATTGAGCGCTCCAGGTCTCCGAATAGTGATTATGGCAACATCTCCCCGCTTTTCATAAAGCGCATCCAGCACTTCCCACGGTTTGCCCGAGGCGGCCTGATCCTTCAGGGCTTTGGCGATCGGCATTTCCGGATACTTCTCTGAAAACGCTTCAACCAGATCCAGGGCCTTGTCAACCCCGATCGTGTTCATGTAAGTGAACGGCGGCTTCATATCCAGCGCGGTCGCTATGAGGAGATCGAAATCGCTCGTCGTGATGATGTCGGCATCGAGCATATCAGTGACCATCGCGAAATACGCTCCCATCAGTTCGTCCGCGATTGCCTTCCGCCTGTCTTCCGGGAGCTCTATCTTCTCTCCACGACCCGGTACTTCCCAGTTCGCGTTGGTTTCCACCATCTCCTTGAGTCGGTCAGGTACCCGGAACCAAGGATTGATGCGCTCGGTCATGTTGGACAGGCCGTGCGCTGTGATGGGGTTGCCGCCTGTGAGGTTGTGACCGGTAAAAGGGCCCACTCTGAGCCCGAGGCATCCGGCCGCGGCCGCGTCTACTTCTTTGGTGGTCCCAAAGCCTTTGTCCACACACTGGATGCAAGCAAGCAACAGCCCCTCGAAAATCGGGTCCACAACGTAGCCGTACCGCGATCCGACCCTGATGGGGAACTTGCCGATGGACTCAAAGAAACGCATGACGAAATCCGTAATTTCCGGGTCCGTCTCCGCGCCGGGGATCACTTCAAGCGCTGGATTACGTTCAGCGGGAAAGAAGTAATGGGTGCACAGGGATCGGCTCTTGTTCTTGAGCTCCGCAAAGATCCGTTCCGGCTCCAGATGGGATGAGTTGCTGGCAAGGATCGTGTCATCGCCAACCAATTCTTCCACCTGATTGAATATTTTGCGCTTCAAAGGGAGGTCTTCCGTCGCGGCCTCCACAACGAGATCCACTCCCTTGAGTTCATCATAATTTGAAGTGAACGTGACATGGTTCTTCATGCCCTCACCCTGAGCGGGTTTGAAAGCGCCGGCTTCCACTCCCTTGTCAACCTTCTTGTGGAGCTTTGCCTTTCCCCTCTCCAGCGCCTCATCAAGCACGTCCACCACCACAATTTGCACATCGGAAGCGTGCATCACCTTTGAGAAGTGCAGGGCTATGTCCGGTCCGATCTGACCGGAACCTATCACGCCAATTTTGTTGATATTTCGTCCGCGGAACGCAAAAGCCATCTTTCATCCTCCTTGACGGGGTTACTTTATTCCTTCCGTGTACTTGAGTTCCAAGCAAGATAATTTCTTAAAATATCACTATTTCCAACGGTTTTCAAAGAAAAAACAAATGGAGCACGTAGGATGGGGTGAGTTGTAACGAACCCCATCGGTCGAGGCGTCAAACAGGCCGGGTGTCGGATGAGAGCCTCGACAGATGGGATTCCCGTTGGTCATCCCATCCTACGGGCTGTGCTCGCACTGACATGTTCACCGGTAGCGTCCCCCCGCCCCGAATGACTGAATGGTTAGCTCCCGGCAGAGATTGCCCTTGACCGAGCCGGTAATGATGAGGTACGGTTGAAAGAGGTCCAAGATTACACCAATAACGCTTCAATTGTGGTCCGACGTTGTTTTGATCGGCGAATGGAGGCGGGTGGGGACCTTCTGCCCACGGAAGAACCCCAATCGACATCATGTCAGCGAGTCTTGAACCATGACAACCGGTGACAAGGCCTTCTACTCGCTTGATTCCTCCGGCGTCGGAAGTGAAGGAGGATCGTTGTGGAAACCTCGATTTTGCTGGCCCGGATTGTCGGTCCTGTATTCATCATCATTGTGATCGGTCTCCTTGTTAACCTGAAGAACTATCAAGGGGTGATGAGAGATTTCGCCGAGAGCCCCGGGTTGCGTTACCTCGGCGCGGTTATTGCCCTTGTCTTCGGCATGCTCATTGTGCTGTTCCACAATGTGTGGGCGGTTCAATGGTCCCTTGTCATTACGATTCTCGGCTGGATTTCGCTCATCAAAGGCGCGGTCCTGATCATTTTCCCGGAAATGATGACCAGGCTGTCGGACCGATATGCAAGGAGCACGACTGCTTTGAGGGTTCATGCGGTGATCATCCTGATCATCGGCGTCTTTCTGACCGTGATGGGGTTCCGATGACAGGCCCCGAGAGCGTGCGTTCCAATTCACGGCGGACCCCACCGGTCGCCCGGTGCTTCGTAAACTGTAAGCCGCATCTCGATCATTGCAGGACGGTGACAAATCAGCGAGCAGAAACTCATACTCGTCGTGGATGATGAAGAGCAGAACCGGGATCTCCTGGAAGCAATGCTGGAGTCTCTGGGATACAATTCCGAAGCCGCGGAAAGCGGGCCCGAAGCGCTGAACAAGCTGAACAGGCGTTTCGACATGGTGCTCCTGGATGTCATGATGCCCCACATGGACGGTTTTGAAGTTGCGCGTCTCATTCGAGCCGACCCCGATTTCAGCGACATTCCCATTATCATGGTCACCGGGCTTGCCGGCAAAAAGGACCGCCTTCGAGCTGTGGAAGCGGGCGCCAATGATTTCATTTCCAAGCCGGTAGACAAGGTGGAACTACGGGTTCGCGTGGCATCTTTGCTGAAAATGAAAGAGGCCCAGAATGCACGGTGGGAGAGCGAAAGACGGTTTCGTTTGCTGGTGGAGACTTCCAAAGACCTCATTTGGACCATTAATCCCGAGCTTCGGTTCACTTATGTGAGCCCTGCCGTCACTCATATCCTCGGATGTGCCGCGGACGAAATCATGGCCATGAACCCGCTGGAAACGCTGTGTCCCGAATCGGGGGACCGAATCTCCGACCTCTTTTCTGAAGTGGCCGGTCCCGAAGAAATGGGCGCGGACATTGGCTTTGAGTCCCATTCCGTGGTATTTCGTCGGTCGCGGGGGGACGGTTCGGCTGTGTGGTTGGAAACCACAACCACGGTCTTACGCGATGGTGGCGGGAGGCCCATTGGGATTCTGGGAGTGTCGAGAGATATCACGGAACGCAAACGGGCCGAGCGCGTCTTCATACGAGAGACGTTCGGACCTCATTTGAGTGACGAGGTGGTGGCCGAGATACTTAAGTCTCCGGGACCAGTGAACACTGACGGAGAGTTGCGCGAAATCTCGGTTCTGGTTTGCGATCTCAGGGATTTCACGGAACTGACGCAATCCATGGACCCGCGCCGAGTTCTGAAGATTGTCAATCGCTTTCTGCAGCGAATGACCCGGGTCATCATGCGCCATGACGGCATCATCAATGAGTTTACCGGCGATGGAATATTGGTCTTTTTCGGCGCTCCGCTCCATGTTCCGGACCATCAGAGGAGAGCAGTGTTCTGCGCGCTGGAAATGCAGCAGGCTATGGACCAATTGAACGCGGGGAATCGCGTCCTGGACCTACCGGAATTGGCTATGGGAATCGGAATCAATTCCGGCGAGCTGGTGGTCGGGAACGTCGGCTCAGAGCGACGAAGAAAGTATAGCGCTCTGGGACACGACATCAATGTCGCGTTTCGCGTAGAATCCCAGGCGTCGTCAGGCGAGATCCTTGTGACACCCGCGGTCTACCAAGGGCTTCCCCGTGAACTGGTTGTGAGTTCAACAAGACAGGTCCGCCTCAAAGGTATACGAAAACCCATGACGCTGTATCAAGTAATAGGGATGCAAGGGATGTGATCCGCGGTCGATACCGACCAGTTCCAACGAGGCAGGATTGGTCACTCATTCTCTTCGAGTCTGAGACAAAAGGGTGAGGTGATTCTGAAGCGCGACCTTGGCGATCATCATTTTCCCGTCAGACCGCGACGCGGTTGCGTCCTCCGTTCTTGGCCCGGTACAAGGCCTGGTCCGCGGCTCGGATGACGGCATCCAGATCCTTTTCAGTTGCGCCTATGACAGATGTTACACCAAAGCTCATCGTAATCCGGAAGCCCCCCTCCGTTGTTCTGATCGGGTTTTCAGAGAAGGACATTCGCAATCGTTCCGCCACTTGGATGGCATTCTCCACGTCGCAACCCGGGAGCATCACTATGAACTCCTCACCTCCGTACCGGCCGACCGCGTCGTAGGGCCTCATTGCAGCGGATATTCGTTTAGCGACCTCGCGGAGCACCGCGTCCCCGGCCAGATGTCCGTACGAATCATTTACGCGTTTGAAATGATCTATGTCCATTAATATTACGCCCACCGGCCTTTTCTCTCTGTTGGCTCGAGCCAATTCGTTTTTCACTGCACGGAGAATTGCGGAACGATTGAAATGGTTGGTGAGTTCGTCGTGAGTCGCCTTGAAATGAAGCTCATCTCTCGCCTCCACCAGCTCGTCAATGAGCTTTTCTCGTTCCCTTTCAGCTTTCCTTCTCACGGCGTTTTCTCTCTCAAGGGCTGCTGTTCTTTGTGCGACCTTTGTTTCGAGTGACGCGTTGAAGACCACAAGGTCAGTGCGCGCCTCTCGGAGTTTCACATTTTGTCTGACCGCGTCGTCATACGTGGAAAGTAGGAGGCTCAGCATTTGATTGCGTCCCGCTGTTATTGAGTAGCGCTTCCCCCCCAACACCACTTGCAGGGGCTTTTCAGGTCCCGGGTTAGAATTCATTCTGGACATCGACAGCGCGTCCCGGACCCGCGCCAGCAAGACCTGCTCTTCATACGGTTTGCTCACATAGCTGTCCGCTCCGGCCTCCAGCCCGCGAATGACGTCCCCGGGATTTGAAAGGGATGTTACCATTACTATCGGTATGTGGTTGAGACTTTCATCGCCCCTGATGGCGTGACACATCTCAAAGCCGTCCATCACAGGCATGACAATGTCCGCTACGATCACATGCGGTTTGTGCTCCCGCGCAGCCGCCAAGCCGTCCCGGCCATTGAAAGCGAGCATGACCTCATAGCCGTGCTTCCGGAGGAATCTCCGTAGCCCCTTGGCCTGAACACGGCTGTCCTCGACGACCAAAACATCTACAGGAAGGCTCATTGTAGTTCTGTTGTACCGCAAAACAGTCTCTGTCGGTTTCCAGCATACTTCACCATGCGCTTCCGAGTCAATGGGAACCGTTGTCCCAGAGTAAGCCTTCAGTTTCGCGGGGCAGATCCTCTCATCGCGTGTGTCATTGCGAGGA
>CAZGNL010000143.1:0-14123 GCA_964527475.1 uncultured Syntrophaceae bacterium
AAAAGGGGGGTTAGGGGGGATTTTGAGACTCGGTCCCTCACCTGTACACTGTACTCCTTTGAACGCAATTTGGTCTTTGAGCTTAGATCCAAAGGAGATGGCATGCTTCAGCCGGCCGAAACCTACCACGAGGTCTACGAGCATTTCCGATGGCGGATTCCTGAGTCCTATAACATCGGAGTCGATGTCTGCGACAAGTGGGCCGCGGAGAGGTACCGACCGGCCCTCATTTATGAAGACGAAGCAGGACGGGTAGAGAAATTCACCTTCCGGGACCTGCAGGGCCTGTCCAATCGCTTGGCCAACACGCTGAAGGCTCACGGCATCAATCGGGGGGACCGAGTGGGCATTCTGCTTCCCCAGTGCCCCGAGACCGGGCTGGCCCACATCGCGGTTTACAAGCTCGGGGCCATTGCGGTCCCCTTGTTCACCCTATTCGGTCCGGAGGCCTTGGAGTACCGACTGGACAACAGCCAGGCCAAAGGCATCATTACCGATGCGGCCAATGTGGAGAAAGTGCTGGCCATCAGGGAGAAGCTCCCCGAATTAAAGGTAATAATTCAGACCAAGGGGGATGTGGCTGACGGTGTCTTGGATTTTTGGGGCGCCCTGGACAAGGCCTCCAGCCGATTCGATCCGGTTGCGACCAGGCCCGAGGACCCGGCCCTGTTGATCTATACCTCCGGTACCACCGGTCCGCCCAAGGGAGCTCTGCACGCCCATCGGGTGTTGTTGGGGCACATGCCGGGCGTGGAGTTTCCCCACAACTTCTTCCCTCAGAAAGGGGACATGTTCTGGACGCCGGCCGACTGGGCCTGGGCCGGGGGGCTCCTGGACGTGCTGTTGCCCTCGTGGTGTCACGGAATTCCGGTGGTGGCCCATCGAGCCGGGAAGTTCGACCCCGAGCACGCGTTTCATATTATGGCCAAGTACGGGGTCCGCAACGCTTTCATGCCTCCCACAGCCCTCAAGATGATGCGCCAGGTACCCAATCCCCACAAGCGCTTCGATTACAACATGCGAACCATCGGATCGGGCGGGGAGACCCTGGGAGAGGAACTCCTGGAATGGGGCCGTGAGGTCATGGGCCTCACCATCAATGAGTTCTACGGCATGACCGAGGTGAACCTGGTGGTGGGCAACTGTGCCGAGATCATGGAGGTCCGGCCCGGTTCTATGGGACTGCCCATTCCAGGTCACGTGGTGGAAGTCATTGATGACCAGGGCAATCCGGCCGCGCCCGGTCAAGTAGGAGAGGTGGCCATAAAGAGGCCCGACCCGGTCATGTTCTTGGAGTACTGGCGCAATCCCGGGGCCGGCGAAGAGAAATTCAAAGGCGATTGGTGTCTCTCGGGCGACCTGGCTCAAAAGGACGAGGACGGCTATCTGTGGTTCGTGGGCCGCACGGATGATTTGATCACCAGCAGCGGGTACCGCATCGGCCCGGCCGAGATCGAGGAATGCCTCATAAAGCATCCGGCTGTGTCCATGGCCGCGGTGATCGGAGTGCCCGACGAGGTGCGCGGGCAGATCGTCAAGGCTTTTATTGTGCCCCAATCCGATGTGACCTTCAACCAGGAGTTGGCCGAAGAGATCAAGGAATTCGTCAAGACACGGTTGGCCGCGCACGAATATCCCCGCGAACTGGCATTCGTAGACGAGTTGCCCATGACCGCCACGGGCAAGATCAAGAGGAGGGATCTACGGGCCCAAGAATTGAAGAGCTAGGGTGACCGTTCACCGGGAGATGTGCAACCCGCTGGAATCACGATGGGGGAGATTTGGAGGGGGAGATGAGTCTCCCCTTCCATTCTCAGCGGGCGCAGAGCCGCCTCAAGCCCGGTGAACTAATACGAGCAAGGGTCCGTGATTGGGATGTGAGAGTCAGGCAAATCATTTAACCCAAGCAATGTTTCCATTACAAAGGAGGAGGAACGCATGAGTAAGAGAGTTTGGTACCTGCTGTTGGTCGTTGCATTGGTGGGGGGCTTGGTCTTCGCCGCGCTGGGCACGTCCGTAGCCGCGGACAAGAAGATCAAGTGGAAGATGACCACAACCTGGTCTCCCGCCATCAACCTCTACTATGGCGAAAAGGAGTTGATTAAGTACGTCAAGGAAATGACCGGAGGCAATTTCGATATCAAATATTTCCCCGGCGGCTCCCTGATGAAGGCCTTTGAAGTGTTTGACGCGTGTTCCAAGAACACCGTACAGATGGCCGGCGACTGGCCCTCTTACTGGGCGAGCAAAGACCCGGCCTTCGACTTCCTGGGCTCCTTCCCCTTCGGGTTCACCAACATGGACTACATCATCTGGATGTACCAGTTCGGTGGTCTGGAGGTGATGCAAAAGATGTTCGGCAAGTACGGAATGACCTACTTCACCCTGGGCGCCACGCCCATGGAGTCCGGTTTTCGTACCACCAAGAAGACCGGTCCCATCAAGACCATGACCGACTACAAGGGCCTCAAACTCCGGACCCCGTCAAGGGCCACCATTTGGATTCTCAAGCAGATCGGGGCCGCGCCGATGAAGATACCTGGTGGCGAGATCTACCTGGCCGTGGAAAGGGGTGTGCTCGATGGCGCCGAGTTCAGCAGCCCCGGGATTGACTGGGAGATGGGCTTCGCCGAGATCACCAAGTACTGGAGCGTGCCCTGCTGGTTCCAGCCTTCCTCTGAGATCGGCGTCATGATCAATCTCAAGGCCTACAATGCCTTGCCCAAGGAGTATCAGGCCATTTTGAAGTACGCCTGCCAGGCCGCGGCATTGAAGGCAACGGCCTTCTACGAGGCCGACTCCGCCAGGGCTATCGAGAAATTCAGAAAAAAGGGCATCGAGATCACCAAGCTCGATGACGCAAGCCTCAAGAAGCTCGAGGACCTGGCCGGCCAGTACTGCGTTATCAAGGCCAAGGAGTCCGACGCCTACGCGGAGATCCTCAAGTCTCAAATGCTCTACCTCAAGAAGTACAAGGATTGGCGCGACATGTCGGGCAACTTCGGCTTCGGTCGCAACCCGGCCTATGTGGACAAGGTCTTGGATGAACTGAAGAAGATGGGCAAGTAACCTGAAGCGTGGCCTCCGGGGGCAACTCCGGAGGTTCCACTTCAATCAAGCCGGAGAGTGACAAGAATGGTGATTGTGCAAAAGATCTTGCAGATTATCGACGGCATGAGCGAGTGGAGCGGTAGGATCTTCATGTGGCTTGTAGTGCCCCTTACCGTGGTCGTGGTGTGGGAGGTGATATCGAGATACTCTTTCAAGTCGCCTCACATCTGGGCGCCGGAAGTCACGCTATTTCTTTACGGTCCCCACTTCATGTTGATGGCGGCATACACGCTTCTGCATCATGGGCATGTACGCATTGACCTGATATACAATCGGTTCTCGCCTCGGGTCAGGGGAATTCTGGACATTTCCACCTATCTGATCTTCTTTTTCCCATTTTGTATCATCATTCTGCAGCAAGGCTGGATTTACGCGGCCACATCCTGGGCCCAGAATGAGACCAGCGGCTCAGCCGCTCTGCCGTGGGTGCCGCATGTCAAGACGGTGATTCCGCTAACGGCGGGCATGCTGCTGCTGCAGGGGCTGGCCAATTTCATTCGTAGTATCATGCTCGCGGTCACGGGAGAGGAATAATGGAGCCGGAATTTATTGCCGCAGGGATGTTCCTGGGACTGCTGATCGGCCTCTTCATGGGGCACCCCCTGGCCTTTGTCTTGGGCGGCCTGGCCGTAATATTCGGTTACCTTGGATGGGGACCGGAATCCTTCTATATGTTCATAAACCGTACCTACGGTATCATGGACGGCTACATCCTGGTGGCTATCCCCCTTTTCATCTTCATGGCCCAATTCCTGGACCAATCCGGTGTAGCCGAAGATCTCTTTGATACCATGCGCCACCTCTTCGGACCGGTGCGGGGAGGCGTCGCCATAGCAGTAGTGGTGGTATCCACCCTCTTCGGGGCCTGCACAGGCATAATCGGCGCGTCGGTGGTGACCATGGGGCTCTTGGCCATGCCGGTGATGCTCAAATACGGGTACGATCACAAAATGGCAGCGGGAGCGGTTTGCGCCGGGGGCACCCTGGGAATACTCATCCCTCCCAGTATCATGCTGGTAGTCATGTCCGATCAGTCCGGCGTGCCGACAGTCAGCGTAGGCAAGCTCTTCGCGGGCGCTATAGTCCCCGGGCTGATCCTTTCGAGTCTATACGTTTCCTACATCCTGATAAGATGTTACTTCAAGCCTGAGGAAGGCCCCCCCCTTTCCCTGGAAGAGAGACACGCGGTTTCCGGCAAGAAACTGGTCCTCATGGTTTTCAAATCACTCATTCCCCCCATGATTCTAATTCTGGGGGTTCTGGGATCCATCTTTATGGGATGGGCTACGCCCACCGAGGCAGCCGGCGTGGGTGCCGCGCTGGCCTTCTTGATGATGCTCACATATGGCAAGTTCACCTGGTTGGGTCTGTACAACGCGGTGCTCAACACCGGCCGCACCACATCCATGGTGATCATCATCCTGGCTGGGGCCAGCTGCTTCACGGGCGTCTTTATGGGCACCGGTGGCGGAGACGTGGTCAAGGAGATGATCCTGGGCCTTGGCCTGGGCAAATGGGGCACCTTTATTGTAATGATGGTCATCCTGTTCTTCCTGGGCATGTTCATTGACTGGATCGGCATTATCCTCATCTGTTTCCCGGTTTTCCTGCCCATAGCCGCGGATCTGGGGTTCGACAAGCTGTGGTTCATAGTGATCATGGCCGTGATGTTGCAAGACTCTTTTCTCACCCCACCCTTCGGTTATGCGCTCTTCTACCTCAAGGGCGTAGCCCCGCCTGAAGTGAAGACCTCGGAAATCTACTGGGGCGCCTTTCCCTTCTGGCGTCTGATGGAGCTGGGCCTGATTATTTGCGTTTTATGGCCTGAAACCATAACCTGGCTCCCATCGGTGCTCGTGAAATGAGAGCGTTCCGAAGGGTGGATCCGAATGGGCCATGAACAAAGAGAGAAGTGATGAATATTGTAACCGTATCAAGGCAGATAGGGAGTCTCGGAGACGTAATTGCAGCGATCATTGCCCGGAAAATAGGCCTCAAGCTTATCGGCCCCGATCAGGTTCAAGAGAGGGCAAATGCGTGCGATCCCGAATACAGCGACGCTTGCTCCGTCTATGAATCGGAGAAAGGCCCGGGTTTTTTCGAGCGCATGTTCTTTGACACGCCGTCGTACACAAGCCTTTTTGAGTCTTTGACGTATGAATTCGCCAGTGAGGGCAACGTAGTGATTGTGGGCCGAGGCTCCCAGTTGGTACTCAGGGATATTCCCGGAGTCACCAGGGTCAGGGTTGTGGCGTCGGAACGCGTAAGAATCGAAAGGATCAAAGTTAGGTTCGGTATACCCCCGGACGAAGCCGCGGAATTCGTTCGCAGGCACGATGCGGACCGAAGGGCCCTGATGAGGTCTCTTTTCCACAGAGATCCGGGGGATTTGTCACTGTTCGACATAGTCCTCAATACAGACCATTACACCGCGGACGCAGCCTCCGACGTGGCATGTGAGGCCGTTAGAAGAATTGATAGAGCGCCCGAACCCGCGGACCTCAAGGAAAAACTGGCCGCCATGGCCCTTGCCAAGAGGCTGGAAACCGTTGTCAAGAAGCGAATGACCCTCCGAGTCGCATACGAGGTCCAGGTTGTCGGAGACCCGGGCGGCGCCATGATCATCTCCGGCCGCATCGGGGAGAAGAAAAACAAAGAAAGAATCGGTGAGATCGCCAGAGAATACCCGGGAGTCACATCGGTAATCAACGACTTGAAAGTTACTCAACTGACCTTCAGCTACTAGTACTTATCGAGGTATCCTTATGGCCTGATACCAATGCGCAATCAAGAGAGTGAGATCGGTTTCTTGTGTGCCACTGCTGGCTTGCCCAGCAGTGCTCTTTGTCACTTGTTTGAACGCGCATTCGTATGAGTTAGTGCCTATGTCCGTTTTTCCCCGCCATCAAGAAGGGAATGAGCCACGGACACGCAGGAACACAGAGCCGATGTGCCCTATCTGTGCCTCTGTGTTACCGTGGTTTCTCCAATTGTCTTACCATCCTGAACGTCCATTTCGGAAATCGGTTCGGGTTCCCGCATAGATTGCCCGCGGATTTTTCTTTCGTGTCGGATCAAATATCAGTATACAATGATGTTGATTCTTGCTTCAGATGAGACGATCCGCCATTGTCTTGAAAGGTTATGCTGGGTACGACGATGAAAGACATGAGGAAGACCAAGAAGCAACTTGTCGAAGAATTGGAGAAACTGCGGTCACGAGTGACGGAACTTGAGACAGGAGCGGGACTGTCCGGAGTTCTGGGGCAGGCCGTGGACCAATCCAATGACGGTGTCGGCGTGGCCGACCCTGAAGGATACTTACTCTTTGTCAGTCCGGCCTGCGCCAGGATGCACGGATATGAGCCGCATGAAATTGAAGGCGAGCATCTGAGCGCTTTCCACAGTGTGGAACAATTTGAAACCGAGCTGAAGCCTTTCATTGAAAAAGCAATGGAGCTCGGGTCTCATGCCGGCGAGGTGACCCATGTGCGAAAAGACGGGTCCACTTTTCCGGCCACGACGACGGTGACGGTCCCGAGAGACGAAAAAGGAAATCCTGTCGGGATAGTTTCGATCACCAGAGACACTTCCCATCAGAAAACGGTCCGGCAGGCGCTGCGCGAGTCTGAGGAGATGCATCGAAGCATCATCGAAACCATTGAAGAAGCCTATTATGAGGTTGACATAGCGGGCAATTTCACATTCTTCAATGACAGACTCTGTGAAATGAGCGGCTATTCCCGAGAAGAGACGATGGGCATGAATTATCGACAATATATGCCGGAAGAGCATTCTGACAGCATCTACGAGGGGTTCAACAAGGTTTTCACCACAGGCAAGCCCACCCGGATCTTTGATCTGGAGATCAAGTGCAAGGACGGCGCCAGGCGCAATGTTGAAATCTCGATTTCGTTGATATCCGACTCAAAGGGTGGCCCCTCCGTCTTCAAAGGTATCAGTCGTGACGTAACGGATCGGAAGAAAGCAGAGCGCGCTCAAACAGAAAGCGAACAAAGGTATCGCATGTTGGTGGAAAACGCGCCGGTCGGCATCCTCCTGTGTGATTTAGAGGGCCGAATCACTGAAGTCAATCCGATGCTGCTGGACGTGTTGGGCTCGCCTTCTGCAGAGGCCACCAAAGCCATAAACCTCCTGACCTTTGCTCCATTGATGGAAGCAGGCGTTTCAGAGAAGTTTCGTCAATGTTTTGACACCGGTGAATCAACGGTTTCAGAGCATCCGTATGCCAGCCGGTGGGGCAAGAGCATCCATGTCCGACTCTATTTGACACCGTTCCGAGATCCGGACGGCCGAATCACGGGGGCTCAGGCCCTGGTGGAAGACATCACTGAGCGGAGAAAAGTGGGTAAGGCGTTGGAAGCGGCTCATGATGCGGCGTCCGCTGAGGCTCACAAGCTGCGTTCTCTCATTGAGGGGATGGATGAAGGTATTGTCCTGGCTGACGGTGATGATACGATAACCGAGGTGAATAGCTGGTTTCTGGGCAAGATCAACAGGAGTCGCGATGAAGTCATGGGGAAGAGCATGTGGGATTTCCATATCCAATCTGATTCATCGTCAAAGATTCGTGGTCTGCTCTCAGAGTACAAAGAAGATGGGAAACGGGACGTATCGGTCACCAACCGCGAACTCTTCGACCGCCATTTTTCTTTGCGAGTTCAGCCGATCTTTGAGGAGGATCGCTATGAAGGCGTGATTCTCAATGTTATTGACATGACCGATGTCACAGAAGCGCGAGAACAGGCCGAGCAGGCCAACCTTGCCAAGGGCGCATTTCTGGCAAACGTCAGCCATGAAATTCGTACGCCCTTGAACGGTATCATGGGCATGACCGTACTCGCGTTGAATACGCAGCTCACGGCCGAGCAGCGCGATTACTTGAATACACTCAGGATATCAGCCGAGTCTTTGCTGGAACTGATCGATGATCTCCTTGACTTCTCCAGGATTGAAGCCGGAAGGATCGACCTGGCGTTTGTCGACTTCGGGCTGCGAGATTGTGTGGGTGACACCATGAGCACGCTGGCCGTGCAGGCTCATGCGAAAGACCTTGAACTGGCATATCAGGTCTCTCCTGATGTTCCGGACACGGTGGTGGGTGACCCGGGACGTGTCCGCCAGGTCCTCGTCAATCTTGTGGGCAACGCTGTCAAGTTTACCGAAAAGGGCGAAGTAGTTATCCTGGTTGAGTCGCAGTCCTTTACCAAGGATCGAATTGGACTGCACTTTGTCGTCTCGGATACAGGTATAGGCATCTCCAAAGATAAACAGGGAAAGATTTTTCGCGCTTTTGAACAGGCCGACGTTTCCACAACTCGCAAGTACGGCGGCACAGGATTGGGCCTGACCGTTTCCTCGAAGCTGGTGGAAATGATGGGAGGACGCATATGGCTTGAGAGCCGGACCGGGACAGGGAGCGCGTTCCATTTCACATTGCCCTTGGGGATCGCGGAAAAGTCGGTGCAGATGCCTGGTTCCGACGACACTGAGAACTTGAGAGACCTTACCGCTTTGGTTGTAGACGACAATGCCACAACGAGGCGAATCCTGGCGGAGACACTTGAACGGTGGGGCATGAAGCCCACCCGGGCTGACGGCGCGAGTGCGGCATTGAACGCTTTGAAACGTGCCTCAGACCGAGGCAAAAGGTTTGCTCTGATACTCATGGATCGCAAGATGCCGGAGATGGACGGAATCCAACTCGCTAAAGAGATCAGGGGTCGGCCGGAGCTCGCAGGGGCAAGAATAATAATGCTCACCGCCTCCGGTCATGGAGAAAAAACCGTTCGCATGAAAGACCTGGGGATCTCAGCCGGCCTACCCAAACCGGTCAAGGAGTCGGATCTTCTCGACACCGTGTCTCGGGTGTTGCGCCGGCCGGTGGCCCGGGGTGAGCGACCGCGTGCGCAACCGGAAACAACCCTGCCAAAGAGCAAAAGGAGATCCCGCATCCTGGTTGTTGAAGACAACGTCATCAATAGGAAGATGACTGTCCGAATGCTTCAAAAGATGGGATTCAGGGTTGCGGTGGCTACGGACGGAATCGAGGCTCTTGAGCGTTTCGACCGCGAGAGTTTTGACCTCATAGTGATGGATGTTCAAATGCCTCGCATGGACGGTCTTGAGGCTACCAGGACCATCAGAAGGAGAGAAGTGGCCACCGGCGCACATGTTCCTGTTATCGCCATGACAGCCCATGCTATGACAGGTGATCGTGAAGAATGCTTGGAAGCCGGTATGGACGGCTATGTTTCGAAGCCTGTCAAGCCGGACGATCTGTTTGCCACCATTGAGAGCCTCGTCGATTGGGGAGCGCCGACCGACAGAGATGTTCAGACCGATCATGCGGCCGGCGAAGTTCTCAGCCTTTCCGAACTTTCGGAGAGGCTTGCAGGCGACAGGTCGCTTGTTCGCGAAATCATAGGACTCTACTTGAAAGAAGCGCCCACAATGTTGTCCCGAATCCAAAAGGCGCTGGTCCGGGAGGAACCAGAGGCGTTGTACAGGGCCGCGCACACCCTGAAGGGCGTATTGGCCAACTTGGCCGCAGGCAAAGCGTTCGAGGCGGCACGGCGCCTTGAAGAGGCCGGACGCAAAGGAAACATGGAAGAATCTCGGAAATTACTGGCAGAGGTCAAAGTAGAAATGGAGCGTCTTGAGAAGGCCCTGCAAGGAATTCAGTCAGATGACGAATTCTAGGGAAACGTCACCCTTTTCTGCGGGGATCGCCGGCCCCCCACTGCTGATTGAACTTTGCTCATTGATCAGCGAAGAATCACCGGTTGAAAAGCCGTTTGGTTTTGGCGGACCCCCCGGGTGTAACCTATCACCTACGCGGGGGCAACGGCAGGATGTCATTGCGAGCGCAGCGAAGCAATCTCCTTCTCGCCAGGTATGGAGATTGCTTCGTCGTTTCACTCCTCGCAATGACATGATCGATGAGAATATTTGCCCCGTGAAACTGAAGGATTACAAGTGACGGGTATTCCAATGACCAGACATGGCATGATCCACAGCATTTCCGTTGCCACACAAAAACCCATTACTACCCCCCCTGAACAGATACCGATTCTTCAACACGCGCTCACGCAAGAATGGATTGAATCGCTTCACAAACGCGATCATGGTCTTGGACGGTCATGTGGGCATATAGGGGCAAGGCCAAAGAAGTCGTGGCGCCGGCCCAGGTGTTGGGAAGTTTCCCTATGATGCGGTGGGGATGATCACGAAAGGCCCTCTGAACGTGCACGGGGGGATAGAAATATCTCTTGCTCCCGATATTTCGGGCGTTCAGTTCGTTCATAACACCGTCTCTGTCCGCGCGCGCGTTCTTGCCGATCAGCAGTGTGAAATAGTTTCCACTTGAGATGCGATCTTCGGGAAATTCCTGCACCCGGCATCCGGGAAGGTTCTGAGTTCGCTCCCTGTACTTGCGGATCAATTGCAGCCGCGCGTCTATGAGGGAATCAGCGTCGCGAAGGCTCAACAGCCCGACCGACGCATGAAGTTCGCTCATCCGGGCCGAAAGGCCGTTGAACTTCATTTCTTCTCCATCGGGATCCTTACCGTAGTCACGCATGGCTCGCAGTTTTTCTGCCAGCTCAGTATCATTGGTGGTGACGATGCCTCCTTCAATGGCGGTGATCACCTTGGTCGGGCTCAGGGAAAAGGCCTCGCACAGGCCGAAGCCTCCGACGCGTTTCCCCCTGTATGTGGCCCCGAGCCCCTGAGCGGAATCGCAAATGAGCAGGATACCGGTCCTTTCTGCGATTTTGCCGAGTGTATCCATGTCGGGAGGCAAACCGAACGTGGTGACAGGGAGTATTGCAGCCGTGTTCGGCCCAATGGCCTTGGCCACTTCATCGGGATCAATGGTCATGGTCCCTGGCAGGCAATCCACAAAAACGGGGGTAAGGCGGTTCCAAATCAGGGCCTGGACCGTGGCCGGGAACGTGAAGGAAGGAACCACCACCTCCGCGCGTTCAGGAAATCCCATTGCCGCAAATGCGAGCATGAGACCCGAAGTGCAGCTCGACACGGCAACAGCATGGTCAACATCGGTGTATTGCCGCACCTGCTCTTCAAAGAGCCCCACCATCTTGCCGAGAGTAACCACCCCCGAGTCGTAGGCCTCCCGGACCGTGTCCACGACGTCCTGAATGTCGGGCAACGTGGGACGGATTATTGGTATGGATCCGGACCGGGTTTTCACGACACCGGAGTTCATAGGCGCTTGGTCGGATTGTCGCGACAGGGCAAATCCTCCTATCAGGGCTACGACCTTTCCTCTAAATGGGAGTCTGACGCCCGGAGAGGCCTGAATTCCTCCCGGAGTCTTCGTGCGTATGGTCGGGTGACGACTCTTGAAGTTCCAGGTGGACTTCGGGCACCAGATCATTCAACAGCTGCCGGGCATCCGTGTCGTCAGGTCCCTGAAATGCTGCTTCAACAGCCCGATCGACCTTTTCCACCACTTCTCGTGGGTGCGAGATCGTTTGACTGAATACCTTGATCTTCTCGTGCGCAGTCGGCAGACAGACTTCTGAGTCGCCCAGTATCTGCTCGAACAGCTTTTCACCGGGCCGTAGATCGGTAAATTGTATCGGGACCTCATGCTCGCTCTTCCCGGCAAGATTGATCAGGTAACGGGCCAGGTCCACGATCTTTATGGCCTCACCCATGTCCAGCATCATGACCTGTCCTGATTCGCCCAGAGTCGTCGCCTGAAGAATCAGAGCGACTGCCTCCGGAATGCTCATAAAATATCGTCTTACTTCGGGATGAGTTATGGTAACCGGCCCTCCGCGAGCAATTTGCTCGAGGAAAATAGGCACTACGCTGCCTTCGGAGACCAGTACATTCCCGAATCTCACGGACATGAACTTGGTCGGATACAGGTAGCCAAGCGCTTGACAATAGAGTTCGCAGACCCGCTTCGTAGCTCCCATGACGCTCGTGGGGTTGACGGCCTTGTCTGTTGAGACCAAAAGGAAGCGATCGACCCCCATTTGGGCACATGCTCTTGCAATGGTCTGAATCCCACCCACATTATTCTTAAAACATTCCAGCGGATTAAGTTCCTGCATGGCCACATGCTTGTGAGCGGCTGCGTGAAAAACCAGGTCAGGCGCTTCTTTCTTCATGGCCCGTGACACGGCCGCGCTGTTCCTCACATCGAGCAACAGGGGGACCAACCTACCCCCATGACCCGCATACGCGTGTTCCCGAAGTGTCCGATGTACATGAAACAGACCGTTCTCAGAGCGTTCGAGAAGTATCAGCTTCTTTGGGTCTCTTCTAAGAATCTGACGACAAAGCTCCGATCCGATGCTCCCACCCGCGCCTGTGACAAGAACAACTTTGTCGTGGATCAGATCATAAATCTGCTCAGCGTCTATCTGGAGTTCTTCTCTGCCCAGTAAGTCTGTAATATCAATGTCCCGAAGCTGAGTGACCGTGGGGGCTCTTTCCATTATTTCATGTAGAGGTGGCAGTGTCTTCACCGCAATGTTCAATTCCTTCAGCATGTCGTTGATTCGTTTCATCTGAGAACGATTCGCGCTGGGAATGGCAATTATGGCAGTGTCAATGGGGGTGTGGTTCATGTAGGATTCAACTTGTTCCACGCCCCCCCGGACGCGAACGCCATGGATGGACGTGCCCATTCTTGCGGAGTCGTCATCGAAAAAGGCTTTGACACTGAATTCTGATGTTGGATTGCGATGAATTTCTCGCAAGAGCATTTCGCCGGCGTCGCCCGCGCCTATGATTATCGTTGGGCGACTGTCCGTCCCTTGACCGTCTCGTAAAGCGGCAATGACCTGTTCTCGGACAAAGCGAGCGCTGATCCTGATTCCACCTGTCAGAACCAGTGTGAGCAAAGAATCGATAACTACAACGCCTCGGGGAATGGCAGACCAGGGCCGAAACGACCAGAAGGATAACAATATCACCGCGCAAATGAAGGCATAGAAACCGATGAAGATGATGTCTCTCATTCCCACATAGCGCCAGTCCGCTGAATGGCCTCTCAAGACATAGAACAGGGCCAGCTTGATGACTACTACGTAGGGAAGGAGTAAGAAGCTCTGTTGCGAATACTGGATCGGAACATTGAAATCGAACCGCAATTGATACGACAACCAAAAACTCAAACCCGCGGCTAGAGGAATGGATGCCAAGAGAAAATAGTTGTATCGTACATGCGACCGCAGATTCATGAACAGCGGGTACACGGCCCACATGATGCGGTCGGTATTCTGTTTGAGAGTTCGCCCAAACATGTTCAAACTCCAACCGACAACAGGCCGTGATGGACCAAGTTTGATACCTGCCCAGCTGGGAGCCGGTTGAGTAATCCGGAAGGACCTCTATGTCCGGTTATGCCTTGATCTTGAGGCATGACCGTTGGTGGCACGAGGAATTCGGAATAGATTTCGCCCTTTACGCGCTCGACTATCAACTTGATATAATGTGTCTTTTTAGTCATCATAGCAGACGGTGCCCATTCTCTTCTCCTACTTTGTTCCCCAGCAATAACCGGGGTATCGCATAACAACCGAGTGAGATGCCCCTACCCCCTGGCAACCAACCAACAGTAAGCGGCTCTCACTTCTTCTGGTTGGTTAACGCGGCCCCTACTTGCCCAAAATTATAGCAAGAGACTGTGTCATCATCAAGTATGAATGCAGCAGACACCTGTCAGAAACCATTGCCGCAGGTCGCATCTCGGAGAGCGCGCGTTGAATGGTAGATTCCACAAGAATCTCCCGCGACCTGGCGTCCAATGTGGCGGCCGAACCCGGGAAGGCAAGGATTGATACCAATGCGCGTTCAAACAAGTGACAAACAGCGCTACTGGGCAAGCCGGCAGTGGCGCCCAAGAAACCGATCTCACTCTCTTGATTGCGCATTCGCATGAAAGTCCCGTGGAAAAAGCCACCCCTTTCCGGGTCAACGTATGGGGTGGTTTGGAGGGGAGCCACTGC
>CAZGNL010000144.1:0-14058 GCA_964527475.1 uncultured Syntrophaceae bacterium
GCTCAATCGCCCCACGCGCAGTGGCTCCCCTCCAAACCACCCCATACGTAGACCCATAAAGGGGTGGCTTTTCCCACGGGATTTTCATGCGAATCAGTGCAATTGCAAGGCCCTTGGTATGACGCTGCCGCGCTGTTTTCGACTGAGGGCCGACGAGAATATTTTGATTGACCGAGAGGCTTTCGGTGAGATACGCTCAAATACTAGAAAAAGAGTCTTTTCCGGCAACATGACGACGGTTTTGCCTCTATCAGGTCTTGTGGGAGGAGACACTGAGACTTTTCGGGTTCCCGGGCACCATCACTCGCCCGGCTACCAACCCCAAGACCCCAAAATGGCTGGACCGCCGCATAATTCCCGTTCAATTGGAGACCTGATAGTGCGACAATGGATTCTTAGGATTGCGGAATACCGCCCATCGACTGGACAGTCGATCCACCCAACACGGGCCACACACGGTGGTCTCAAGATTTGGGGTAGAGCAGGGAACATCTGTCGTTTCGACAAAGTTGTGAGTATGTCTTCCTGGAACCAGGGGGACGGCGTGGACTGCAAGTAAACTGATCAAGGCTCTAATCAGCGACACAGGTGCGTCGATGGAGAAGAGACGGCTCGCGTGGTCTGCTTTCGTTATCGTGGTGTTACTCCTCGTGCTTTCGGTCGTCACCGGCTATATGTTGCTCAGAATCTACCGAACGTCGGCTGAACCGGCGGAATCCAACAGAAGAGCCTTTGTCCTTGACACAAAGAACAAGAGGGCCGTCCTCGCAGAATTCTTTCAGCGGAGGGCCGCTGAATTCAGCCGATTGAGAACCGACGGACTTTTCCCCAAAAGGGAGATGGATGAACGAGGCACTTTTCGAAAGGCTGGTGCCCGGAGAGGCGAAAGCCGTCAATGTTCGCTCCGTTTGCGATTCCGGCATATGCAGAGTCCTTCTTTTCGGTCCCGTGATGCACAAGTTCCAGGGAACGGGGCTGCTCCTGATGGAACTCTACACACGGACCATTCAAGATCAAATCCAGCTCGTGACCCTGCAACGGACCGACTATTTCAGCGGGCTGACTGATTCCAGCGGTACGCTTGTCCTGGGTCCCGAGAATCTCGTCGGACACAAGATTCAAGTTCTCTTCGGAATATCGCCCGATGACTTGAGCCGGGCCACTTCAATACTCGAGCCTCGAGGGTCCGAGACAGCAAAAGAACCTCCCGTTGCGATCGCAGGAGGGACTATTCAGGGAACGGGATTCTACTTGGTTCAAGTGGCCCCGCGATCTAGATTTGTAGCTGAGCGCTCTCACATTCCCTGGGTGGTGGCGTTCGTTTCGCTCCTGAGCGGTCTCTTGATTATGCTCATTCAGGTTTTCACGAGCTATTCGCAAGGAAACTTGATGTATGAGCAGCTCCAGGATGCTCACGACCATCTCGAGGTCCGGGTAACCGAGAGAACCGCGGAGTTGAACGAAGTGAACCGGAAACTAGTCGGCGAGATTTCTGAACGTAAACGAGCCGAACATGGGCTTCGGGAAACGGGAAAGGATCTCGAGGCGGCTAACCGCGACCTCAAGGAATTTGCCTATGTGGTCTCGCACGACCTGAAGGCTCCCTTGAGATCCGTTCGACAGCTCGCTCATTGGATAGGTGAAGACTACGCTGAAGTCCTTGACGCAGTCGGGAAGGAATATGTTGAGAAGCTGATCGGACGCGTTAAACTCATGCACGATCTGATCGAAGACATCCTGCAATATTCCAAGATCGGCCGAGTCAGAGAAGAAAAGGCCGTGGTCAATCTGGAAAGTCTTGTGCAGGACGCTATTCGGCTAGTCGCTCCTCCTCCGTCCATGGCCGTCGTCATCGAAAACAAGCTGCCTTCGATGTCTTGGAGGACGTACCAAGGGGCGTCCCGGTCGTGATAATTACGGGCAGTGGCAGCGAAGAAGTCGCTGTGGAAGCCATGAAGCTTGGGGCTGCAGACTATCTCATAAAAGATGCCGAGAATCATTGGCTTAAGACCGTTCCCATCACTGTCAACAATGCCATAAAAGCTAAACGTGTTGAACAAGCTCTGGAGAAAGCTCACGAAGAACTCGAGCGACGGGTGGAGACACGCACCGCGGATCTCTTGCTGGCGAATGAACAGCTTCGTGACGAGATTGACCGGCGTAGGCGAGCTCAGGAGGCCCTGCGAGAAAGCGAGGAGCGCTTCAGATCTCTGACGGAAACGACGAGCGAGTGGATCTGGGAAATCGACTCCACAGGAATCATAACCTATTCGAGCCCACGGGTTACAGAACTGCTGGGCTATAACCCCGACGAGATCGTTGGGATGTCACGATTCGCCCTCATGCCCCCTGAGGAAGCAAAAAGAGTCGCGGAACTGTATGAATCCTTTGTGCAATCCCACAAGCCTTTCCGAGATCTCGAGAGTAGCAATGAACACAGGAATGTTGGGATCAGGATTCTGTTGTCCAGCGGTGTTCCGTATTTTGATTCCAGTGGAACCCTTGTTGGATACCGCGGTATTGACCTTGACATCACGGAACGAAGAAAGGGCGAGGAACTGCTTCTTAAGTCGGAACGTTTGGCGGCGATAGCCGGGCTGGCATCGGGATATTTGAGCGTGAGAGAATGGACATCGTGATTTCGGATTTGGGAGTGCCTGGAATCAATGGATGGGAGGTAGGAAAACGAATCAAACGGATCTGTCAACAAAAGGGTTGGGCTAAACCTCTCATCGCAATCTGTACCGGCTGGGGTGCAGAAGTCCGATCGGACCGGGAAAAGATCAGTACCGGAGTGGACCTGGTCGTAGCGAAGCCCATCAGCATTCCGAACCTACTCGGCTCGATCGGAGAGATCCTCGAACAACGCGGTTATTGACTACACCGGCAAGTCGGCATGATTTTTCTCTGCATGAAGCGCGCCATAACGAAAACCTCCTAACTGATTATTATATCGCCATTTATCGCACGCCAACAAGAGGATGTCAATAGAATAACCAAATATTCCTGAGGTGTTATCCATGAAAAATATCACTTTTTCCTTAAGTCAACAGCATTGTGGGTCTCCTGACCCAGTCCAGGCTCGATATCAGGCTGACCGCCGCGCTCAAGAGTTATTCCAAGATGTTCAATCTGGCCGACGGCGCCTCCATGATAGCTTTCAAGGAGTTGAACCCCATCGACAAGAACGTCGAATTCGACAGCTCGATGAATCCGGTGGCTTACAAAGTGGTTGACGACACGGATCCCTCAAAATTCATTGAAGATGTCGAGTTACCCGGTACAGGGAAATACACAGCCACCAATAAATGCGTCGGATACAGCACCGACCCCCAGGATACGGCCGGCTGGGAAGTTGGTGAATATTTCGTCGAATTCTGGCTTGCCGAAGGCAAGTCGGAGCGGCATGCGCAAATCTTCGGCGCGAGTGGAACAGGCCCGAAATGTGAGGTCGAGTTGGCGGTTGTCAGGACCAAGAGACTAGACTGAATGCGGATTTATGCCGTTTTCATCTCAGGAACAGCGCTAATGAAGCATGAAGATCCACGGGACACACCAGACATCATTTGTGAGGAGCGACGCATGTCCCATGATCTCATGTCTCAGGTGTGCCGGCTGCAGAAGGAGGTATCACTATGGCCGCTCCAATACCAAGAGATTCGCAGATTTCATGGCAGGGATATCGCATTCGACTCTATGGTCAGACCACCGATGATCCTCAGAGATTCTTCAAGAACTTGGGTGTAATCCTGCGAACGGATGGGGACGGGGCCCGGAAAATCATGCGACAGGCGCCGGTGGTGATACGGGAGATGCTCGACAAACAGACAGGGGAGGCTCTACTGGCGACGCTGCGCATGATCCAGGCCCTGTGTCTGCTTGAACCCATGGATAGACCTGACCCGGAACCCGCTTCGGTGAACAGTCTTGTCATAGCCGCCTTGGAAGCGGCCCGAACAGCCGCGCCCGGGGAAGAGTCGGGCTCCCGGCGCCCAAGTTTGAAACCGACATTGAAGATCGCAGGCGCAGCTGTGCTCGCATTCCTGGTAGCCCTGCCTTTCGCACCCTCGTGGAGTGGGTCCGATCGCGCGGCCCAGGGAAGTTTGCCTCCACGTCCGCAATACATAGGGCGCCGGCCGTTGACCCGTACCAGGGCGCTTCCACGAATGAGATCCGCGAACGTGTTGAGGACCTTGTTCTGGAAACCGACGAGCTAAGAGAAACACTGGATGTAAAGCGCGATGCTCTCAAGTCATTTGAGAACCAATGGCCTCCCCCGGACTGGAAAGATGTGCGATCGATGAAGAGTGAGGTAATGACACTCCGTAACCAGATCGGTTCCAACGTGCGCACTACCCGGAAACTGAAAAGAAAGCTGTGGGCGATTGAACTGGCGCAACGATTCTGAGGATAATCTGCCGACCGAGCCGACAACGGCCAAAGATCGGAAAACTGCTGGAAGAGTAGTGTCCCTTTGGGCCTGGTCCGATCAATGTGATGTGGAAAGCGGAGCGACATTATGAACGTCACACGGTCCAATGAGGGGTTCACGCTTGTGGAGATGCTGGTCGCCGTGGCATTGCTCGGGCTGGTTATCGCGGCGGCTGCATCATTTTTTGCGTATCAGGCCGGCCACGGCAAGTATATGGCAAAGGACAAATCGTTTCGAGAAGAAGTGTCCATGGCAATGTTCATGATCAGGAACGACATCATGCACGCGGGGTACGGCATCGGGGATCAGGACAGACTGGCCCTGTTTCCGGACAATTCCGATGGAACGGCTTACCGGGAACTTTATGTGAACTACGGAAGGTTTCTTGATGCCGCGATTACAACGAGTCTGCTGAACGTGTTTCAGGATACGGCCTATTTCGACGACGCGGACGCGGCCAGCTTCGTGGCCAGTAGCCTGGACGGCAAGTACACAGAGTATGATATGGACGCGCTGATCGTCGGGTTCAAGAATGCATCAGAAGAAGTGACCAATGTGGACGTGACAAGTTTTCTCTACGACTTCACCACGAGCCGGTTCTCCACCGCAGGGCTGCAGGCGGGTCGACTGTACGCTTCCGCGGTTTCATACAAGCTGGAGAACAATGCGCTCTTGCGCAACGGGCAGATCATACTGGGTGGCGGCAATTATTTCCATGTCACCGGTTTCAAGATTAGGGTCCTCTTCCTCGTCGGCACCACCGATTTTTGGGCCCCCGAAGACGGCACGTTTGGCGCCCAGCAGATGGCCAATCTAAGATCCCTTGAGGTGAAAACCGAGTACAAATTCAAGCACGGTGAAACGAAAACAAAGGGAGAGAGCTGGGCGGAAACCTGGACTCCAACCATGACCAGGACAATACAGGTAACACCCCGGGGCATTGTCCTGCAACGATACTAGGAGGCTGTCGCAACGCCGGTCCCACCGAAATGACCCGCTACAGCCTCAGTTTCACGTAAGGGTCAAAGTCAGTGTCAAATGTTCTGGTTCTGCCTAAGTCTACGACTTTTTGTAATCAGCTTCACAGAGAACGGCTCCTGTTTTGTTGATTTCGCTACCGAAATCAGCTACCAGCCGCTCGATCATTTCGCGATGTTCGTTTCTGTAGAGCAATAACAGGCTTTTCATATTCTGGTGATCTGTCGATTCAGAGGCAACTTGAACTCCAAGCCTTTCTGATAATGGCTCGAGTTCGTTAATAATCCGGCCTATGTTCTGATACCTTTCCGCGGGATTCTTGCGAGTTGCTCTGGTCAGGAATGTGTACAGCTCGTCTGGTAAATCAGGGACCAGGGACCTGGGATCGGGAATGTCGGCAGTAAGATGCATGCGGAGAAGCGACCGGGCGTCACTGGCACTGAAGGCATAGTGGCCTGTAATGATGCGGTATGCGGCGATTCCCAACGAGTAGATGTCCGATCGTTCGTCCAGAAGTCCCTTGTTGATCTGTTCTGGAGCAGCATAATGTGGGGTTCCAGCCATCGATGAACGGATGGTACCTGGAGCGCAGGCTAAACCGAAATCCAGGATCTTGGCCTTGTCCTCCTCCCGGATGAGAATGTTGCTCGGCTTCACGTCTCCGTGTACTATGCCGCTCTTGTGAGCGTACTCCAGCCCGGAACATACCTGGAGCAGAATGTGCAGTGCCCTGGTAAGCGGCAGCCTTTTTACCGATCTGAGGATTGACGATAAGGCTCTGCCTTGAACATATTCCATGATTATGAAGACCGTTCGATAAAGATGCTCTATGTCGTATACTTTGACTATATTCTCGTGATTCAGGCCTCCAATTATGCTCGCCTCATTCTCAAACCCGTCGAGGAACTCAGGCTGCGCAGCGAGATTGTGTCTGAGCATTTTGATTGCAACCGGCATATTCAGGGTTGCGTGGACCCCCTTGTAAACAATGCTCCAGCCTCCGCGGCCCACGAATTCGTTGATGACATATTTGCCGATGGTCCGGTCTGCGATAACAGTCGATCGAGCAAACCTGGCTGCCACAACTTCGGTCAGAAACTGCCATACTTCTGGATGCCGAGAGCATATGCTCTCAACTCCAACCCCGTCAAGCTTCCACAGTCTCATATCGGTTTGGGCATCAACATGCGCAGAACGACGCTCGCCCGTGAGCACCGCGATCTCTCCGACCGTTTCACCCGGCCCTACTATGGCAATTGGTTTGAGAACAACGTCCTTTTCGACGCTGACGACACCTGTTCCGCTCCGGATTATGTAGAAGCAATCACCCGCCTCTCCCTGACTCATCAGCCTTTCTCCGGCGGACAACTTCACCGGCTTGAGGGCCGCCAGCAGGTGCAGCCTTGCTTCGTCCGACAGGCTGTCGAGAAACTGTGTCTTGGTGAGGAACTCCGCATCACTCTTGTGCATTGGCTTTCTCCGCATGACGTGTTCCGACTTTTTCAGGAACCGCCTGGCCCCGGCATGAGCGCCTGCGGCTCAATATGAGCCGGACCAATGCTCCCAAGCTACCACAAGAAAAGTGCCGCCTCCAAGCAGTAAGATTGAATTCAGATTGTGCGCCCTACACCAAAGTGGCCACCGGCAAGTAATTCGGGCCGGCGCTGAAACTGAGCTGCATCCAGAAGAGCACTGCTGGACAAGCCGGCAGTGGCACCCAAGAAACCGATCTCACTCTCTTGATTGCGCATTTACCTGAAAGTCCCGTGAAAAAACCACCCCCATCCGGGTCGGCGTATGGGGTGGTTTGGAGGGCAATGCTGGTGACTTAAGCCGTATACCGTTCAACCGGATACTATATCCGTCATTCTAGAGCCTGCCCCGGACTCCGATCCGGGGTCTGCCCCTACAATTGCTAGGAGCGGTCCTGCCATTTCTGCGTTTTGGGCATTCCATAACGCAAACGAACCACCAACATACGAGATTTCAGAAACATTCCTCTTACACAGTGGTCGAGAACAATGAAGAGACAATAGACCGCTTGACATGATATGGCGGGCGTATGATAACAATAGTCCGGTGAGAATCGGTTTGGGCTTTGGCGAGCGAGAGTGGCGGAATTTGGCAGACGCACCGGACTTAGGATCCGGCGGGGTAACCCATGGGGGTTCGAGTCCCCCCTCTCGCACCAGGCTGCAAGATGTGCCCGTGGGGCATGCTTCCCTTGGACTTGTCGCTAATCGTTGGGCTCGGACCGCCGCCGAAGATGACGTTCTGAAATATTGGCTGTTGCGGTCTTGACCTTTATTTTTACACGTGGATTGGGTTTCGTTGGATCCGAAATCAATTTCCGGAAAGGAACAGAAGGAGGTCAAGGATGCCAAGAGTGTTTTCTATAGCCGTGACGATCGCGGCCTGCCTGATTCTGATTCCCATGCTCGGCCGGGCTCAGCAGGCCCATTTTTATCCGTACACCGGGCCCAATGTTTATCAGCGTCACCACCCGGCCCCTAAACCCGCCGCGCGGCGACAGGTCCCCGCGAAGCCCTACTATTATTATCTGAGGCCGCCGGCTGATGTTGTTCGGCAATGGAAAAAGTACCAAAAGTGGCTGGATGCTCAGCATCTCCGGAGGAGTCCGCTGAATCCTGAAAGCTCCGTGGAATACATGCTCAGGACGTTCTTCTGATTCATGCCTCCGCGGACCGCACGGGCGGATCAGCTCGGTCTATGGTAGCATTTTAGGGGCGTATGCGCCGTTATTGTCATGACACACTTGTTGCAGGATACGCAGGAAGCCCGGTCGGTCTTTCCGTCCTTTATCCTTTTCACGAGAAACGGCTCCCTGATAAAGGGGCGGCTCATGGAGACAAAATCCGCATAACCGTTTTGAAGTATTCCTTCCATGCTGCCGACCGTTCGCATGCCTCCGACCAGTATCAGAGGGATTTCCCCAAGCACCGGCTTGATGACCCGGGCAGCTTCCAGATGATACGCTTCTTCCAGGCCGTACTTGCCAACCAACCGCTTCATCATCATTCGGCCGATCGGTCTCTGCCATTTGGGGACTCCGGCAACCAGTTGGTCGACAGCCACGTCCCCGCGGCAGATGTTCATGAAAGAGTAGAGCGTTGTTCCACTACTGATTTCCACCGCGTCAATGCCTATTTCCGCAAGTTTCCCGGCATAGAATTTCGCCGCCTCATGCGTAATGCCCTGCCGCGGTGTGTGATCGTGAGTGCTCAGCTTTATCAAGATCGGCGTTCCTTCCGGGACCGACTTCTTGATTTCCAGGAACACTTCTTTCAGAAAACGAAAACGATTCTCATCTGAGCCACCCCATGCATCCTTACGCTGATTGAAAAACGGGGAAAGGAACTGATTGACCAGGTATCCGTGGGCCCCGTGAATCTGAATCCCATCCGCTCCTGCTTCGACGGCTCGTGCGGCCGCGCTGCCGAAGCCCCGGATCACGTTCTGGATATCATCTTCGTTCATTTCCCGCGGCTTGACGAAGTAGAGAGGGTCCCTGCCCTTGCCTGACGGGCTCATCGGGGTTTGTCCACAGATCGCCTTGGTGCTCTGCCGTCCGGCATGGGCCAACTGGAAAACCGTCTTGCCCCCATTTTCATGAATCGCCTCAGTCATCCGCTTAAGCCCCGGGATCATTTCATCCGAGTGGATTCCCGTTTCATTCACGTTGGCCCGGCCCGAAGGCTGAATGCCCATATACCCCGGGATGATGAGCCCGACTTCACCCTTGGCGAGATTTTGGTACCGCTTCACCATCTGATCGGTCACAAGACCATCGGCCGTTGCCATGGCCTCGTGAGTTGCCGAGTGAACAAAGCGGTTCTTGATTTCCAGAGTCCCTATTTTCATGGGCGAAAAGAGTACCGACATGTTTCCTAATCCTCCCTCTATTTCAAAACACTCATACCACCTATCATCGCAAGAAAGCGACAACGAAATATGAAAATCCTTACCGTTGTTGACTGATCCGTGGCTCCGCCTCGGACAGGGTACTCCAAGAGCGCGCACGCTGCGCATGGACTTGGAGGGGAGGCCCTGGCCGGGCAGGCATTTCAACTTCAGTCTACCGACAGCTGTCATGTCACGTAAGCTGTCCGGGGCCCGCTCAATCGCCCCACGCGCAGTGGCTCCCCTCCAAACCACCCCATACGTTGAACCGCAAAGGGGTGGCTTTTTCCACGGGACTTTCATGCGAGTACGCTATCAAAAAAGCTACGGTCCCTATTCTGGGCGCGAGGCTCCGGATCGGTTTTGCAAAAGGGTTTCTCCCATTCTTATCTGCTTTTTCAGTGCAACATTTTTGGCAATATTGCCTGCAAAGGTAAGGTCCTTTGTCAATGTCCGCAGTTCAGGTGAGGGGATGACGCCCGATTCCTGAAGCAGCGATTCAAGTTCAGATTGAAAGCGTGCTCCAAGATCGCGGCCGGAAAGCAAAAGGGACAAGAATTCAGTATGACTGGGACTGTCGAGCATCATGCCCGCTTCATAGGCGATTATCCGGGCCTGGTGGACAAGGAATTGCAGTCTGCCGAGCGCGGTCTTGATCTCCTCTGTGGCGGCGATTCCTTGGGCTCTGATCAGTCCCATCACCATCTCCAGTTGCGCGGCCATGCCCCCGACTATGGGACCCATCAACACTGCATCCTCGATCTCGCGGAAAGGTTTGATCATGGTTTCGTACGCCGCGCCTTCCCGACCCAGGATGTTTGCGGCAGGGACGCTCGCGTTGTCCAGTTTGATTCCGCCGTGAGGCGACGGACGCAGGAAATCAAGAGCCAATGGCTCGGTCTGGGACGTACCCGGGGTGTCTTTAGGAATCACAAAGGCAGTAATGAGCTTTTTGCCTTCTTCATCTCCGGTAACGGCCATTACCACAAACAGATCCGCAATGGGGCCGTTGGTCAGGTAGGTCTTTTCACCGTTGAGAAGGTACAGATCCCCTTGTGGAGCCGCAACAGTTTTCAGGTGTTTCGGGTGCGCGCCGGTCTTGGGTTCGGAAACAGCGAGGCATCCGATCATCTTCCCGGAGCCCATACTTGGTAGGTACTCTTGACGTTGCCGGTCGTCTCCAAAACCCAGGATAAGGAACTTCGCGACAATATGATGCACAGCCACTGACAGGGCCAAGCCCAGGTTGCCCCCGTGGCGGACAAGGGCTTCACCGGCCACGACCAAAGCTGCATAGCCTCCGTCCCGTCCACCGTACTGAGGGGGCAGGGCGAGCCCGAGAAGACCGGCCTCCCCCATAGCGCGCCAGATGTCCCACGGGAATTCGGACGTACCGCCCAGTTCGCTCCGATGGGAGATGTTATCCCCCGCAAACCGGGCCACCTCCTCCTGGATGGCTGAAAGCTTGCTCGTCAACGCTGTGGCCACAACATCACTCCCGTTTGTTCACAAGGTTTTATGAGCGTGCCGGGCATCAGGCCGGATAGACACGGCTCAAGGGATCAGGTTCTCCTCCACGATAGTGGACAGCTGCTTGAGTGTACTGCATTCAGTGACTTTGGTGCAGTAGGGTTTGTAGAGGTGCATAACGCTGTCCCCAAGGCCCCAGTACGATCGCGGTTCGGGGTTGAGCCAAATCATCTTTTTCGCCCGGTCGGCCATTGCCTCCAAAGCCTCGGTCCGGGGGTGCAGATTGTTGTTGCGCGCGTCTCCCAGTATGATGACGGTGGTCTTTGAGTTGATCGCGGATAGGTGTTGGTCGGTGAACTGAGATAGCGACGCGCCGTAATCGGTCCCAAAGGGATAAGTCAATCCATGGCCCGCAGCGGCCAGGGATACCGCCTCATTCAAATCATGCTGCTGGAACAGGAGAGTTACTTCCGTCAGGTCTCCTACGAAAATGAAGCTCCTGATCCTGGCGATTACCTCCTTGAGCGTGTAAAGGAAGAGAAGCATGAACCTTGAGAAATCGCGGACCGACCTGGACACATCACACAGGGCCAGCACCTGAGGCCGCGCAGGCCTCTTGTTCCGGAAACGGAGATCAGGCAAGGGCCCGCCATAACCTATGTTCTTTCTCAGCGTGGTCTTTATGTCGAACCTTCCCGTGTCGGCCCACCTGAGTCTGAGACTCAGCCGTTCTTTCAGGCGGCGAGCAAGGCGTTCAACTGCCGGTCGCATCGCGAGGAAATCCTCTTCAGATAGGCGGAACAGATCGCGGTCGGTCAGATCTTCATCCATCAGGCGACGCAAACTAAGGAAACGGCTCTTGTCCACCTCGTTCTGGATCAGGTTCTCTATTTCTCTCTCGAGGCGGTCAATATTTCGATCCATGTACTCGCGCATGGCCTGAATTTCCGCGGGATCCAGACCGCGATCCTGCATTTCCGCAAGGATCTGCTCAGTTTCCAGCCGAACCCGGTCGAGCTCCATTACCCGCTTGAACCGGCCCAGAAAGAAGCTGCCGCTGATAGGGGGGATCTCCATTCGTTTCAGGGCCAGGTCCTGGCTTCGATCCAGCATGAGCCTGGTCAAGGCGCCGAACCGTCCGCTCATAATCATTTCAGTGACGGGTGACAGGTCCGACCGACGCGTCTCATGGGGCTCGGACGCATGCACGGGCAGTTCTTTCTGTGGCTGGTCTTCGCGCTCCTCCGGGGCCGACCCCAAACGCGGGCCGCCGAAGAAGTGGAGATCGAACAACTCATCGAAGACCGGGATGTCGCGTGCCCGCTTGATCAAGGTTGCCCGGAACGCGGCCTTGAATACGGACTTGTCCTCAAGGTTGAGGTGAGCCAAAGTCTCAAACGCGTCCATGAGTTCCGCGGTGGAGACCTTGATGCCGGTCTTCCGAAGGCGGCCCGCGAAATCTAGTATTGGCGCTTCCATAGTGAAATGTCTCGCTAACAGTGTCGAGCGCGACCACTTTCCGTCGAGATATAGTGATGCGCATTGATATTCGGCGCTAAGATCACCCTCCGCCTATAGGCGTTAACTTAGGGCTTGTCACAGAATAAACCTGACAGCAACAGAAGGCGCCGCGGGCCAAGGACGTACGGCGCGACGCATGCGTCGCGCCGTCTTTATTGCAAGGATGAGGCGCGTGTCAGTTGCAAGGGCTATTTCGTGACGGACCCTTAGGCCGTGCACACGAGATGTTCCGGAGGAACATTGGATAGTAGCCCGGCGATTCATCGCCGGGTATGCCGTGCCTACCAACCGACGCGAGTCCCGGAGGGACGGCTGGACTCCGACAAGCAGGGAGGGAATTTCAGTCGTCCCTCTGGGACTCCTGAGTTGCCTTGTAGAGACAGCGTACCCCGGAATGAATTCCGGGGCTACTATCAGGAGTCCCTCCGGGACTCGCGGTCCGTTCACCAGGTTAGCGCCCATTTTCAATGCGTGGCGCCATAGTCGAGTCCTCTGCCACGGATTCAAATGTAGGGCGGACTTTCCAGTCCGCTCAAGGTTGAGGGAGCAACCCTATCCATACTTTCATGACACAAGGTAGTTGCGCTCTCCAGTGGCTGTCAGACTAGCGCCTGTCTGAGTTCCGGTAGCTTTTCGCGGGCCAGATCCAGATCACGCTCGTACTTGAGTAGCACACTCAGAGTTTGGTCCAGCACCTCGTCCGAGAGATTGTTAACGCACAGGGCCACGAGCGCAGCGGCCCAATCCAGGGTTTCACTGATGCTGGGGCTCTTTTTTAAAGACATCTGTCGCAACCGATCCACCACGGCCACCACCTGTCGCGCGATGGCTTCATCCAGATCCGGCGCCTTGAGCCTGACAATCTCCAGCTCGGTCTCGGGTGGAGGGAAATCAAGGAACAGGTGGAGACACCGCCGCTTCAACGCATCGCTCATTTCTCTGTCGCTGTTGCTGGTGAGGATGACCCGAGGGATAGTCACGGCAGACACGGTTCCGACCTCAGGTATACTGACCGTGAAGTCCGATAGAACCTCCAGCAGGAAAGCTTCAAATTCCGGATCGGACTTGTCCACCTCATCCACGAGGAGCACGACCGGTTCCGGTGAGCTTATGGCCTCCAGCAGCGGCCGAGGTTGCAGGAAGCGCTCGGAAAAGAAAACATCTTCAAAGGAAAAAATCTTGTCCATAGCCTCGGACAGATCAGGTTGTCCGGCCATGATGTCGGAGATCTTGTCTTTGAGGATCTGGCTGTACAAAAGCTGTTTGCCGTACTGCCATTCGTAAAGGGCCTTGCCTTCGTCCAGCCCTTCGTAGCACTGAAGGCGAATCAGTCGTCGGTCCAGCACGCGCGATAAGACACGCGATAGGTCCGTCTTTCCCACCCCTGCCGGGCCTTCCACCATCACGGGTTTCCCAAGCTCGCCTGCCAGGTAGAGCACGGTCGCGGCGTGCGTGGGGAGCAGGTATTTCTCGGACGCAAACGCGGCCTTGAGTTCCGCGGGGCTCCTGGGTTCAGGTGTGCCGTCGGCTGTGTCAGTCATTGATTCTCCAGCATTTCTTGGGTCTTGGGGAACCGGGTCTCCATCCTATCACACAATCCGGACGTGTCCAACATCCCGGGGCGGTTGTCAGTCATTCGGGGGCTGTCGTAATACCAATGCGCAATCAAGAGAGTGAGATAGGTTTCTTGGGTGCCACTGCCGGCTTGCCCAGCAGTGCTCTTTATCACTTGTTTG
>CAZGNL010000145.1:0-14004 GCA_964527475.1 uncultured Syntrophaceae bacterium
AGAAGCGAGAAAGAAGGGGCACGCCAATGAGTCAATCCGTGATTACTTTTGAGAAGCGCCATAGTTGGCATTGGGGACCACGAGCAGCCGTTTCATCGAGGCCGCGGATAAGCTGGAAATCTAGGCCTCTGCCTGACCCCCCTGGCCGGACCGGTGTACGGGGAGGCCGCGTATCCACGCGTCGGGCGTGCGGGAGGCGCGTACATGCGGGCAGGGTACCTTGGAGCCGCGTACATTGGGCTGGGAGACTTGGACGCCAGAATCTGAACCGGGATCTGACCTGTGTTTCGCTGACGTCTTGTCAGGTGTTGACCTCTCACGGGAACGTGGAGCCGTCGGGGACCCTGGAATCGCCGGGCGCCCTTGGCCACCACCTTGCGGGCAGGGGGAGGCGGCAGCGCGCGTCCGTTCACAGGATATATGAGCCCAATGGGGAGCTGGCAATCCGCGGGATCAGGGTGGGACTTCTGGGGACCTCGATAGTAGCCGTTCACGTCCCATCCCCAGAGAGGCTGAGATATTGAGCCGATATATTCAGGACCGTTTCGTAGGCCGTGCACTCCCTTCATTCGGGTGAACGGGGAATTGTTGATGTACATGGTGGCGCCTTCGGCGTGGGGAAACCATGAGACAGACGCAGGGGCCTGGGGCGCTCCTGGTTGGGCTGCGCACGGATCGACAGCCAAACAGTATGCGGCTGCGGTGATTGCGATGAATACGGCTATTGCTGGTCGACGAAACATCTTGGCTCCTAGCCCTCTTCCAGGGAACTACCGATAGTTTGGCCAATTATACCGGAACCATAGGGTCAATGTCAACATGTCTTATGGTGGAATTGATGTAATATTCCAAAAGGACGGACGAATCCTCGCGGGTCTAGGTGTAGCGACTGGCCCATTATCCACGAGGGCGACGCATTGGTCGCCCCTACGCTCGATACCGTGAGGAGTTGCCCCCGGCGCCGGAATGACCGGCAAGATGCCGGTCCTACTCCAGACCAATCACCGTGTCAACGGTGTCAAGTGTGGGCAATGGGCAGCCTTTTTAAAAGGGGGGGGTGGGGACGTTTCCCTCGCTCCTATTTCGGACCACAGGTTACTCGTTTGAATGTGAATCAGTATCAAAGAGATTCCTTGATGGCGGCTATGATCTTTTCCTTGAGCGCTTCCGGCGGTAGGGTAGATCTTAGCCCCGATGCGCGGTGATGTCCGCCGCCTCCGAAAGCCGCGGCTATTGCAGCCACGTCCAGTCCGCCTTGGGAGCGAAAGCTGGCCTTTGTTAGTCCATCGGAGAGTGCGGTGATCAGAACGCTGACTTCCACGCCTTGGATCTCTTTCAGCCGTCCGACGAAGCCCTCACTGTCCGCGGGTTCCGCTCCCAGCGCGGTGAAGTCGGCGCCATAGAGGCTGCTGATGGACAGTCGGCCGTCCAGGAGGATCTCCATCCTGTCCAAGAGCAGCTTTTCCAATTGAAACCGACGAAGGGGGAACTCCTCAAACAGCCGGCGAGTCACGTCGTAGGATTGGAAGCCCGTATCGAGCAGTTGGGCGGCAACCCTAAATGTGTGAGAGGTGACGGAACCGTAACGAAAGCACCCCGTGTCCGTTACAAGCCCTGTGTAGAGACACTTTGCCGCGTCGGCTGAGATGACTTGACCGTCCAGTGTGAGCGCCTCGTACACCATCTCAGCGGTGGATGCAGCCTCACTGTTCACCAGGTTCACATCGCCGAACAAGGGGTTGGTGGGGTGATGGTCTATGTTGATCAGTTTAGCCTTGTCGAGAAATACCTCTATGTCGCCGGAGATGCGTTTCTTTTCCGCGACATCCAGGCAGATGATCCAGTCGGGTTCATAGGTGAGCTGCTCCGGGGAGGTAATCAGACTGTCCTTTCCCGGGAGGAAATGGTACGACTTCGGAAGATTCTCTCCCAACATCGGACTACACGTCTTTCCCCTTTCGGACAAGGTTAGAAACATGCCCAACAGCGAACCGATCGCGTCGCCGTCCGGATTGACGTGCGTGACCACCAGGAAGCGATCCTCCCGTTGCAGGATGGATGTGATTTCAGACATTATCCTCGGGCTCGGATGGTTCCAGATCCTTAAGGATCTTGTTTATGCGGGAGAAATTGTCAAAGGACGTGTCATAGAAGAAGGTGAGCTGGGGGATATACTTCAGGTCAACCTCACGGCGAATCTCTCGCCGGATGAATCCTGATGCGGCTTCCAGACCTTCTGCGTGAACGTCGTGCTTTCCGTCCGTCAGACAGCCGAAGTACACCGCGGCGGATTTCAGGTCACCCGCCATCCGGACTTCCGTGATAGTGACTCCCTGCACTCGCGGGTCTTTGATTTTTCGGACGATCAAATCGGAGATCACCTCCCGAATCAGTTCGCCCACACGATCTTTTCTGAAATTGCTCATTGACAATTGTGCTGCCTAGCCCACGGTCCCCTTTGGTACTCCGGTTCATAAGTTCGGTCGCGTATTCTTGTGTCATCCTTCAATTCTTGCGAGCAAGCATGGGGTGCTTCTGCAAAACGCGGCAGGCGCCGGGATGGCGTTCTTTCGCAGGAATGACGCTGAACTGTTTTGGCAAGTGACTCATACGTTACCTTGTTTAGGAAAGGGCGTACTTAGGGTCCGTCACAGAATAACCCCTGCAACTGACAGGCACTTCATCCTTGCAATCAAGAGGGCGACGCATGCGTAGCCCCTACCTCCTTGGCCCGCGCGGTTGGCCCAATCTCCGGCGGCCATCGTGCCCCGATGCGCCTTCGGCCACCGGCAGACTCATTTCGTGACAAGCCCTTAGTAGTGAACTATCTCGATCCGGTAGTCGATGACTTCGGCTAGATGGAGACGTTCCACATAGTTGACTACAGTCTCAAGCATTCGGTGAGCGTGCCCACCGTCATTGGACACAACGGCAAACCCCAGTTCGCAGCGTTGCCATTTGTCCTGATAGCCGACCTCTGCGATCGACAGATCAAATTTGCTGCGGACTCTGCCGAGGATACTCTTGAGAACCTTTCGTTTGGACTTTAGCGATGAAGAATCGTGAATTATCAATTCTATGGAGCCGACTCCCACGACCATGAGCTATGTCCCTGAACGTATGCGATCTCCCGCGTCCGGGACGGTCCAGCGCAGGGGTAAAAAGGCATCGGACGCATGCGGCGAAGTGACTCCCGGACCATCCGCGGACAATCACCCTGCACTTCCCTCACTGCCGGAACTCTACTCCAGCTTGGCCGCCTCCTGTTCGATGGCAAAGGCCTCGATCACGTCTCCAATCTTTATGTCCTTGTAATTTTCGAGGACGATTCCGCATTCGAATCCTTCAACGACCTCCTTGACGTCATCCTGGAAACGTTTCATGGAAGCCATTTTCCCTTCATACACAGGCACGTCGTCTCTCAGCAGCCGGACCGTGTTGGATCTTTCGATCTTTCCGGACGCAACGTGGCAGCCTGCAATGATTCCGATTCTGGATACGCTGAAGGTCTCGCGGACTTCGGCTCTTCCCACAACCACTTCCTTCTGGATCGGGGCCAACAGGCCTTCCATGGCCTTTCGCACATCGCTGATGACCTCGTAGATCACTGAGTACAAGCGCAGGTCGATCTTTTTTTCTTCCGCCATCTGAGTGGTCTGGGGATTGGGCCTGACGTTAAAACCGATGATAATTGCACCGGTGGTTCCTGCCAACATCACGTCTGACTCAGTGACTGTCCCCACGCCGGAATGAACAATGTTGACCTTGATCTGCTCAGCGGGGATGCCGAGCAAGGCCTCGTTGATGGCTTCCACGGATCCGTGAACATCACCCTTTACGATGACGTTGAGTTCCAGGGGTTCGCCTTCCTGGATCCGGGCCAACAGATCCTCCAGAGACACGGGACCGGTCTCCGAGATTTCCTGTTGTCTATGTTTTTCCCGGCGTTGACTGCCGATTTGTCGGGCTACCTTCTCTTCCTTGACTACAACGAACTGCTCACCGGCCTCAGGAACACCCGAGAAACCCCGAACCTCCACCGGTGTCGCCGGCAGTGCCTTCTTCACCGGGCGACCCTCGTGGTCCACCATTGAACGAACCTTGCCGTGGTGAGTGCCTGTCAGAAACGGATCGCCCAATTCGAGCGTGCCTGCGCTGATGAGCACAGTGGCCACCGCGCCTTTTCCTTTGTCAAGCCGCGCTTCGACAATGGTCCCTGATGCCGTCTTATTGGGGTTCGCCTTGAGTTCCATCAATTCTGCCTGCAGAAGTATCAGATCGAGGAATTCATCAACACCTTCCCCTGTTTTGGCGCTCAAGTAAGTGAACAACGTGTCTCCACCCCAGGACTCCGGGATGAGACCGAATTCGCTCAGCTCACGGATCGTCTTGTCACGGTCGGCTTCCGGCTTGTCTATCTTGTTGACGGCCACGACGATGGGTACTTCGGCTGCCTTGGCGTGGTTAATGGCCTCCTTTGTCTGGTCCATTACGCCGTCGTCGGCAGCCACTACCAGCACTACGAAGTCGGTAACTTGGGCGCCCCGGGCCCTCATGGTTGTGAAGGCTTCATGACCTGGAGTATCGAGGAAAACCAATTCCCCTTTGTCCAGCTTCAGCTTGTACGCGCCTATATGCTGCGTGATTCCTCCAGCCTCCTGGTCCGTCACATGGCTTGACCTTATGGTATCGAGCAGCGACGTCTTGCCGTGGTCCACGTGACCCATCACCGTGATAACGGGTGGTCGAGGAACCAGATTCTCCTCAGTGTCCCTTATCAGGATCGGGAGCAGATCCACTTCCGAAGTAACCGCAGGTTCGGCCTCGTATCCAAATTCAGAGGCAACTATTGACGCGGTATCGTAATCAACGCCTTCGTTCATGGAAGCCGTGACCCCGAGGTTGAGAAGCTGATGAATCACCTCCGGGCCCTTCACGCTCATCTTGTGGGCCAGGACGGACACCGGCACAACTTCGGGGATCTTAACGCGACGCTTGCTCGCCTTGGGGGTGGTTACCTCGGTCTTTCTCTGCCTGGTCTTTTTCTTTCTGCCTCTCATCCGACCGGATCGGGGCGATTGGTCGTAAAGGTCTTTGCGAAGGAGCACTTCCTTGCGCCGACGAACCTTTGTTTTGTTTTCTTCGGAGGTCTCGGAGTGGTCCTTTCCCTTGCGGTCTTTCTTTTTCTTCTTTCTTTTGTCATCGTCGGGCGGCGGTACCGATGGACCGGGGAAATCCGGGCCGGCCCCGATCGGCGCAGGTCTGGGAGGACTCGCGACATGCGGCCTCCGCGGTTGAGGTGGTTCCGGCGGCGGCTCCTTTTTCAGTTCCACTCTCCCAATTATCTGAGCAGGCTGCATCTTTTTCTCTTTCTTCTTTTTCCTCTTCGCCGGCTTTTCTTGATGAGCCTTGTCTTCTTCAGCCGCCTTTTCCGGGATCTCGACCTCACCCGGAGGTTCAGCCGCGATTGGGGTCTCCACCACCACTTGCTCGGTAGCCGCGGGTTTCGCGGCAGTCTTTTGACTCGTCTTTTTGGCTTTGGGAGGGGCAGGGGGCTTTTCGGGGACTTCGGGCGCAGGGGCTTTCTCGATAATCTTAGCAGATACCGGCTTCTTGGCCTTGGTAGCACGTCCCTTGGCGGCTGCCTTTGCCGGGGCCGGCGCCTTCTTTTCGGCAGCGGGCTCTTCGCGAGGCTCTGCTTGGGCCGCGTCTGTTTTCTCGACTTCTGCCTCAACCTTGACCAGGGCGGGTTTTTTCTTCACTCTGCGCCGAATTACTGTCGGTTTGATGCGCTTCTCAATTACCTCCCGTTTAGGCAGGACCTCCACGAGCTTTGCCCGCAACTCCGCGGTGTCCTCAGTCTCCAACGGGCTTTCAGGACCTTCCACTTCGAAACCTAATGTGGTGAGTTCCTTGAGCAGGTCCTCGTTCTTAACCTTCAGGTCTCTGGCTAGGTCGCTAACGGTCAACATGGTCATCCAGTTTCCCCTTGAGTTCGCTCCCTTTCAATAGATCCCCTTTGGAGGGGACTCTGACGACCTTCTTCCGGAGCGCCCGTCCCAGGCGTCCAATATTCAGGCCCCTGTCTAAGCAGGCTTGATCGGGACAGATGTGACATCCTCTTCCCGGCTTGTTCTCTTCTGTCGGTGAAACAACAACTTCATCTTTCCAAACGGTCAGGCGGATCATTTCAGCAGCGGGACGCCGCCGACGGCACGCAACGCACTGTCGGATCGGTATGTGGCCACGTTTCATGCCTGCTGCAGACTTTCCGCTCCCTCCTCCACCGGGGTCTGAACCGTTTCCTGAGCTACGGCGTTCTCATCGGTCTCGGGTTCGGCCTCCGGCTCTTCATCGTCTTCCGGTAATTCCTCGGCAGCTTCCGCTGTTTCGTCTGCGGCTTGTTGGGCGTCTTCAGGTTCCGCTTCCGTTGATGCCGTGTCATCGGCTTCCGTTTCCTCAACTGCTTCGTCTTCTTTCTCGTCTTCCTCGGGAGGGTTGGCTAGGTAGCGAAGCGCGCCCTGCAAGAGTGCCGTGCCCCTTTCTTCAGTGATGCCCATGAAGCTGGCAAGCTCGGCAAGGGTCGCACGAGCTATATCTTCGGGGTTGCGGTACCCGTTATCGAACAGTATTGTTGCGGTCTCTTCGTCCATGCTGTCTATCCCGAGGAGACGCTGAAAGGACTCGCCTGTAATCTTCTCTTCTTTGGACTCGCTTCTAACGTCGATTTTCCATCCGGTAAGCTTGGCAGCCAGCCTGACGTTCTGACCTCTCTTGCCGATAGCCAGCGAAAGCTGATCATCTGCCACGATGACTTCCATCGTGCTGGTGTCCTGGTCGATGATTACTTTGGAGATCTCTGCGGGTTGAAGCGCGTTGCAGACAAAATGGGCCGCGTCATCATTCCACGGAATGATGTCAATCTTCTCCCCCCTGAGCTCCTGGACCACAGCCTGGACCCTGGACCCCTTCATTCCTACGCACGCGCCCACCGGATCAACATCCGCGTCGGAAGAGCGGACCCCGATCTTGGCCCGCTGACCGGGCTCTCGCGCCGCGCACATGATGCGTACGATTCCTTCGGCGATTTCGGGAACCTCTTGCTCGAACAGCTTCACCAGGAACGAAGGATTGGAACGGGAAAGAATGATCTGAGGATCCTTCTGGGTTCTTCTCACATCCAGCATCAGGGCCCTGAGGCGGTCGCCCTGCCGGTAGTTTTCCCGGGGAATTTGTTCGCTGAATGGCAGTATTGCTTCGGCGCGGCCCATGTTCACAACGATGTTTCGCTTCTCTATGCGCTGAACCATTCCTGTGATGACGTCCCCTTTGCGGTCTCTATATTCCGTGAAGATATTTTCCCTTTCCGCGTCCTTCACTTTCTGGATAATCACCTGTTTGGCCGTCTGAGCGGCGATGCGACCGAATGATTCGGCCTCCATCTTTACACCCAGTTGGTCGCCGATTTCCGCTTCGGGATCAAGTTCGTTGCGAGCAGTATCCAGATCGATTTCTATCGACGAGTCATCTACCTCTTCTACCACGTCCTTGAAAAGGAAGACCTCCACTTCGCCGGATTCGTCGCTGAACTGGGCTTCAAGATCCACCTTGATGCCGTACTTCTTCCTCGCCGCTGAAACCAGGGCTGCTTCCAGGGCTTCCACAAGCGTGTCCCTGTCTATCCCTTTTTCTTTTGCCACCTGATCGATCATGCGGTTCAAATTCTGTGCCATCGTCAATCCCCCGTGGTCACGGTCCCTTGCCGCGAATTGCGGTGGAAAAGATCGTGTTCCGGAGCTTCCAGTCGGGCCTTTTCGACGTTTTCCGGCGAAATCTCCACTAGGTCTCCATCTACCTCAATTACAATCTTCGAGTTTTCCATTCCTCTAAGAATTCCTCCGAAATTTTTTCTTCCACCCTGCTTTTCCCGCGTCCTGATGTGGACCGGAGAGCCGGAATACAGGTTGAAATCCTTGTCTTTCCTGAGAACCCTGTTGATGCCCGGGGAAGAAACCTCTAGCTGATACGGATGTTGAATCGGATCCTTGATGTCCAACAGAGCGCTCACTTGACGACTGACGAGTGCGCAATCTTCCAGCGTCACTCCTGTCGGTCTGTCGATATAGATCCTGAGCATCCATCGAGGGCCTTTGGGACTAAACTCCAATTCGACTAGTTCGATGCCCTCGGGCTCTACTATCGGCTCTATCAATCCCCAGAGCGTGGGAACGAGGTCTTTCTCCATATCATTTGTCCGGCCAAGGACCGACGGGCTTCATCCCTGTTTTTCAGAAGCTCATTAATAAAAAACCCGGGACGTAAACCCGGGTGGCCTTTACCACTCACTGGAGCGGGCAACGGGGGTCGAACCCGCGACATCAAGCTTGGGAAGCTTGCACTCTACCAGCTGAGCTATGCCCGCATCACTCTATACTTAGCAACCAGCCATATCGGTGTCAAGCACTTTAGTTCCGGTTTTCCAAACTGGATCAAGAAAAAACCGTAATGGGGGTATGCACTTGACTCCACCAACCACAACATGTGGTATGCGCGAATAGAATGCTTCCCGTAGCGGAGTTAAGAAGGCCAAACCCACGAAACTTGTTCGTCACCCCGGCGAAAGCCGGGGTCCGGAAGATCATGAAGAACCTGGATTCCGGTTTTCCCCGGATCGGAGTCCAGGGCAGGCTCTGGAATGATGGAAAGAGTTTCCGCTTGGGGGGAAGGGGTTTGGGTCAATAGCATTGATCCCATTGGGAAGACCACAATATGTAGTATGTGGTGGAGTCAAGTATATGCCCCCAAACCGTAAATCGGGGCCCAATTATTGAGACGCTCGTTTCATAGTATGTTTTCGTTCACCTTGATTTCGGATCGTTCTCTAAGGAGTTTAAGCCACCCATTGATGTACTCGGTAGTTCGGACGTTCACGATCCACGTCTCGAATTTATTGGCTTCCTTGGCGAATTGCTCATCGCCTGCAGCCTCCATTTCCGCCAATCGAATGATCGCAATGCCTTCAGGGACTGGAACCGGACTGGGAAACAGCGGCGCGGCCTCACAGACCGTGGCCAACATTTCCGGCACTTCCGGGGCGACACCCAACCGCGGGACCAATCCCGCAGTGCGAGGGATCGGATCCAGCTTATCCCACTGCAGGCCAAAGTTCCCCACCAGTGCTTGATAGTTCGCTGGATCCTTTTTCAGCGCGGCCAGTATTTCCTCGGCCTTCTGTCTTGCCTTGACAGTAGCCTGGTGCTTTACACAGTCCCTTTTAACAGTGGGACGCACCTCATCCAACTCCGGCAGGCGAGCCTTTGTTTTCTTCAATAGCTTGATGACAAGGAATGTGTCGCCCGAGCGCATGAGTTTGGAGATTTCGCCGGTCTCCAACTGGAACACCTCATCCACGATCTTGGGATCGCCGCCCAATTCCGGGAGCCCGGCAGAGCCTGTTACCGCTTCCGCCTTTTTCACCTCGAAACCAGACTCTTTTGCGGGCCCTTTAATCTCCTCTTCCCGATACACTTGCTCATAGAAAGTGTCCGCGTCCTCGTTGATCTTTCTTCGTGCTAGGCGCGTGTTGATTTTCTTGATGATGTCGTCTTTGACGGAATCGAATTCGATCTGTTCTTCCGGTTTCTTCTCATCCACGCGTATCAGATGGTAGCCTCGGTCGGTGCGTACCGGGTCAGAGATTTCTCCCTCCTCGAGATCAAACGCGGTTTTTTCGAAATCACTGTTCATGGTTTTGCGGACGATGAATCCGAGATCGCCGCCTTTCTGCGCTGTGGCCTCATCCTGGGACTCTTCTTTGGCCAGTTTGGCGAAATCCTCACCCGCCTTGAGCCGCGCCTGGATCGCTTCCATTTTCTTGCGGACCTCTTCCATCTTTTCCCGCGTGAAATCCTCCGGCTTATTCAGAAAGATGTGGCGCGCCCTGATCTTCTCAGGCACTATGAATTCCTTGGGATTGTTGGCGAAGTAGGTCCGGGCCTCCTCCGGCGTAGTGTTCATTTTCTTCTCGAGATCTCGCCAGGAAAAGGTCACGTATTCCAGATCCACGGCTCTAGGGATTTCGTATTTCTTTTGATTCTTTTTGAAATATGCTTCCAGGGATTTCTCATCCAAGGACACCTTTTTCTCAAACTGATCAGGTTTGAGGAGCAACATGGACAGCACCAGCTTGTCATTCTGGAAGTGCCAGAATTCCTTGATCTCGCGCGGATCAAACTTGATCCCATCGGTGAGGAGGCTTCGAACGCGTTCTTCGAGCAATTCCTGTAGCCGGGCCTTTTCGTAACCGGCGGAGGTCAGTTTCAGGGCTCGGGTGTAGGCCATGTAAATGTTCTTGTCAAAGACCCCTCCGCGGTAGAATCGACGATCGTTCCGGATGTCGTATATCAGGTCCTCGTTTGTGACAAAGAACCCGAGGCGGTCGGCCTCCTGGAGAAGGAGAACCTGGTCGATCAGCTTCCCGAGCACCCTTTTCTTCAAGTCCATTTTTTCAATTAGACCGGAGGGGATCTTTCCCCGGTACCGCATCTTGATGTTCTCCTCTTCGGCCCTGTGCATGCTGTCCAGTAAATTGCTGGAGATTATTACGCCGTTTACCTCAGCCGCATAATCGCTGGTTTGGTCCTCGGGACCGGTCGAATACAAAAAGACAAAGACGATGATTATTCCACCCACGAGAACCTTGATCAACCATGAGCGGGCATGTTTTCTCATCAGATCCAGCACGATTTTCTCCTTTTCCATGCGGGAGTTGGATGGGGAATCATAAGGATTCCTTACTTAGTTGTCAATGCCGGGGCTAACTGGAGCGCAAGGCTTCAGTTTCAGGGGGCGGATCTTCTCGTCCAGCGTGTCATTGCGAGAAGTGAAACGACGAATCAATCCCACATTCAGCGCGCACGAAATTGCTTCGGTACGCCCGCAATGACATGTTCGGATCCGACCTTCCGGCCCCGAAACTGAATGATTACACTGGAGTTACCCAAGATCCAAGGAAAAGAAGAGCGAGAGTCGTAAGACTGGTTCCAAGGCTCTGCGCCGAGCATGTCTCTCGGCTTGACGTGCGATCAATGAGTTCTTGATCATCACCGACGCTTCTGCTAGATTCCCAAAGTGTTTCGCTATTTTCGGTTGATAACCGTGGGATAAGGTAATGGTTCACCGGACTTGAAGAGGTTCTACGCCCGGTGAGAATGGACGGGGCGACTCATCTCCCCCCCCCAAACCTCCCCTAAGCGTAATTCCGGGACCTTGTACGGTTTACGGTGAACGGTTACGGGATAAGTCTGAGATGCTGCTTGACCTCATTACCGGATCTTTTTCCAACGACATGGCCATCGATCTGGGCACGGCCAACACCCTGGTATACGTGCGCGGGAGAGGCGTTGTACTCTCCGAACCGTCTGTGGTGGCGGTAAAGACCGACCTGAGGCACGGATCGCGGGTAGTCGCGGTGGGCTCCGATGCCAAGAAGATGCTGGGACGGACTCCGGATACGATTCAGGCCATAAGGCCTATGAAGGATGGTGTGATAGCTGATTTTGAGGTCACTGAGGCGATGCTCAAGCACTTCATCTTCAAGCTGCACCGCCGCCGGTTTCTCGTAAAGCCCCGCATAGTCGTGTGCATTCCTTCCGGGATAACTCAGGTCGAGATGCGAGCGGTGCGCGACGCGGCCAAAAGCGCGGGCGCCAGAAAGGTCTACCTGGTGGCGGAACCCATAGCCGCGGCCATCGGGGCCAATCTTCCCATAACCGAGCCCACGAGCAACATGATAGTGGATATCGGCGGCGGCACGACCGAAGTTGCCGTCATCTCAATGTCCGACATAGTCTATTCCAAGTCGCTGCGGGTTGCAGGAGACAAGATTGACACGTCCATAATCCGGTACATTAAGCAAAAATATTCGCTCCTGATCGGTGAACGAACAGCAGAAATGATAAAGATGATTATCGGGAGCGCGTGTCCGTATAAGGAGGATGACCTGGTCGAGGTCAAAGGTCGGGACCTCATCGCGGGGATACCCAAGGTCGTGGCCGTCCGTTCCGGGGAAGTGACCGAAGCCATCGCAGAACCGGTCGCCGCAATCCTGAACACCATCAGGACGGCCCTGGAACAAACCCCTCCCGAATTGGCCGCCGACATTGTGGACAAAGGCATATTCCTCACCGGCGGTGGTTCCTTGCTCAGGAATCTGGACGAAGTGATACGGCGCGAGACTGCCCTTCCTGTGATCGTCACTGACGACCCTCTTTCCACAGTGGTCATCGGATCGGGCAAGGTGTTTGAAAATTTCGATGTTTACAGAGACGTTCTGATGAGATAGCTCGGTGGAACAGGCTCAGGCTGGACCGCGCTCACTCGGTCTATCGGGTCAGGCGTGTCGGTTCGTTTTCGGAACAAGCGTTCGACACGTTGGGCTGCAGCGACATCGTCACGTGCCGGCCCAACTGATTGACCGCGGACAAGATCCAATGCCCCGGGAAGCCGTAAAACAGAGTGTCCGGCGAAACGTTCTTCCGGAAAACTCGCTCTTGTGGTACAGACCACCAATCCATCGCCATGCCCCGATCCGTACGTGACATAGCCATTGCCTTGTTCCTTCTGGCCATCGGCCTGGTGACTATCTTTGCGTCTCTGGGCCGGCCCGCGGGAGGTCCGTTGAGTCGGTTCGCGTACACAGTGGCGCGACCGTTTCAGGAAGCCGTCTTTGCCGTCCAGTCCAGCGCGAAAGGCTTTTGGCAAAGCTATGTAGCCCTTATACATGTTCAGGAGCAGAACCGGAGGCTTAAGGAAGAACTCAGGCAGTTGCGGCAAGAGCGAAGCGTCTTGCTCAACAAGGCCGGGGAGAACCGCCGTCTCAAGAAACTGTTGAACCTCAAGTCCACCGACGAGTTCCCCTCGTTGGTCGCCCAGGTCATCGGTGACGACGCAGTGGGCTGGTACCGAACGTTTCTTGTCAATCGGGGATCGGATGACGGAGTTCTAACGAATATGTCGGTCACTGTTGCCGAGGGTCTGGTGGGAAGAGTGGTCAAGAGTTCCGGGAGTATGTCTCAGGTTCTTCTCATCACCGACCCTGATCTGTCCGTTGACTGTCGGGTGGCCCGTACAAGAGATAGAGGAGTATTGACCGGATCTCTGGATAAGGGGTGCACTCTTCGTTACATCAAACTCAAATCGAGGATCAGAGCCGGGGACGAGGTCATCACTTCGGGTTTGGACGGCATTTTTCCACGAGGCCTTACTGTGGGAACGGTCAAATCGGTGCACCGCGGCGGACAGGGGCTCTTCCTGGAGGCTGTGGTGATCCCTGCAGTGGACTTCTCTGAGGTAGAGGAAGTGCTGGTGGTGCTCGGAGTCAGAGGGGGATTCGACATTGGGTCGGAGCTGGAGAGAGAGCGTTGACAAATGTTGCGTTTCTCATGATCGTGAGCGCGGTCGCCATTGGGTTGCAGATTACCACGATGGGCTTTCTCATTTCCCCTGCCTATAAGCCGGATCTAGTGCTGATTGTCGTAGTATGGGCGAGCCTCAGAGTAAGCTTTCCTGTCGGAATGATCGGCGTATTCATTGCCGGGCTCTTCACGGACGTTTTTTCCGGATCTCCCACAGGATTCTTTGCGCTCATCTACAGTTTCATTTTTGTAGTCGGGGCATATGTTCACGCAGCGGTACGGATCGACGTCCCCGAGGGCAGAGCCGCGATGGTTCTCGTGGGGGTCTGGGCGGCAGGATCCGCAGCGCTTCTGATGAGATGGATGATCGGGCCTGTAGAATTCGGATGGAGCGCGGTCGCGTGGATTGTGCTAAAGTCCCTTATCACCGCGCTCGCGAGCTTGGCGGTGTTTCCCGTGCTGGACTGGCTGAACCCGGCTTCAGCCCGGATCATGGGTGAGGACTGAGTAAGGGACCGCCGGGAAATAACGGAATCGCATGAAAGTCCCGTGGAAAAAGCCACCCCTTTGCGGGTCTACGTATGGGGTG
>CAZGNL010000146.1:0-13987 GCA_964527475.1 uncultured Syntrophaceae bacterium
CGCCCGCGATTACACGCGCTTACGCGGTCTCACAGGTTTTGCAACCACCTCTAGGAGAACACATTGGGCTGGCAAATTGGAATTATATTTGTAATGGCAGAAATTGGGTTGTGTGTTGCTCAATCGGTCATTGTTGCTACATCCAGCAAAACCAAACTGATAGCTTTTTATAAGTTTCTCATAGCGGTACATATACTCGGATGCGTGTTAGGGCCAAGAGAATTTACTGGCGCAATGTTGTGGCACTTCCTAGTACAAACGATCTGTTTTTTTAGACTTGTGACCCTAGAGGGAAACCAAGTGAAGCAAGAGGAGAGGGAAAGTAACATACAGAGAGTCATATTGGAAGGATGGTTAAAAAGGGCTTGGTGGTGCTTAAAGTACATAGGGAAAATGTGGAGAAGAATATGGCGAAGCCAAAATAGTTATCTATTCCGAGACAACAGAGGTATTGCAGGTCAAGAAAAGAAAGAGCCTGTGGGAATAGAAGATATTCTACTATTTTATGGGAAGCCCAATATAGTAGTAACAGGCAGTAAAAGTGATAACAAAGAATGGGGCAAGGAAATAGAGTGTTGGATATTGGGCGGAATAGTACCATTACAGGTGGTGTTCGTTTATTCAGCTATTGGATCCGATGCATTGACACTTATAATGGACGACTTATTAAGTTCAGTAGGAACAGGCATCGAGGTAGTGGTTGTAATAGCAAAAGACGTCCTAGTGCCGTGGACGATAGTTGAACTGCTGGCAAGAATAATACCAGACAAAATATTGACAAAGGGCATAACGATAGGATGCTGTTTTGTGCCACTATTATGGCTAATATGAAGGTGCCCTTTTTCAGTCTGCAAGCATCTTATCCGAAAGGTTTGTTCGGAGATGGAAGTAAGGTCTCTGGGATAGACTTTTCCCAGTATCCAAGCCTACAAAGTGAGACGGGTCAAGTCTGGTCTTGGGCCTTGCTGAATTGGTGTTCCAGCCTTTCGACTCTTCTTCGGAGCCTCGCGTCACTTGACCCTTGTCCCCATGTATGTTCCCGCTTAGAAGCCACAGCCGAAGGCTTATCCGAGTGATTTCCGGCGGCCATGCTCTTCATAGCGACTTGGCGATTCCAATGGATAGATCGTAAGAAGCACGCCCCCGGGCAGTCCGAGTTTCTCGCTCAATTTACGTATCATGGGAAGGGTGAGGGGTCTTCTCCTGTTGAGTACATCCGACACACGCCCTCTCGATCCGATACAAGGCTCCAGGTCCTTTCGACTGAGCCCCAGGTCCTCCATACGGACTTTGATCGCCTCGATGGGGTCCGGCGGGTCTATCCGGTAGTGTTCCCGCTCGTAGGCTTCCACCAGGGGCAAGACGATCTCCAACTCGTCCGATTCACCGGTTCCGGGCTCTGCATCCCATATGTCACGGATCCTTTGCAAGGCTTCCCTGTAATCATCTTCCGTTCGGATCGGCTTAATCTTCATCAGTAGGCCTCCCGGTCTCCAGCATTCCTTTGTCCACGGGGCTGGATGGTCTCCGCCTAAAAGAAAAGCGATTTAGCCACAGAGGACACAGAGGGTACAGAGATAATGTGGTGATGCCGCCCACCAACCGTTCGCGCGAAAGCAGGTCAACAAAGTCCGTTTACGGCGTGTTGCTTTCAAGTAGGAAAGCGTTTGGGCCTTGGCGACTTCCGGCAAACGGCTGACGGATTTCAATTCGACGATCACCTCTCGTTCGACAAGAACATCCAGCCGCTGTCCCTTGATTACATAATCTTTGTAAATAACATCGACTTCAACCTGGCGCTCAAATTCGATCTTCCTCAAGTTAAGTTCATGGCAGAGGGCTTCTTCGTAAATGGATTCCAGAAGACCGGGCCCGAGTAATCTATGCACTTCAATAGCCGCGCCTATAATCCTTTCCGTCAACTGATCATTCATGAATTTCTCTGTGCCCTCTGTGCTCTCTGTGGCCAAAAGAAAAGGCGATTTTGCCACAGAGGTCACAGAGAGCACAGAGATAATGTGGTGATGCCGCCCACCAACCGTTCTCGCGAAAGTCTGTCAACAACGTCCGTTTACGGCGGGTTGCTTTCAAATCGGAAAGCGTTTGGGCATAGGCGACTGTCGGCAAACAGCTGACGGACTTCAATGGCCGCACCCACAATTCCATCCGTCAGTCCGTCAGTCCGTCAGTCCGTCAGTCATGAATTTCTCTGTGCCCTCTGTGCTCTCTGTGGCTAAAAAATCCGGTGATCCCGTCCCATTCTTTTCTGCTATATCCGCGCGCATCCGCGTAATCCGCGGTCAAATTGATGTTACGTGCCTCTTGCTGTCTATCTCAACACCTTCTTGTCCACCTTGCCGACAGCGGTGAGCGGTATTTCATCTATGAATTCAATTATCTTAGGCACTTTGTACGGCGACATGTTTTCTTTTGAGAACGCGATGATCTCCTCCTTCACTTGATCTTCGTTGCGGTCCTGGTACGCCTGGGTCTTCTGAACAACGAGCTTCACTATTTCGCTGCCGGGTCTTTTGGGGTTCGGAACGCCGATGATGGCGCACAACTCTATGGCCGGGTGTTCGTAGAGTTTCTCCTCCACTTCACGAGAAAACACCTTGAATCCGCTCACGATCAACATGTCCTTGGCCCGATCCACAATGAAGAAGAATCCGTCTTCGTCCATGCGGGCCACGTCACCGGTGTGGAGCCAGGTCTCACCGTCGTGTTCTCTGAGCGCTATGGCGGACTCTTCGGGTTTGTTGAGGTATCCCTTCATGACCTGGGGACCTGCTACTACTATCTCGCCTTCTTCTCCGAACGGTACTTGTTTGGTTCCGGTGTCAAGATCCATGAGCCTCACGCGGGTGCTCGATATGGGCAGGCCCACAGAGCCGATTTTTTTCGGTCCACGACGTGGATTTGTTGTAACGGCAGGACTGGTCTCGGTCATACCGAACCCCTCCAACACCTTTCCGGACCCGATGACCGCCTCAAGCGCCCTGATCGACTCCGCCGGGAACGGGGACGCGCCGGAAACGGCTACCTGCAGCCGGGAAAAGTCCACCTTGTCGAACCCGGGTTCCTCAAGGAGCATCATGTACAAGGACGGAACATTGTATGTAATCGTTGGCTGGTATTTTGCCATCTCGCTTACCACGCTCTTGGTATCCCTTGGATTGGGGATCAAAACCTGAGCGAGGCCCGAATACAAGGAAGCAATACCCGCGCCGAGCCCCGCCAGATGAAAGAACGGGAAGCATGAGAGCATTATTTCGTTCCCGGTTTCAAATTCGTTCCAGGCCTGGATCTGGGTCAGATTGGCAACCATGTTGCGGTGAGTGAGTATCGTCCCCTTTGGCAGGCCGGTGGTTCCACCGGTGTACTGAACCAGGCAAGTATCCTGCGGTTTCACCTCAACATCAGGGCTCTGCGCTGGATACTCCCGAAGTATGTCCATAAATTTGGTTACGTCCTTGCCGGGAAGGGGTCCGACCTTGCCGTGTGGTACCTTTTTGAGGAGTCTTCCCAGCACTCGCTTGAACCCGGGAAGAAAATCGAGGATACCGGTTCCCACAACAAACTTGAGGTCAGGGAGTTCATCCGCGATGCCCTTCAGTCTATGTTCGAATATTGCATCCAGCGTGACCAGCGCCTTGGCCTTACAGTCTTTCAATTGATACGCGAGTTCTCTTGGGGTCAGGAGCGGCGATACCCCGGATATGGCGCAACCCGCTTTTAGACTGCCCACCATAGCGATCAAGGCCTGCGGGACGTTGGCCAAGTTCAGGCCGACGACATCTCCGGGACCGCAACCCTTGTCCATGAGAGCCTGAGCAAAGCGATCCGAGTGGGCCATCAGATCCCGGTAATTGAGCGTAATGCCTAAGAAGTGCGCGGCCGGGTTATCCGGGAATTGAGATGTGATCTCTTTGAACTTGTCCACGAGCGTAGTGTCGGGGATTTCGACTTCCGGTTCGACTCCGGGATCATAAGACTTCAGCCAGGGCTTGTCATCGTAAGTCATGAGCATTCCTTCCGGTTGTGGGCCGGCGCGACGTGGTTGTCGGCCTTCCGTCGATCTGTCCTGTTCCAAACACCATGTTGAGCGGCAGTAGCCGGCCGAGTCCAAAGGCTTGTCACAAAATAAACCTGACAGCAACGGAAGGCGCCGCGGGCCAAGGACGTAGGGGCTACGCATGCGTCGCCCTCTTTATCACAAGGATGAGGCGCGTGTCACTTGCAAGGGGTTATTCCGTGACGCCTGCCAAGGGGCTACGCCTATCTCAACAACTTCTTGTCAACTTTTCCCGCTGCCGTCAGGGGCACTTCCTTGAATTCGAACACCTTGGGCGCCTTGTAGGGGGCCAGGTTTTCTCGGGCAAAGGCCGTGAGTTCCTTTTCGATCTCATCATCGGATTTGTCGCTGTACGCAGCGCTTTTCTGGACCACCAGTTTGACCAGCTCGGTTTCCGGACGATCCGGGTTGGCCATGCCGACCGCAGCGCACACCTCGACAGCCGGATGCTCGTAGAGTCTTTCTTCTATCTCCCTAGGGAAGACGTTGAATCCGCCCACGAGGATCATATCCTTTTTTCGGTCCACGACCGACAGATAGCCGTCTTCGTCCATGAATCCTATGTCTCCGGTGTGCATCCACAGCTTGCCGTGGTGTTCACGAAGGGCCAGCGCGGTTTCTTCGGGTTTGTTGTGGTACCCGTTCATCAGCGTCGGGCCGGCCGCGCAGATTTCCCCTTGTTCGCCCAACGGCATTTCTTTTGTCCCTGTTTCCAGATCTACAATCATGAGTGAAGTTGATGGAAGAGGAATTCCTGATGTCCCGACTTTTTTCACACCAAATCGCGGCGCGCAGGTTAGGAGCACGCACGTTTCAGTCATGCCGAACACTTCGATGACCTTTTCTTTTCCGACGATCGCTTCAAACTTCTTGATCGCATCTACTGGAAAGCCGGCCGCGCCAGAGACGCAAAATTTCAACCGGGAATGATCCATCTCACGGAATTTCGGCTCATTGAGCAGCATCATGTAAAGTGAGGGCACATTGCCCAACCACTGCGGCTTGAACTTTTCCATTTCACCGACTATGAGCTTAGTGTTGCGGGGGTCTGGAATCAGAATCTGGGTCAGACCGTACGCAAGACAAATTATGGAAGTGAAAAGACCCGCGATATGGAACATGGGGAACGCGGATTCAACCACCTCTTGGCCTTCTTCCACTCGCAGCCACTCGGCAAACTGAGCCACATTCGACAACATGTTTCGGTGTGTGCAGACCGCGCCCTTGGGCACGCCCGTAGTGCCGCCGGTATACTGAATTATGAACGGATCTTCCGGGGTCAGCGTCACATCAGGCGGCTGAGCGGGGTACTTGGAAAGAATGTCCATGAACGGGATCACCTCTTTGCCGGGCAAAGGTTTGATCTTCCCTGTGGGGACCTTCTTCAACCACTTGGCGAGCAATTGCTTGAACTTTGGGAGAAAGTCCACAATCATGGTGGGAACGACCAACTTTACGTCAGGCGCCTCATCAGCTATGCCCGCGAATCGGTGCTCAAAGAGCGCGTCCAAGATCACGAGCGCCTTGGCGCCATTGTCCTGCAACTGGTGCGCCATCTCTCGCGCGGTATAAAGAGGGGACAGCCCCGACAACACGCATCCCGCTTTAAGGGTTCCGATCAAAGTGATTATGTACTGTGGCGTGTTGGGCAAGCAGACCCCTACCACATCTCCCTTGGTTAGACCGTGGTCCACAAGGCACCGGGCGAAGCGATCCGCCTGGGACATGAGCTGCTCGAACGTCAAAGACACACCAAGGAAATGGACCGCGATCCGATCCGGGAACTCCTTTCTCATCTTTTCAAAACGTTCCACCAGAGAACTGTCTTCGATCTCGACTTCCGGGCTCACTCCCTCGTCATATGAACCCAACCACAGACTGTTGTCGTACACCATAGTGTTTACTCCTATGTTCTTAGGCTGTTCGGCCTTAGCCGGCGCCGAAATTTCCGTCTGATTGGAAGGTCATTCCTGCTATAGAACGTCATTCCCGTGAACGCCCATGCCTAAACAAAGGCACAACGAAGCATGAAAATGCCCGGAACGCGCCGGGTCCCGGCCGTAGGGGCTACGCATGCGTCGCCCTCTTGGATGCGCTCAGTGACGGCATTCGGTGCATTTCGCAATGCATCCATTTTCATACAAAAGGGCAGACACATAGGTCTGCCCCTACACCCGGTTTAATACCATTGCTGGGGCAAGGTGTACGGCGCGCACCTGTGTGTGCGCCCTCTTGCATGGTCGGTCAGTGACGGCATCGGTGGACTTTGCAATGCACCCATTTTTACAGAAAAGTCCTCCTTGTCCGCGAACGCGGCGGGCCCCGAGCAGGGGAGGCGGAGCCTCCCGGTATGCATTCCCAGGCAGAGCCTGGGAACGAGAGGATAAAGAGTCCCGGAGGGACGAATGAAACCGTCTCAATCCTTTTGGTCACCGTTCACCGGGAGATGTGCAACCCGTTGGAATCACGATGGGTGAACTAATACCTCAGACCTTTATCGCCATCGCGGTGAACGCATATCAGGATTCATGAGCTGCAGTTCTCATTTCGGGACAGACCCTAGGCGCCGATGACGCGAATCTGGTACAGCCCTTTGCTCACTGCCACTACTTCACCCGATGTATCCTTGACCTCGCATTCCAGCGTGAAATCCGCTTTGCCTTTGTCGTCCGCCTCGGCCTGGATTCGATTCACCTCCTCTTGAGACATGCCCAGTTCCACTGTCACATCTGTCTTGGCGAGCCGGACAAAACGTATGGTTACTTCCTTAACGATCGGATAATACTTGGAGATATCGAAACTGGTCAGAAACAGTGCGCCACCAGGCACCTCGGCCAAGGTGAAGAGCGCACCCGCGTACACTGTGCCGATATGGCTTTCGTTTCCTTTGAGCGGCGCCATCAGCTTGACATGTCTCGGCTGCATTTCCAGGGCCTTGAGGCCCATGCGTTCAAGAAACGCCACCTTGGTTTCCACCATTTCCTTCATCATTTCGGGCGATATTTCCATGCGCGCATTCTCCTTCAAGGAATGAGCAACGAGGCCGGCTTCAGCGCAGCGCCTTCTTGTCCACCTTTCCGATAGGTGTCAGGGGCAGCTCTTCGACCCGTTCGATGACCTTGGGCACCTTGTACGGAGCGCAGTTCATCTTTGCGAACTCTGTGATTTCCGCGGCCAGATCTTCAGGATCGCGATCCTTGTGTTCCGCGCCGGCCTGGTACACGAGCTTGACTATTTCGGTTCCCGGACGCTCGGGGTTGGGCTCTCCAATGATAGCGCACATCTCTATGGCCGGATGCTCATAGAGTTTGTCCTCCACTTCGCGGGAAAATACCTTGAACCCACCGACGTTGAGCATGTCTTTGGAGCGATCCACGATTGTAAAGTACCCATGCTCATCCATGCGGGCCACGTCGCCGGTGTGGAGCCAAATCTCGCCATCGTGTTCGCGCATGGCCACAGCGGTCTCATCGGGCTTGTCAAGATATCCTTGCATGACCTGAGGACCCAAAACCACGATCTCACCCTCTTCACCTACCGGAACGTCGGTGTTTCCGGTCTCCAGGTCCATCAGTCTCATACGGGTGTTGGGCAATGGGACGCCCACGGAGCCTATCTTCTTTTCCCCGCGTCGCGGGTTGCTCGTGGCGAGGCTGCTCAATTCGGTCATGCCGTAGGCTTCGATGAGCTTTCCCTTCCCTACGACCGATTCAAGCTCTTGGATGGATTCCGCTGGAAAAGGTGCTGCCGCGGACAGGCAGAACCCGAGGCGAGAGAAATCCAATGCGCGGAATTCCGGCTGTTCCACGAGCATCATGAACAAAGAGGGGACATTGACGAGGATGGTCGGCTGAAACTTTTTCATCTCGCCAATGATGAGCTTTGTGTTCCTGGGATCGGGAATCAAGATCTGAACGTGACCGTCGAAGAGGGTGCCAAGGCCCAGAGCAAGGCCGGCTATGTGAAAAAAGGGGAAGCCGGAGAGGACGACTTCTTTTCTCGGCTCCATTTGGAGCCAGTTTATCACCAGGTAGAGCTCGGCGATCAGGTTCCGATGCGAGATGATCGCCCCCTTGGGCAATCCTGTGGTTCCACCGGTGTACTGAACCTGACAGATGTTATCCGGCGCCACCTTGATCCCCGGGTCCGCGGATGAATACTCCGAGAGAACATCCATGAATTTCAGGACCTTTTTCCCATCCAGCGGTTTTACCTGCCCGGTGGGGACCTTCTTGAGGAGCTTGGCCAGAGTGCGTTTGAACCAGGGGAGAAAGTCGAGAATTCCAGTGGAAACCACCAGCTTCAGGTCGGGCAGCTTGTCCGCGATTTCGACCAGGCGATGTTCAAATATGGGATCCGCTGTGACAAGGGCCTTGGCCTTGGAGTCGTTCAACTGGTGAGCCAGCTCTCTGGGGGTCAAGAGTGGCGACACACCCGTGACCGCGCAACCGGCCTTGAACGCGCCAAACTGGGCAATCAAATACTGGGGAACGTTGGGCAGGTTGATGCCGACCACATCACCGGGCGTGCAGCCGTTCTCGATAAGAGCCTGGGCAAAGCGATTTGAGTGTTCCATCAGGTCGCGATACGTAAACGTCAGGCCCAAAAACCGCATGGCCGGGCTTTCAGGGACCTTGGAGAATATCTCGTTGTAATGGTCCACAAGGGAAATATCAGGAATCTCATATTCCGGTTTGATTGCAGAATCGTACGATTTGAGCCAAGGTCTGTCCTCGTATTTCATGAACGTTCCCTTTGATAGTGGGTCATGGGCGAATGCGGGACCGATCTATGACCCCCGGCGCGATCACAGGCCCATGAATTGCGCGGCAATTCTTCTCATGATCTGATTGGTACCGGCGAAGATTTGCATCACTCGTATGTCTCGCCAAGCGCGAGCGATGGGGTACTCTTCCATGTATCCGTATCCGCCGTGGAGCTGCAGGCACTCATCCGCTACTCTCGATGCCATTTCAGTAGTCCAGAACTTGGCCATTGAGACTTCCACCACTATGTTTTCCCCTTCCATATGCTCCACGATCAGCTTGTCCAGGAAGGTCCGGCCCAGTTTGACCTCGGCGGCCATCTCAACGATCTTGAACTGAGTGTTCTGGAATTTGGAAATCGGTCTACCGAAAGCTGTTCGTTCCTTGCAATACTTAATGGTCATATCAAGCATGTGCTCGGCCGCGGGGACCGCCATCATGCAGACCAACAGGCGCTCCTGCTGGAGCTTGTCCATGAGCATCAAGAAGCCGCCGCCCTTTTGACCCAATCGGTTTTTCTTGGGCACCCGGCAGTCGGTGAAGAACAGCTCGGCCGTATCCTGACTATGCCATCCTATCTTCTTGAGGTTTCTGCCCTTTTCGAAACCGGGAGTGTCCGCTTCCACAACGTAGAGATCCAACGCTTGATGGGGATTGGATTCGCTGGGATCCTTTACAGCAAGGACCAACAGGTCACAGAGAATACCGTTGGATATGAAAGTCTTTTGTCCGTTTATGACCACGTGATCCCCGTCATCGACCGCGGTGGTCTTTATGGCGGCCAGATCGCTGCCCGTGTTGGGCTCGGTCATGGCGACCGCGGTAATGATGTCACCGGAGATGCATCCGGGAAGGTATTTGTGCTTCACTTCTTCAGAACCGAAAGAGCTGATGTAGGGGACCACAACGTCGGTGTGAAGGGGCGCCGCGAGCCCCGCGTGATTGGTTGCGATCAACTCTTCCAGCAGGATGAACGAATACAGGAAGTCCGCGTCGAGCCCCCCGTATTCCTCAGAGACATCCATGCACAGGAATCCCTGGTCTCCCATCTTCTTCCAGATGCTCCGAGGAACGATGCCGGCTTCCTCCCACTCATCAACGTACGGTGTTACCTCTTTGGCAAAGAATTTCCTAGCCATATCCCTGAAGATTCTATGCTCTTCCGTGTACTGTATGATTTCCATGTTTTTCCTCTGTGTTGCTGTCGTGCGAAATACCGATCTCGTATTTTGTCCCCTCACCGTCATAAAAGACAAGTCGCCGGGCCTTCAGCCACAGCGGCTCATCCATGTAGCAATAAAATGCCTTTATCTCCCCCGGGTTTATCCGGTGCTCGCCCGCGGGACTCAGGGTATCGAACCGCTTGGATCCGTGTTCACCCTCAAGGTCGAAGTAACCGGGCACATTCACGGGACTGTCTCCCAGATTCCTCACATGGATCTCCAGGTTCTGATCGAACATCCTCAGCCCGCAACAGGTCTTGAAATCGAGAATCTCTTCCACTGATGAATTCATGATAAGGCGAATGTAGAGCATAGGCTGCTATTACCTCAATCCCCGGGAAGGAACGCGAAACAGGATCGCTTGTTGTTCCGTAGTTGGCATAATAGGTGTCCTGCCGCTGACGGCGGCTCAAACGGAAGGAGTATAGCCGAATCCGGGACAAACATCAATGGTCAAGCCGTGAATGAAGTAATCATTCAGCTAAGGGTTTGTCCCGAAACAAGTACTACAACCTATGAATCCTGAAACCTTCCCGGAACTTATTACCGTCATTCCAGAGCCTGCCCCGGACGCCGATCCGGGGTTCGCCGGGGTGACGGCACTGTGGGAATTGAGAGGTTTATTTTCAGACAAGCCCTAAGGGGGTTGAAGGCTCTCTGCGACAATGTCATTGCGAGGAGTGAAACGACGAAGCAATCTCAGTTCCTGGGGTCTTGGAGATTGCTTCGCTTCGCTCGCAATGACACATTCGGAGGCAAGCCTCTTCCCCCGAGAAACTGAATAGTTACTGAATCAATTGTCCGGCGTATCGCGCATCCCACCCGGCAATCGGGTTATTTGCGGGCGGCCGGCCTACCCTATTTCCCCTGCTTCCGGGCAAAACACAGAAACATCACAAAAAGGGCCACAAAGACCAGGTCCCCGACCGCCGCAATGAGGAACGGCCTTGGAATCCCCGCCTCAAGGACTAGCATTTCGACGAGAAAGATCAGGGCAAAAGCCAGTTTCCCTATTATTCCCAGGATGACGATGTTCTTGTTGGCGTACATGTCCTTGTAGATCATGTAGTAACCGATGCCGAACGTCATGTAGAGCGCTATCCATGAATAGTAGTACGCAGTCGGATCAGGAACGTTGATCCCTGCCTGCTGGAACGCCCATTTGGTCAAAACCAGTGTGAGTATGCCGCCCAGGAAGTTCCATAGGGCCCCCACAAAGAACATTCTCCGGTAAAATGTTTCGTTCATCGTTCCCTCCCCTTGTTGACGGATCGGCCCATCAAATATGGACGTACTCTCCATACCCGCGGGCGCTTATCCGGGATCCGTTGTAAGTTCCCTCCACTGAACAACAGTAGTACATCATGTTGGACGCGACCTGCGCGGGCGCGCCGATACGGGTTGCCGTGTACTCCAAGACCCCGGCGCGAGCGCGAGCGGTCACCTTCCATTTTTTGTAGAATTTCACGGGACCACCCGGGCCGGGAGTGGGGACCAGATCGGGTGGGGGGTCATCAAGGTACTCGATCCTTATGTCATCGATCGCCTCGTACGAATCCTCAGAATATATTCCGCCCAAGTTCCTTAGGGTTAAGCCGAATCCACGCGCGTACATGAATCCGCCGTGGAATTTACCCTGTTCGGCAAAGACCTCGTAGTGATATTGAACCGGTTTGAACGACGGGCACAGGCGTTTCAGCCAGTTTACCGGCGCCCAGAAGCAGTCGTAACTGAATGGCTTGCGCGCGCACCCGTGTTCAAAGAAGCCGAACCCGCTCAGAGGCGCGATCTCGCGGTCGTCACTGGACTCGCCGGAACTATCCGCCGCGATCCGTTTCCGGCTCATTTTCGCTTCAAATGTTCCGAACGCAGCGAAATACGTAAAGATGCCAGGAATGTCCGCCCACCAGAGCAGGTCCAGACCGTCAAAATTCAGGTCGAGTTTCATTTTCAGTTCGGAATCCTCGAACCCAACCTCGTAATTGGGCCACGAACCCGTTACCCGGCCACAGAGATGGGAGTCCCCCGCGCCGTCCGAACCGTGATTGGTCACAATCGTGTCCAGACTGTCTACGCTCATGGTCAGATCGGTCTTCTTCGGAAGATAAGTGTGTGAAACATGCGCGGGTTGTCCGCTTTCATCTACAGCAGGGATCTCCTCAACGATGTATGCTAAATACTCGACCACCTGAAACGCGTTCAGTCCGGAAGGAATCGCGGCATAGTCGTCTATCCCGTTCAGGCCGTAGAGCCCCGTCATGTCACTGGCCCGTATCATCTTGAGGGGCTGATCCCCGGGCACGGGCATGAAGATGAAATACCACCCGTCCCAACCGGGCCACTTCACCGAGGTGTCTACCTGCCCCTCCTCCGTGAGAACGAAATATCGTGGAAGTTCATATTTCCTGGACAAATGGTCCCTGGGATTCCTCAACGCGTTGTCAAAACAGTATATCCAGAACTTGTTGAACTTCAGAAGTAGGTACACGGTCAAAAGAAGTACTATGGGTACAATCAACCACCAAGCAAACGCATTCATGACATGCCGTTCCATAGAAGTACTTGCAAACTTCCCAACTATTGCAACAGCTTATAGCTCCATGAGCTTGCGAACCGTTCTTTTCCGCGCCGCGACTCCGATAAGTGCCTCAAGACAGCCGGTCCAGCTCCAGGGAGCCCATGAAAACGACCAGTCGTCAACCAGATCAACGTCATGGAGCTAAGGCTGCTTCGATCACCTGCACAACCTACGCCACAGTAGGGGATTTTGCCACCGCCTTCGGCCGGCACGTCCGGAACAAACCACGCACCTTTTATACACCCTCTCCTTGCTTACGCAATTTGACCACGTATATGGCCATCACGACCGCCCAGAGGATTATTGTGCCGGCCACCACCGCGAAGAAATAGGAATCTTCGTAAAACCAGGGCGCGATTCCTGCTTTCCATTCAGCATAGGTCCCCAGTTTTAGGGTCCGCCCGGGCTGCGAGAGAATCCAAATCAACGAGTACACCCCAATGGCAAGATAAACGGCTCTGTTCGTCCACAGACGGCCCCGGGTAACGAGACTATTACCCAACAGGAATCCGAGATTCACCGCGGCAAAGAACACTACCATGAATATGGGAATAAACCATGGATACGCGGCGACTGTGTCCGCATGCCACCACATGTGGGTGGTTTCCCATCCAAAGTAGTTCAACAGAAAGTACACGGGGATCCAACTGAAGAAGAAGATCTGGTAGATGTTGTTGTGGAGCGCGACACTGTAGAAGTATTCACGCTTCCCGCTTCTCAACTGCCTGGCGGCCGCGTCTGCAAACAGGCTCCCTATAGCGAACGCAACCGGAATATCGACCTGCACCATGATATACCCCCTGGCAAAAAGTCGAGACGAATAATAACATCTTATGGCGGATCGGTGAGCTGTCAAGGAAAATCGGGTTTATCCGGGTAATACTTCAGTTATTCGGACATGGATTTGTTCATCGAGTAAGTCATTGCGAGGAGTGAAACCACGAAGCAATCCCCATATTCACCGCGCAGTAAATTGCCACGCTACGCTCGCAATGACATCATCTATAGTCTTCCGCACTCAGTTCTGCGCGAATGCAACTTCATTGGAAGTTCCCCCTCACCCTAACCCTCTCCCGCCAGGGGAGAGGGAAAAGGACTCCCCTCCCTTGACGGGAGGGGCTGGGGGAGGGTGACATCTTCGGCGCGAAGTTCGATGCGGAAGACTATAGCAGTTCTCCAAAGTTCTCACGGATTCGCAGGCTGGAAAGCCTGCGCCATCAGGAAGAAGTTTCGGAGGAATCCGAAACTAATTACGAGAACCACCATAGTATGAAAACTCCCGCCCCAAGTCGGCTCGGAGTCCCGAAGGGACGACACATAGCGAGCGCGTAATGGTTCTGTCGTC
>CAZGNL010000147.1:0-13753 GCA_964527475.1 uncultured Syntrophaceae bacterium
TGACGTTGAAATGCCTGCCCGGCTAGGGCCTCCCCTCCAAGTCCATGCGCAGCGTACGCGCTCTTCGAGTACCCTGTCCGAGGCGAAGCCACGGACTGCCAAACGAAGCGACAGACTTTCATGTTTCGTTGTGCCCGGCATACCCGGGCATGTTCGTTCCTATAAGAGAAGGTGATTGGATTCCTCCTCCACCTCGAACCAGGGAGCGAAGGTGAGCCGTTCCGGATCAACCTGGGAATACGCTGTACCAAGCGTCTGCTCACCGGCTGCATCGTCGTAACTATCTTCAGGCTCCAGCGGCCCATACAAACGAGTCAGGTCGTCCAAGAGAGCCACCATCCGTTGAGTATCGCCCAAAGCCGGAGTAGGTTCCTGCCACGGCCCGAGCCACACCACAGCGACTACCAAACACGCGCCTACAAGGGCGCCCGCGGCTTTCCATCCCCAGCCCAAGGCCGCCCCGGGACTCAACTCCCTTTCCTTCAATTTAGCGTCAAGAGAGACCTGGTACATTTTCCAGAACTGCTCTCCAGGATCCTCAGGAACATCCGCGGCTACTGAACCGAGCATTTCGCCCATTTCCAACCGGAAACTCCTGCACGATTCGCAGTCGCGAAGATGATCCTCGATGCGTTCTCGCTCACGACCGCCCAGTCCTTCGTCCAGGTCCTGCAAGATCCGTTTTTCGGCCTTTGAACAGCCCATTCCTTTCATCGTAATTGCTCCAGCATGCCCTTCAGGCTCCTAACCGCCTGGAAAAAGTTGCCTCTTGCACCGCCGGCTGTTCCGCCCAGTATCCCGGCAATCTCTTTGTAGTCCATTTCTTCGTACAATCTCAACTGAAGTGTGGCGCGCTGCTTCTCGGGGAGGCTTTCCATTGCTTCCCTCATCATCCTAAGTTTTCGGGCCTCGTCCAACCGCGTACCCGGGGATTCAGCCCCGTCGGGAAGGCTCTCATACGTATCCAGCGACGTCACCGGCCTTCGTTTGCGGAGTTGATCTTTGGCCGCGTTGATCGCTATACTGTAGAGCCACGTTTTGAACGAAGAGGCCATCATAAATCTTGGAAGTCCTTCAAAGGCTTTCAGAAAGGCTGTCTGAGAAATATCTTTGGCCTCCTCCTCATCCTTGAGGATCCGAATGAGCATCATGGTCAGGGGTCTTGAATGCCGCCTGACCAACTCGGAAAAAGCCTCTCGGTCGCCCTTTCGGAACTCCTTGACAAGCTGAGCGTCCTTCATAGCATCCATGTTCTTAACCTATTCGACGCAAGTGGCAACACAATGTTATATGGAATCAGGAAAAAAGAGAACTAAACTGCCGTGAAGTGAAAATGGGTTCTACGGCAGGACCCCCCTCACCCTAACCCTCTCCCGCCACGGGAGCGGGGTTTCGGCCCCCCTCCCTCGACGGGAGGGGGAAGGGGGAGGGTGATCTTAGCACCGAATGTCAATGCGTATCACTATAGTAGACCGTGTCAATAATGCCCTCACCCAAACCCTCTCCCGGAAGGAGAGGGGGCAAGCGCAGTTGCCGCATCCACCATGGTGAGGGTATTTATGAAACGCTCTACTAGTCACCGGGCTTGCGCTTTTAAGGATGACAAGACAAGAGACCGTCAAGGGAGCCGAGAAATGTTTCTGGACAAATTGTGGATAAGGATTAGAGGGGGATTGCTCAGCCTGAAAGAGGACCTTGCCGGGGACGCAGATCTGCGGTCTCAGGCCGAGGATTTCCTTGAGAAGCTGGAAAGCCGGCTCAACCTGTCCCCATCTGAGCGCGGGCGGAACCGTGATCCTGCCGATAGAATCGACGCCATAGTGAAGAAGATGGAGGATGAGCAAGAATCTCCGACTTCCACCGGCACGCAGGACCGGCCAACGGATCACAGCGAAGCCTCCTCCGCACGAGAAATGGAAAGAATGTGGGATGATTTGTTGAAGAAACGGGAGAAGAGTGAGGGGCAAACCGACGACGAGGATGACCACCGCCCCAATCCCCGTAGACTAGGATAGTGGTCAATCCAACCGTTCGCCGTGAACCGTACAAGCTCCCGGAATTACGTATGGGGGAGGTTTGGAGGGGGAGCTACTGGGCGTAGGGCCAATTTGCGAGCCGGTTGGTGCGGGAGCTTCATTTGTAGTCTGTACCGGCTCGCCGGGCGCAGAACCGCTTCAAGCCCGGTGAACCATTGCGTCAATCCCACAAGAAACCCCAAAATCGACCCTTGGAGCAACCGCATATGCCGGGACCGTAGCCTGTACACCGTTTATCGTGATTCGTGTGACGATCTGCACAACTTTCCTGCATCCGTACCCACTGAGTGGCACTATTGAGTTAACTGTGCCAATTCATTGACAAGTCGTCAACCTGCGGTTAGCCTGAATTTGTGAACGGAAGTCCCGACCGCGAGTCAGAATGGAGAGGAGATCACGTCATGCAAGGAAATCACCAACATGAGCATTTACATGCCCACGATCACACCCATGCCCATGATCACGGGCACAGCCACGGGGATGAAACGCACTCCCACGAGCACTCGCACGCTCACTCACACGAGCACACTCACGCGCATGAGCACGAGCACAGCCACGGAGGGGATGCCACTGTTCACGATCATGATCACGGTGGAAACCATGGCCCGCACGATCATGACCATGCAGGTCATGAAGCTGGGGTTCACGAGCACATCCATTGATTTGGAGGCGAAGTCTCGAACCGTAAAGGAGATGGTTTTCCGGGAGGCCTCTGTCTTTGCTTGACGAGCAATGTGGGTGTCGGCGCCGGCGTACCGGCAACTAGAACTCAAGTCCCAGCGCCATTTCCAGCGCGATAACCGGATCGATTGTTCTATTGGGATCAGTACCGAAATTGGGGTCGGCTCCGGGATTGTTCCAGCCCGCGTTGGTCCTGGAGACACACGCGTACTTGAACCAGTTTCCAGGCTGCCAGTACGCAAACCTGGTGTTGAGGATCAAGCCCTCCAGAAGGCCCCAGTCGATGCCCACGTTCCACTCCCACCCGAGGTTGGAATCCGGAATAGCGGGCGCGGGGTTGTTGAAGTCTCCGAGCCGATTGTAATTGGCGCCGCCTGCGCCAGGGGTAATGAAGCCCCAGCCGTAACCGTGGCTGACTCTGTCGGCCCAGAGAAAGCTGCCCCAGACATTCAGGTTGGCAGCCACCGCGTAGTCGATCCGGGCCGCGTAGATATTTGCGTCATTCACCTGTCCGTCACCCTGGATGTTGAAGTAGTTGCCGCCGGTCCCGTAGTTGAAGATCATCAGATAACTATACGGAACGAAAAGCCCCGCGTTTGAAGCATTGGGATGCAGATTGAGAAGCGAATTGTCGTCACCCGCGGTTCCAATCGGGCCGTTCCGGGGGGCCAACCACAAGGCATGACCCTGCCGATCAATCAATACGCCATGCCTCCTGTCAGGGCCCGACATCCAAGCCCAGAACAAGGTAGCCTTGGTCGGTCCCGCGTACACGCCAAGCTCCACGGCAACGCGGTCGCAATCGGTGTACGTGGGTTGGAAAACGCTTCCCGCGCCGGCGATGTTTCCCACAAACGGTGCGCCTCCGTTCTGGTCGAAGCCACTAAGGCTTCTCTGATGCCTCACCGTGCTCTTGAAAAAGCTGTACTCCGCATTAAAGAAAAAGCGCCCGTTGTCGAACTTGATGAACGCCACTCCATCGCTCAGAAAGAAATCCCTTGGGATGAAGTTCACATTCTGTGGGGATTGACTCTCAGGCCCCTGGCGCCACTTAACGAGTTCCTGAAGATAGCCGATCTGCAGCGGCCCCGCGGAATAAGTGAGGAACCCGCCCACGTGAGGGCTGCGCTGATTGTTCCCATCTTCAGGACCGGTCTGGACCGCGTCAAAGCTGGTGAGGTTCCGTGAAGGATAGAAGACTATTCCATATCTCATGGGCCCGTAGGGCACGACCAGGCCGAGCGACTCAGTCGTAGTGCAATCTTCACCGTTGGCAAGTGTTCCAATTCCGAACGCGAAAGGCCTCTTCCCTACAACCAGAGTTCCCCACGGAGTCTGCGCTGTACCCCAAAACTTGGTCCACGCGCCGATCCAAATTGGGTTCAAGGCCCCGGTAGCAGTGCTGTTCTGGTATTCTCCGGCCACATTCGGCGTCTGGTCACCCAGGTAGTAGGTTCCTCTGAGCCTGACGGCCTTGTTGATCCTGACTTGGGTCTCGATCTCCATGTACTGTGTGTTTATGCTCGTGTTCGCGCCGCCAAAACTCCCCGGCCACTTGTTCTCACCGGCCCAGAAATTGAGTTGTCCGAAACCCGCGCCGGCCGCGTCCACGTCGTACGGCCCGAAGAAGCCGTTTCTTCCCAACTGGTGGGCCGCGTAGTAGTTCCAGGAATACCCGCCCTCCATCTCGAATTCCCATGCATCCACTGGAGAAGAGAGCCACGGAAGCGTCAGCGCCAACCCCAAGATCACCGGTAACCAATGCTGAGTCCGTCTCATCCTTTGTCGCATAACCACTACCTCCTCAACAGCAGATGTACTTGCAATGAAATCCATGACATCTCAAAAGCCTACGCCTCCCCGGCCTCGGCGCGGGTCGCAGGCTCGCGTAAGAAATGGTCAATCTTCCCGAACGCTCAACACGGGATGGCACGAAGTGAGATTACATGCCACCCCATGTGGAGTCAAGGAAAAAGTGCTACGATTTCAAAAGGAATGCTACTCAGGCAGGCGCGTCCAGACATGGACAAGCCGGAAATCCAATGACTGTAACTAATTAGCTATCCAACACCGCTTCGCAAATAAATGAATGGGGGTATGCACTTGACTCCACCAACCACAACATGTGGTATGTGGTTGAGACATGTGCATACCCCCATAAATGAATAACCTGGGGAAGTCTTCAAATTCCCTCCCCCCATTCGTAAGTTCGAAACCGCGTCTCAAAAAGAAAAGACTCCCATGAGAACTCCCGGCGCCACGGCGTCAAGCTTGCCGGTGATCGCAGCTATCGCAGGGGTTTGCTCCGGAACCTTTGCCCTCCGTAGAGTCACCCTCATCTGAGGACGATTCAAATTCCTTCATGCCCTTGGAGAGATCCTCAAGACGCTGGTTCACCATTCCGTTGATGCTGTCTTCAGGATAGTCCCCTTCTTCATCGGGTTCCCCGGCGGGCACCGCGGTCAGCAGTTCGATTCCCTGGTCGATGTGGTCGATCGCCCAGACGTGAAATCGGCCGCTATTCACCGCTTCAACAACTTCCGAATTGAGCATCAGGTCCCCAATGTTGGTTGAGGGGATCATCACGCCCTGTTTCCCGTTGAGGCCTTTGGCAGCACAAACCTTGAAGAATCCCTCTATTTTCTCGTTCACCCCGCCGATGGGCTGAACCTCTCCATGCTGATTCACGCTCCCTGTCACCGCGATTCCCTGATCGATTCCCTTGCCTGAGAGCGCGCTCATGAGCGCGTAGAGTTCCGTGGATGATGCTGAATCTCCGTCAACACCGGAATATGATTGCTCAAAGCAGATGCTGGCCGTAAGGTTGAGGGGCTTGTCCTGGGCGAATCTATCCCTCAGGAAGCCGGCAAGAATGAGCACCCCTTTGTTAAAGCTGTTTCCTGACAGATCAGCCTCTCGCTCGATGTTGATGATCCCTGATTTTCCCATGCTGGTCTTCACTGTGATCCTGGAGGGGCGCCCGAAAGAGAACTCGGGAAGACTGTAAACGCTGAGCCCGTTTATCTGGCCCACTCGTTCGCCTTCCGTGTCGATGATGAGAATTCCATCTTCAATGAGTTCCTGTATCTTGTCCTCAATCATGTTGACCCGTTCAGTACGATCCTCGTGCGCCTGTATCACGTGGGAAACAGAGACCACTTCCTTGTCGTCCTCACGAGCCCTCAGATCGGCTTCCCGGACAATGTCGGCAATTCTCTCAAAATGGGCTGTAATTTTCTTCTTTCTCCCTGCGAGGCGCACTCCCAGCCTGGTCAATGCCTCCACACCCGAGGGATCCAGGGGCAGCAGATTCTCTTCAGAGCAAATCTTGGCCACAAACCCGACGAGCTTGGATCTATTGTCGTCGGTATTGGGCATTGTGGGATCGAACTCTGCTTTGACCTTGAATATTCTGCGGAAATCCTCATCGTACCAATGCAGGATGTCGTAGATCTCCGGTTCACCGATGATTATCACCTTGAGGCTGACCGGGATCTTCTCCGGCTTCAGCGCTGATGTGAACAAGAGGCTGTAGGGATCCGGCTGTATTTCCAGCACCTGGTTGCGCAGACTCCGAATCAGGGTCTGCCAGACCCCCATCTCGGTTACAGTGTCACGGGCGTTGAGTATCAGGAATCCTCCGTTGGCTTTGAGGAAACTCCCGGCCTTTATGTGTCGGAAATCCGATGACCAGACACCTCCCCGGTCTACCACCCGTTCCACAGTCCCGAAGAGGTTCCGGAACGTGGGGGTGATTTCGAAAACCACGGGCGCCTTGCTGGTCCCTGAGTTGTCCACAAGAAGATTAACCTCGTACTCATGGAATCCTTCAGGATCGGGGGGCACCAGCATGGGAGGCCCTCCGACCTCCGCGGGACCTTGTCCTGCCTGCATCGGTGGCGCACCACCGGGGGCTACCAGTCTCGGACGAAATCGGTCCAGATTTGCCACAATGTCAGCCTGAACTTCTTCCAGGTAAATCTTGACCGCTTCAGAGTCGTGTTCTTCCGCAATCGGCTCCACCAACTCACCCAACAGCGGTCCGACCCATTGCTTGGCCAGTTTTTCCAGATCTGCCTGAATCGACTTATCTATTGCTCTGGATTCCTTGAAGATTTGCTCCATATCGCGGGAGAGTTCCTTGTACTTTTCCTTGATCTTTTCAAGTTCCTCGGCCTCAAATTTTCCTTCCTCAACCAGGGCTTCCAGTTGCTCCGTTTTCATGGGGTTTCCGACCACCACGGGCGCCAGATCGGGACGAGTGAATGGTCCAACCTGTACCTGCACCATCATGAAGTTCTCAGAGCTGACCTTTTCCTCAAAATTCTTGAACAGGGCCTTTTGTGTACCCATATGCTGATTGACGATCTCATTGCGCGCCGACTGAAACTCTTCACTTTCAAAGATCGCAGGGATCTTCCTTTGCAGTGAGTCAATGAGATCCGCCATTTGCTGCTTAAAGACCCGACCTTTCCCGGGCTCCAGGATCAACAGTCTGGGTTGATCAACGTCGTTGAAATTGTTGGCGTAGCACAGATCATTTGGAATCGCGGTCTCCGAGTCGAATTCCCTGAGAAGCTTTTCAACTGCGGCTGTACGGCCCGATCCGTGGTGCCCGGAGACGAAAACATTGTATCCAAAGCTTTTTATTGCGAGCCCGAGACGCATGGCCTTGACCGCTCTGTCTTGGCCGATGATCTCTTGTGAAGGCTCCGTGTCTGCTGTGGTTCGCCCCACCAAGCCGTCAAGGGTCTCCCCCCAGGTCAATTCATCCAAAGGGACTCGAAGTTTTTCTCTCAGATCCGTCATTGCTCTGCTTCCTCGATAGTGGAATTAGACTGGGGCGCCTGCCCCGCCGTGTTTCGGTCGTGAGCCGTACGCGACACGCACGAACCGTCCGGAAAGGGTCCGAGCATTGATGAACAAGGTATGGTAGGGACATGTGCTGTCATCAACCGTGCCGGCCCACCGGATCAACAGCATGCTCCCCTGGATTCACAGTTTGATGAGATCTTTGATATCCTGCTTATCCCAGGGGAAGAGAGGATCCTTGGCATTCCAAAGAACGTCCAGGATCTCGCTCTCCTCGAGCACGCCTTTTTTCTTCATGAGCTTCAAGACTTCTATGAGGAGTTTTTCTACATCGAAGCCCGAAGAATACGGTTCCTCCATTGCTCTCTCCATTTCGGATCGGGACACGGTCTATCGCGAGGCCAGTTGGGCTCTTTGCAGAAAATCCCGTATGACCCCGAGTGCGTCCGCGGCTATGTCAACAAAGCTTACGCCCACAATGTAAGTGTCACCCATGACTGATGACCGTCTTTCGTACCACTCCACCTGCCCCAGAAGTTCGAGGACCGCGAACCCCGTGCCCAGATCCATCTGAATTTCCAGTGAGTTGCGTGCATAACTGCCTTCCGAGATCGAAATGTGAAGACCATCACACTCCATCGCGGTAGTATCAAAAACAAACCCGACCAGGTTCAGGGTCCTTGTGAACGCCTTCTGCCCACTCGAGCGACGCAAAGGATCAGATCCGCTGATCACGGTGTAGGTGAACGGCACCTTGACGTCCGCGGTCAGAATTGCAGGGGGGCCTCCGGATGAGTTTCTATTCATGGAAATTTCCAGATCTTTCAGGTTGTGGGCTCTTACATGGTTTCCTCTGCGCGTAAATCTGAGCGTACCGGCCCTGTTTTCCCGAAGAACACGATTTGGCTCAACCGCTCAGTCTCTGCGGAAGATTATCAAGCTTGGGGCCTTTGTTCCGACCCAAACAAGAGTTCGTCCACAATCTCCACAATGGTGTGGCCCACGAGTTCGTGGACCTCTTGAATCCGGGCTGTTGCTGCTTCTCCCACGTAGAGATAATGCCTGCAATACCTTTTCATGGGGCTTTCGGCCGGACCGCTTAGGCCTATGCCTATCATTCCGATCCTTTGTGCGGCCTCGAGCCCTTTCAGCACGTTTGGGGATGTGCCCGAAGTGGTGATTCCCAACGCCGCGTCCCCTCTCGCTCCCAGGGCCTCTATCTGCTTCGCAAAGATCTCTTCATAACCGAAATCGTTCGCAATTGCCGTCAACACGGAGCTATCCGTGGTCAAGGCTATGGCCGGGAGAGGTCGTCTGTCGATCATGAATCTGTTGACGAATTCCGCAGCAATATGTTGGGCATCCGCGGCAGACCCCCCGTTGCCGAACAGTACAATCTTCTTGCCGCTGTCAAGCACCGTGACCAGCGTCCGGATGGTCTCTGCAAGGAGAGCCGCATGGTTCTTGAGGAAGTCTTGTTTTGTCCTGACGCTTTCCTCGAAAATGCTTCTTATGCGGTCTTTCAATAATCGACCCTTCCCCGGTTTCCATTCCCGTCGACGTGGATTCTCATATCTTACTTATCATATCGAACGCGAAGAATGAATCCGGAATTGCACCGGAGTTTCCCCAAAGATCATAGCAAGTGTCCAAATAGTTGACCGATATTTCAAATCCGGTTCAGGGGGAGCCCGGTAAACCGCCCGCAAATTTCCGCGGTGCAGTACTGGGAAGCTGTCGGGCGCAGGTCTTGGTACGGCGCGTCGCATGCTAAGCCCTCTTCATGCGGGGCATGACGCAGAGCCCACTTCCAATCGCCTCTGTGGGACTCGTCCTACGATTTCAAACGCGTTTCCGGTTCAGGCGCACGTTACTGAGGGCTTAGTGAGAGAAAAAAAATGAGTAGCCACCATCTTGTCTCCCTGATAGATTATTAGTATCGGTGCAGATGAGGCCGCGAGAAAAGGGCCCTGGTAGAACTTTTGACCTGGCGTAACGATAACACAAGGATTTGAAATCCTATTCCCGTGAAGCGCACAGACATGGATTTTCTAAAGAACAACATAGTTGATTACTACGACGACCGCAGAATCTCCACCGGTGTGATTCTTGAAGCCGACAGTCGAAGGCTTCGGATTCTTAACCACCAGGGAAAAGAAACAAAGATTTCTCCCAGTAGGGTTTTGATTTCCGCATCTGATCCGGACTTTCCTGTTTCCGGCCCCAAAGATGATCAGGTCTCAAGACTCAAAGAGGTCTTCCTTCAGAGGGACGAAATCAAGCGCGGCCTAAACCTGCAGGAGATCTGGGAAGTTGTTGTTCCGGAAGCCAGGCAGATCAGTATCGAAGATCTCAGTGAACTGGCATTCGGCAATGATCGAGATTTCAATTGCTCGGCGGCCCTGCTCAGGGCCATTTTTGAGGACAAGATATTCTTCAAGATTCGACCGGATAGGATCGATGTCCCTCCCCGTGACCGCGTTGAACAGGCCCTTGCCCAGAGGGAAAAGGAAAGGAAGCGATTGGAATTCGTGTCAGCGTGCGCGGACTTCCTGGCTCGTCTGAAAGACGGTGACCAAGTGAGAGCTTCCTCTGCCCCTGAGGAGTTCATACCGATGCTTGAAGAGGCCGCGTACCTTGGACGAGATTGGACCGCGGTCAAGACGGTACAAAGGATATTCTCAAGGGCGGGAATCGCCCACAAATGGGATCCGTTCCAAGTCCTCGTCAAATTGGATGTGTGGTCCGAGGATGAAAACCTCCGTCTCAGATCGGAGAAGGCGCCGGTGCGGTTCTCTGCCGCCGCGGACGCGAACGCGGACAAAGCTGCAAAGAGATCTTTCCCCCCAAATACTGAAGATCTCTCGGACAGGGAGATGATCGCGGTTGATTCCGTTGCAACCCGGGACGTGGACGACGCCTTGTCCTTGTGGCATGAGGGAGATGAGATCATCCTGGGAATTCACATCACCGACGTGGCCCATTTCTTGGACCACGATGCTCCCCTTGACCTGGAGGTACGGCAAAGAGCGACTTCCATCTACTTACCCGAGACCATGATACCGATGATTCCCCGGGTCCTTTCCGAAGAAGCGGCAAGCCTCTCGGTAGGCGCGGTGCAGCCCGGGATCAGCCTGCTCGTGAAAATCGGTCTGGACCTCAAACCGGTCGACTTTAGGATCTGTTCCTCGCTGGTTCGCGTCACCGAGCGGATATCCTATGAACAGGCTGATGAGCGAACAGGTGATCCCGATTCTTGCCTGGCCGAGATGTTCACTATTGCCCAGGCGCTCCGAGCTGAGCGGACACGTTCAGGAGCCATCATCTTCAAAGACCCGGAACTATCAGTGATCGTTGAGGCAAACGGGGAGATCCAGGTGAGCCGAAGAGACCGCGAGACACCGTCGCAGGTCCTCGTTTCAGAAATGATGATCCTTGCTAACTCGCTGTTCGCCCGTTTCCTCAGCGATCGGAAAGTACCCGCGCCATTTAGGAGTCAGCCTCCGCCCTCGGAGAGAATTGAGATGGGCGATGAACACGATCCCGTGGCCTCCTATTTGTCAAAGAAGTCTCTGGTTCGTGGAGAAGTCCTGACTGAACCGGGGCGTCATTCCACCCTGGGGCTTGATTGCTACACTACCGCCACCTCTCCGCTGAGACGATATCCGGATATACTGGTACAGAGGCAGATCAAGTCAGTCCTTGAAGAGAAGCCCTTTTTGAAGAGCGATGAACTGGAAAGCATACTGACTGTGATATCCTATCCCCTGGACAGGGCCCGGGTGATGGAGCGGGAACGACAGAGATACTTCCTGCTCAAATATCTTCGCGAGAGAAGGAATGAGGAATTCGAGGCGGTGATTCTCCAACGTTTTCCAAGATTCCATCTGGTTCGGATAGAGGAGTTTTGCATTAACGCTCCAATGCACGTGTCCAACGCGCTGTCACTGAATCCCTATGACAGGGCGATGGTCACCATTGACAAGATCAATCCGAGGGAAGACAAGTTCAGTGTCTCCTTGGTAAAGCTCGTATGAAATCATGGACGACGAAAAAGTAGCCATAAGGATAGTCCCAACGCCTGCGACCCAGAACCTCACCGGGGAGCAGCTCGAGACAATGTCCCGTGTCACCAAGCTTTCCCCGGCACAGGTGCGGGAGCGATTTTCGCAGGGCAAGAACGTAGTCATAGTGACCGCGCCGTCCCCAAAGATCAAAGGGCTTGTGGAGATGATCAAAGCAATCGGCTTTCACGTAACTACCGGGCCGGTTTCAAAGGGGAGCCGCGACCGGAAGAAATCTCCAGGATCTCCGACCAAGGACGATGCCATGGTGAAACGCTCCCGGTCAAAGTTTGAGGCCGAGTGGCAAGTGGGAGACATAATTGAAAACCTCTACGAGGTCAGAGATATCAAGCACGGAGGGATGGGCGCGGTCTACATCGCACGGCACATGCGATGGAACACCATGCTGGCTGTGAAGTCGCTGCACAGCCGTTTGAGGAAGAACGAGGAGGACCGGGCTCTGTTCGTCAAGGAAGCGGAGACATGGATTGACATTGGATTTCACCCCAATATCGCGGCCTGCTTTTACGTGAGAAATATTCGGGACAGCCCCCGGATTTTTATTGAATATGTGGATGCCGGCGCGCTCAATTATTGGTTGATACGACGTCGATCCGTCGGCTGGGATCTCATCTTGGATCTGATGGTTCAATTCTGCTACGGCCTGGAGCACGCCCATTCCATGGGACTCGTGCATCGAGACATAAAGCCGGGCAACTGCATGATGACCCGGGACGGATTACTCAAGATCACCGATTTCGGATTGACCAAGCGTCGAGGACAGGAAAGGGGCCGCGCATCATCGGAGGACATGGTTGTCCAAGACAGAGAATCGGTGACCGCGGCCGGCATGGGAACGCCCGGGTACATGGCCCCCGAGATGTGGGCTATTGATTCGGAAGTCGGACCCGAGGCGGACATTTACGCGTTCGGCGTCATGCTGTTCGAGATCTGTTGCGGCAGAAAGCCTTTTTCGGCCAAGGGTTCGGATAGACATAAGAGGTTGGCCATAGCCCATATCAGAAAGGCGCCTCCCTCGCCGAGTTCCTATCGTAAGGACATTCCGGAATCAATGGAACAGATCATCCTAAAATGCCTGAGCAAGGCCCCCGGTGATCGATATCCCTCCGCGCGAGAGCTTAGAGAAGATCTGGTTACCGCGTACGAGATAGTTTGCATGCAACACTACCCGCGGGAGAGCCCCGACGCGGTGAAGCTGCTCTCCGACGCGTTGAATAACCGGGCCCTATCGCTGATAGATCTCGATCACCAGGAAGAGGCCACCCGTACCCTGGAAAAGGCGCTCGAATCTGATCCTCACCATCCTGAAGCCGTGTACAACCTTGGGCTGATGCAATGGTTGCGCACCCGCAATCCAAGCTGGGAACTGGTTGTCAAGATGGAGGAGGTCGTCAAGACTAACGAGTATAGAGCCCGCGGGGCCCATCTGCTGGGACGCTGTCTCTTGACCCTGGGAGACGCGTCGCGCGCTTTGGACGCTTGCGAGATCTCCTTGGCCGGCGAAGATGCGGGCGAACAATGGCTCAAATCGTACGCGATTGCGCTCATCGGAATGAGGCGAGACGCGGACGCTATTGAATACCTTGAGAAGTACCTGACCGAGTTCCCCAACGACACTGAGGCCTTGGGTTGGCTTACAGGCGCTCTTGTTCGAACGGAACAAATGAACACGGCCCGAGCACAGATCAAGGCCCTGCATCAGAGTTCCCCGTTTGCAGGACTGGAACCCGACGAAATCGCGGACGCGTACGTCTTCTCCGGGTTGACCGAGGAACTCCTGCTGGAGGGGCATAACGGCTGGATCACATGCGCGGCACAGTTCCCCAAATCGGAGCTTCTGATCACATGCGCTCGCGATCGTACCATCAAGATCTGGAATTCCCGCAACGGCGAGATCGTGAAAACAATTGCTCTCGTTGGAGCGCCGCCGTCCAGTCTGGCCATTTCGCCGGATGAGCGAATTGCGGCCGTCTGGGCCGAGCAGAAGGGCGCCCCGGTAATGATTCTGAACCTTGAATCAGACCGCTTTGTCGGCAATCTGAGTGCTGAGGAGGGGCAGGTGACCGCGGTCGCATTCTTTCCGGACAACAAGACCATCATGACAGTGCAGGACAGTGGGACGGTCCGCATTTGGGACAC
>CAZGNL010000148.1:0-13532 GCA_964527475.1 uncultured Syntrophaceae bacterium
AAGAGTAATCTGGGGGAACCTTTTCTCGGTAGCTGCTCCGCGCAGGGCGATATGGTCTCCTTGAGGTCTCGCACCATTTGCTCGAAGCACGGACACATCGTGCCGGCTCGTTGGCCCCACGCCCCTTCCAAAAGACTTCATCATATGCGGTACCCATGTGGAATTGGTTACCCCGGCTAAAAGACTGACACGGCTATGCCGTGTCAGTCGCCTCACCCAACCGCTGGAACGCAGACAATGAGCAAAGTGAGAGTTCGTCGTGAGTAGTATTGCTTCGCAATTGAATAAGAACCCTCTAAGGAAGCAACCATGTTTGGCGGCCGCTACCAGTTTTTCATGAAGCTCCCAAACCTGTCGGCCCGTGAAATGGGAGTTTTTGGGAGGGGGTCCCGGGGGAGGCGTTTTTGCAAAAACGTCTCCCCCGGTAAACTCTTACCCAAAAAGTTTCCCCCGGTTTAATCTTCAAGAATCCTAATGGTGTCATTCATGATGAACAACCCTGATGAGATGGTCCGGAAGCTGGTGTCCGGGGATCGGCGATCCGCGGCCAGGTTGATTACGCTGGTGGAAAACCGGTCTGAGCTGAGCCGTGAGATCATGAAGCTGGTTTATCCGCACTCAGGTCGGTCTATGGTCGTGGGAGTGACCGGCGCCGGGGGCAGCGGCAAATCGAGTCTTATGGACCACCTGGTCCGCAGGTTCCGTGGGCAAGGCAAGCGAGTGGGAGTGGTGGCCGTGGACCCGAGCAGTCCCTTTTCCGGCGGCGCGCTGTTGGGGGACCGTATCCGCTTCCAGAGCCTTTCCACTGATCCCGGGGTCTATTTCAGGTCAATGGGTTCACGTGGATACCTGGGCGGACTGGCCAGGGCGACCAGTGATGTGGTCAGAATCTTGGAGGCGATGGGCAATGACGTGGTCATCGTGGAAACCCTTGGCGCGGGCCAGGATGAGATCGACATTATCCACGTCGCGCAGACCTGCCTGCTCGTTGTAACCCCCGGCATGGGTGACGACATCCAGGCCATGAAGGCGGGCATCATGGAGATCGCGGACCTTATCGTGCTCAACAAGGCTGATCTGGACGGGGCCACTCAATGCCTCCGCAGCCTGGAGGCCTCGATTCACTACGGTCTCGGCAAAGAGCCGGCCTCCTGGCTACCCAGAGTAATCCCCACGGTGGCCGCGGGATCCAGACCCGATCAGATCCAGGGCATTGATGATCTGGTTGACGCGATTCAGTCGCATCAAGCGTTCCTCCACAAAGGCCGCGCCATCAACGAGATCCAGGCGCGACGCATCGAACAGGAACTGGGCCTAATCTTCAAAGACGAGCTGGAAAACTTCATCTTCAAGGGCCTCAAAGGCACCGGCAAAAAGCAAGAGTACATCCAGTCCATCCTCGATGGCCAAACCGATCCATACTCAGTGGTTGAAGAAGTGTTGAGTACCTTCTTGAAGCCTTGAACCAGAATGTTGCCCTGGAGATGAGCCAACCGCTTCTTATGCCAATGCGTTTTCAAACAAATGAGAATCAGTTCCTGGGTGCCACTGCCGGCTTGCCCAGCAGTGCTTGAGCACTACTCGCTTGATCGCGCATTCGTATTGGATGGCGTTTTGCATTTTCCTATTTCCGACTATTATCCGCGCGATCCGCGTAATCCGCGGTTAAGATCAATTGACCGCGGATTACGCGGATGCGCGCGGATGGAAGATATGATGGAATTTGAAAAGAGTTCGTATGAACTCCCATGCCGGGAAGAGCACAACCAAGCATGAAAATGCCCGTACCGCACCGGGGGCACGGCCGTAGGGGCGTCGCATGCTACGCCCTCTTGGATGCTCGGTCAGTGACGGCATTCGATGGACTTGGGACCGGGCCCATTTTCATACAAGAATCCTCTTTGTTTGGTAATGTGGCCGACCTTCAAGAGAGAGGAAGACTAACCGCTATTTCAAACCCCGCCCACGGAGATAGTTGGTTATTTTGGGGGCGTCCCCCCGTTTGCGCTTAGGCATTCAGATCGCGCTGGATTCTTCCAAGCCTTTCTGTCGCTCCCTGCTCCTCCATTTGTTTAGCGAGAACATGTGTTTTTGCCGTCAGGCCTCCCGTGTCGAACTCATTCGCTTGAAAGGCTAAATGATGCGGGTTCGTTTGATCACCTTTCTCTCAAGAAGGCCGATTCGTCGTATAGGTCCATGTGATTCACGTCTAGGAGGAGGCGTGTCTCTTTCGCTCCTTTTAGGAAACTAAACTCCTCTACCAGCGGCTTGAACCTCTCGATGGCTATTCGGCTTAAGCAATTATAGAACAGAAGACATATCTCATGGCTTGACAGTTGAGCTCTGAGAAGGTTTGCGTAGAATACCTTGTCTTCCAGTCTACTATTTTCTATAAACTTAAGAATATTGTACAAGTTCCTAAAATAATGACCTATGTCAGCCTGTCTTCTTTCCAGAAGCTCGCAATATGATTCATCGATCAATTGTAGACTGTCCGTAATCTGGCCGTGTTTGTGATTTTTAGCATAGATTTCTTTGAGTTCACGATAACAGAACTCAAAGCATTTTCGCCCTTCCTTTATAATGCTACCATGTGGCACTGAGGCCTTGATATTGAGGGAATGTACCATTTGGTGGTGAAGGCTAATGAATTGAAAAAAGGTGTTTTCGAAAGTCTGCCTGTCAAGAATGGTACTCTGAGCCTCAAGTGCTTCCTTTTGGCCCTGCAACTCGTCGCGCGTCAACCGCAATTCCTCACGCTGAAGTGCAAGTTCCCGCCGTTGAAGAAGAATGGCGTAGACTACACCTGCGAAAGCAAGTCCGGCAAATAACGAATTGATCGCTCCAAACATGTCACCGAACGTGCCGCGGTCAGTCCAACTGTCCAACTGCGAACAAACCAACAAACCCTGTGCTAACCAGAGACTTATTACAACGATCATTAAGACAACAAGCGCCCTGACACTCACTCCGGCCGTCAGACCATCTTCCTTCTGCTGGTTCTTCATGGTATTCTCTTCCACGAGGAAATGTTCCGTGCCGCTTGAAAGAGTTCGGAGACTGCGGTACTCGTCCGGGCACACGAAACGTTGCTTTGTCTTCGCTTCGGTCCTGATCGTGTCTCACCAGAGATCGCCTGTCACTTATGGACGGCGATTTTGGAATCCCTCGACGCCAGTCGGCTCGAATGACCAATCAAGCCTGTTGCGGCCGGGATTCTACTCTCCTCGGCTCGAATAGTGAATTCATGTCTCTTGTGAGCAGCGCCATGTTCCTGTCACACGCACACATACGAACCATTTTACAATCGAATGCCTTTCAAGTGCCCGCACGGCGAGGTACCACATTATGCAGTATACTGCGAACCCGAGTGGTGATCTCAGTTCCCGATTCAAGCAGGCAGCAGCTCACTTTGAGCCAAACTTCAGCAGTTCGGTAGCTTGACTCCCAACTTTCGTAGACAGGGCCATTTCACTGAAGCCCAGAAGCAAGCCAAAAAGGATAGCAAGTTCACCAGATTCGCGAAATTGCCAAGATTCAATAGCGCCGAGCTTCACAACCACAGTCTTTGTTGAGAACAACAGTGCCACAATGAAACTGAGCAAGCCTGCAAATAACAACCTTACCGTAGGTTCAAGTCGATCCTGTTCCAGGATGTGAAGATCGTCAAACTTGAGAACCTTTTTCCTTACCCCAAAAGAAAGCCATACGCCTCCCATGCTACCAACCCAGAGCAACAGATAATTGCCCCAAACTGATCCGGACAGTGGCCAGAGCTTGATAACAAGCGCAATGATAAGGGCCGGCGCGGCCAAAAGAACGGCCCGTAACCCCAACTCCTTCATATATTGGTTCTTTATTCTCCCGCCCTCTTGCGCCGTGATTTGCTCTTTCAAAACCTCAAGTGTTTGACTTGCTGTTTCAGGTTGCGCTGTGTCGCCAACAAGACCGAACTGGGCTAGGCTAAGAAGAGGCCCAAAATACTGTCTGAAGCCGCGGTCATCGTCTCGAAAAATCACGCGCAGTACGGTGAGGGTCCTGTCCACCCCATCACGGAGTGCAGCCTGATCTTTTGGAACGGTCTCAATGTCGTCCGCTAGCTGAAAATGGATGTCGCGTGGATCCTTCTCATCCTGGTAAACGCGAAACGCCCCGGTTGGCATCGTTCAACCCCCTTCCACTACTGACCGCAGCAAGGACAAGCCCCGCCGGGACCTGAGACCACGCGCGTTAGCCAGGCCCCTTTTTCTTCCTTCATCGCTTGTTCCTCGCTTAGGTTTCGGTTGACGAATCTCAGCTCCTCAAGGAGTTCCCGCTCTTCGGCACTCAGTCGTGTCTCTGGTTGCGCTTCGAGACGCTCGAGAATCTTCTTCAGGCTTGGTGGTAGCATGAGTTCCTCCTACGACTATATTTCAACGGCTCGTCCCCCTTCTTAAACGGAAGAATCGTCGCCGCGGGGTTCATTGGTTTCGCAACGCCGTCCGGCCACGAAGGAAAGTCCGGGTCAACTTACCAAAACTATATCCTAAAATATACATCAATGCCAAACGAAAGTCAACCTGGTCTTCCGGGAACTGCATCCGCAATTCTTGTCAGCCATGCTCTTCGGCTGGAACGAGGAATCCATGCGCCTCGCCACCAACGCCCCATACTTCCTGCACCCACGGACAAGAACTCATTCTACGATCAAATGCCATTCAAGCCGTTCGGACCACGGCGAAATTGTGTATGATGCACCCCGAATTCCAGAGTTGACTTTCTGAAGGCTGCCAAGTATACCCAGTCTCGTTTGTACGTGCGACAAGGTTCCGACAGAATATCTCCGACCTTTGTAAAGCGGTTGCGTGCAATCATACAATCTGCACGGCGATCAGTTGTTGCACCACGACCACATGAAAGGAGCGCCCTATGACCCGGGACAAAAGGAAAGCCGTTCCTGCTTGCGCCACGTGTCCCCTGGATATTCCGGACATGATCTGCATGAACAGCGAGGGTTCCGGCCACAAAGGTTGCCCGAGCTTGACCCGGAAAGAGATATTGTCGCAGGCCAACCGGGAATACGAAGATCCGGAAATCGGTCTGTTTGCTCGCGGGGCTTCAATCCAGGAGGCTGCATGCTATGCCAACAGACACGAGCGTCCCTATGTAATGCAGCCCACCAAGACCCGTATTGTGGAGATCTGTGAGTTTGCGGACCGCATGGGTTACAAGCGCCTGGGACTTGTCTTTTGCGTCGGGCTCAAGAGCGAGGCCGCGATCGTGGACAAGATATTGAAGAAGTACGGTTTTGATGTTGTGTCAGTATGTTGTAAGGCTGGAAGAACTTCAAAGGATCTTGTCAATATCGAGGACCAGGACAAGATTTTCCAGGGAACCGACGAAGCAATGTGCAACCCGGTTTTTCAGGCAATGGCGCTCAATGAGGAGAAAACCGATTTCAACATATTGCTGGGGCTTTGCGTAGGTCATGATTCGCTCTTTTTCAAACACGCGGAAGCATACACAACGGTTCTCGCGGTAAAGGATCGTGTAACCGGTCACAATCCTTTGGCCGCGATTTATCTCCACAATTCGTACTATAAGAAGATAGCCTCGGAAGTCAGAGGAGACAATACATAATTGGTGGAAGTTCACCGGGTCCGGCGCGGGAACCCAGTCCTTTGCGTACAAGCCCGGACTCCCGCTCTCCACGGGGTGACGATCCGTGGAAGGGGACGCCCTCAAGAAACTGAGAATCTGAATTCGTTGCGCCCATCTTTTTCGGCGTGACCATTTTTGTGTGCTGACCCGGCTCTTCGGGATTTGCCGGGGCACACCACGGAATCGCTCAGGGAGAAGAATATGAAACTCTACCTTGTTCAGCACGGGAACGCGAATCCCAAGGATGTGGATCCTGAGAAACGGCTTTCGGAGAAAGGCTTGGCAGATGTGACAAAGATGGCCGAATTCCTCAGGCCCCTCGGGCTCTCGGTAGGCGAGGTGTGGCACAGCGGAAAGGCCAGGGCAGCGCAGACCGCGGATTTACTTTTGCCGTCGATTGCTGTGACGCGCGGGGCGACCAAACAGCAAGGGCTCGCTCCAAAAGATCCTGTTGCGCCCGTGAAGAACAAAATCGAGGGCCTTTCCGAGAACCTTATGATCGTGGGCCACCTGCCGTTCCTGGGTAGACTCGCTTCGACCCTCTTGGCCGAATCGGAATCTGCCGACGTGATCGTTTTTCAGCAGGGAGGAGTCGTCTGCCTGGAGCGTTCGGAAAGCCGCGCTTGGAGCCTGCGATGGATGGTCACCCCCGACCTGTTGCAGTGAATCGAGCGTGTATACCTCTAAGGAAAAACACATGGCCAATCACTTACATCACGTTCATATATTCGCCTCGGACATTGAGACGAGCATCAGCTTCTACGAGCATTTCTTCGGGGGTAAGGTCATTCTGGACATGGATATGGCAGGCGCGAGAAACGTGTTCATGAGAATTGGAAACGGGAGGCTCCACTTCTATGATCAACCGCCCAAGAATCCAGGCCGCGCGGGCATACATCATTTTGGGATCCGGACCGACGATATCGAAGGAGTCGTAAACAAGATGAAATCTGACGGAATTGTCTTCAGAAAAGACATTACTGATTTCGGATTCTGGAAATACATTATGGTCCCTGCTCCGGACGACATACTCATCGAACTGTTCGAGGTGGACAAGAGCCGCATACCCCCCGAATTTGGAGACTATTTTGAGTAGATCCGTGTCGGACATTCCTGTCTCGTAATGGTTCACCGGGCTTGAAGCGGTTCTGCGCCCGGTGAGAATGGAGGGGGCGACTCATCTCCCCCTCCAAACCTCCCCCATACGTAATTCCGGGAGCTTGTACGGTTCACGCTGAACGGTTACCCTGTCTCAAAAAAAGTGTGAAGAAAAGTATGGCAGACGCTTTTCTGATCGAGTTGCACGTTACGGAACAGGTACGGTCGGTCCGTTGAGAAGCCTTGGAAAAGGCCGTGACTTGGTCTATTAATAGAAAGGCGCGGGGATTCCCTTTACCGGGAGAAACCATTGGGCATCAGGCGACCATTGATTCGCCCGACAAGGAGGCATAATGAAACGAGTCGGATTGGTTACAGGAGCGGCAAGCGGTATTGGAGCAGCCATAGCTAAGGCACTGGCCGAGGATGGTGTCACGGTCATGATAACCGACATCAACGAAGACGCGGGCCGGCAGATGGCCTCTGACATTGGTGGGGCCTTTGTCGCGGCGGATCTCTCCAAACAGGGGGATTGTAAGAAAGCAATCGACGAGACCGCTAAGGTTTTCGGTCAATTGGACATCCTGATCAACAACGCGGGCTTTCAACACATTGACCCCATCCCGGACTTTCCTGAAGACCAATGGGACAAACTGATAGCTGTCATGCTCACCGCGCCGTTCCTGCTCACGAAGTACGGTTGGAATTATCTGATCAAGTCGGAACAGGGTCGAATAGTGAATCTGTCCAGTGTCCACGGTGTCGTGGCCAGCCCCTTCAAGGTCGGATACATCAGCGCCAAGCACGGGCAACTGGGCCTCACCCGCACCGCGGCTCTGGAAGGCGGAGAACACGGCTTGACCGTAAACGCTGTCTGTCCCGCGTACGTTCGCACGCCCCTGGTTGAAAACCAGATCGCGGATCAGGCCCGGACCAGGGGGATCAGCCCCGAGGACGTGGAACAGCTGGTCATGCTGGAACCCGCGGCCATCAAGAAACTGCTCGATCCGACGGACATAGCCAACTACGTGGTTTTTCTCTGCTCCAAGGCCGCGTGGGGAATCACCGGCTCTGTTCAGGTGATCGATCTGGGATGGACCGCAAAATAGGCCCCGCTGTCCGCGCGGGGAGTGTGAAGCGTTCCGTGGTAAAGCGGATTCGTTTCCGGTCCCACAGGAAAACCGCTAAAACATGAATACAACGCGATTCTTAGTTACCGGCGCTACTGGATTCATTGGCAGTCATTTCACTGAATTGGTCCTGACACAGGGATGTGAAGCGGTTTGTCCTGTGCGAAATCTATCTGAATTGCGAAATCTGAAAGGGATACCCGCTAAGATCATCCGGGTGGCGGATCTGGAAAGGGAAACAAGAGACGGGCCTGGATTCGATTACGTTATCCATCTGGCCGGAGCAACCCGCGCTCCGGATTACGATGGTTACAGAGTCGCGAATGTGGAATTGACCCGTCGATTGCTTGAGCTGTTTGCCCTGAAGCGCAGTGATCGGCCGTTGAAAAGATTTGTGCTGGTGAGTTCACAGGCCGCGGCCGGTCCGAGTCGTGACAACGTGACTCCGGTCAAGGAATCCGACACACCGCTTCCTGTGTCCCAGTATGGGCGATCTAAACTCGAAGGTGAAAAAGTCGCGCTCGAGTATTTAGACAGGATACCTGTCACCGTTGTTCGACCTCCGGCTGTTTTTGGACCAAGGGATACTGATTTCTTGGGTATATTCAGATCTGCGCTGTTCCGTTTAGAGGTCTTTCCCGCTGGTCCGGATCGCCTGGTGAGCATCATTTACGTGGAAGACCTTGCAAGGGGGATTCTGGCGGCAGGGCAATCCGAGCAGTCCGTCGGGCAGACCTATTTTCTTGCCAACCCAGAATGGGTTGTGTGGAGAGAATTCTGTCTGAAAGTGGCACGATTGATGGGCAAGCCCGCTGTCGCGGTTCCCATTCCGAACCCGATAATGAAAATGGTGGCGCTGGCAGGAGATCTGGTGACAGCGGTCACCGGGAAGCTCCCCCTGATCCGATCCGACAAACTTGAAGAGATTAAGCAGATAGCATGGATATGTGATACCGGAAAGGCCCGCACAGAACTTGACTGGAGTCCGGAGTTCACCATCGATCGGGCAATTGTGAAAACTGCTCAATGGTACAAAGAGAACCGCTGGATTTAGGATGATAGATCGTTCATGCCTAGGAGGCTGTCTCAAAACCTCCAGCACGACATGAATCGTAGCACGATGGGTGGCCCAGACGCCACCGCGTCTGGGTTCCGAAGGAACAAGAGGTTCTTCACAACCGCGGTCACTATTCCAAATGGCCGCTCACAGTCCGCGTTGTCTCAACCCAACCTCTTGTCGCTGCGCGACCCGGACGGTGCTAGGCGCACGGCCACCTAGCTGTCGATCAACGTACTTTACCGATGAACGATGGACGCAGCACACTACTGCTACCTCGCCGCCCGCGGAGGGCCGTCCGGGCCACCCATGCCCAGCCGTGCTACGATTTCCCACAGATCGCCAATTCTGATACACTTTCCATGCGGCGCCTCTACGTGCGGGACCCACTACTTCACGGACATTTTCATACTTCGTTGTCGCCTTCTTGCGATGGGAGTCAGCATCAGTCGGTCACGGCCCTGTCCCTCATTTCCACAATTTCTTTGGCTGCGCCTGCCTGATCGCCGGCTTTGAATATGGCCGAACCCACGATTGCGGCAGATGCGGGCCCCACGATTTCCGCCCATTCTCGGAGTTGAACTTCCATGGTTCTGCCAAGCCTGTCCTGCCGCCCGAATCCCGGACACCATATTGGGCGCTTGGTCATGGATCTGTAACGCTTGAGGTCATCGGGGCGCGTTGCAGGGCCTATGTACCCGGCCACGCCCAGCGCCTCGCCCAGCAGGAGGATCCCGGAGGTCACATCTGTCGATTTGGTGTGACCGGGGAATTCGCGGGCTAGACCGACTTTCGAGGTTTCTTCAACCAGTTGTGCGGGTTCCAAAGGCCTGGAAAAGAACAGCCCCGCCCCCGGATGGCTCATCAGAGGGAGCAATAAGACTTCTATGTCGGCATCCCGGGCGACGTCTACGGCCTCGGCTATGGAAACAGGCCCGGGAAATCCGTGAACCGTAACGTGAGTTGCGCCTGATCCTGCCAATGCCTTTATAATCTTGGCATTTGTGCCGTCCCAACCGTCCCCGGAACCGAAACCTATATCCGCGATCTTCAGGTCCACCAGGAGCGGCCTGTCTTGAATCAGGTCCCGTATTGCCTGAAGTATTCCTCTTCCGGATTCCAACAGAGTAGGCACGCCCACCTTTATGCCGTCAACGATTCCTCCTACCTGTTTAACCGTTGACAACACCTCCCCCGTGGTGGGGAGATCAGCGGCAAGAACAATCGCATAGTCTTTCATGGCAGCTTCTCCTGTCAGTCGGAATCGCCGTCGGCTTCCATACCCAATTTCACTCGCCGATACCTCAAGGAGCGACTTGATATTCCCAGCAGTCTGGCCGTCCTGGCCCGGTTTTCTCCTGTGATCTCCATGGCCTTGCTGATCAGGCTTCGCTCCACGTCTTCCAGGGCCTGATTAAGATCCATTCCCTCAGGCGGTATTTCAACAGCCGGCAAATGGCCGTCCGTGCCGGATTTTCTCACCAACCTGGAGGGAAGAGTCTCCGCGGTTAGACGTTCGGACTGCTCCAGGGTTACACACCGTTCGACGATGTTCTTCAACTCCCTGACATTACCGGGATAACTGTAATTGCAAAGGACCCGCATGGCAAGAGAGGAGACCTTGTCAATCTTCTTGCCCTGATCACGCGAGAATTTCTTCAGGAATTGGTCCAGGAGTAACGGGATGTCCTTCTCTCTCTCTCTTAATGGGGGGATCTGTATTCGTATTACGTTGAGACGGTAATATAGGTCTTCGCGGAAGAGCCCCTGTTCCATCTCCTTTTCCAGGTTCTTGTTGGTGGCCGCGATGACCCGGACATCCACTCTTCGGTCCTGGTTGCCGCCCACTCGTCGATATTCCTTTTCCTGCAAGAAGCGGAGCAGTTTGGCCTGCACGGCAAGAGGAATTTCTCCAATCTCGTCCAGAAACACCGTCCCGTTGTGCGCGGACTCCACCAATCCGGGCTTGTTAGCCACCGCCCCGGTAAACGATCCCTTGACGTGGCCGAACAACTCAGATTCAAGGAGGCTCTCGGGAATCGCGGAACAGTTTATAGTCACAAATGGCTTGTCGGCTCTGGGTGACCCCTGGTGAATCGCCTTTGCGACCAATTCCTTGCCGGTTCCGGACTCGCCCACGATGAGGACTCCGGCAGTGGAGGGCGCTACTCGAGTGATGAGATTGAAGATCTCCACCATTCGCGCGGATTTGCCGATGATCTCTCCGAACCCGTGTTTGTCCTCAATGATTTTCTTCAGATCAGTATTTTCTTTCCGAAGTCTACAGGCCTCCAGGGCATTGCGAACTATGATTCGAAGATCCTCAACTTGAAACGGTTTTGATATGTAGTCGTAGGCCCCTTCCCTGACTGCACGTATAGCGTCGTCCGCGGACGCGTACGCGGTGATCGCTATGATAGGCGCGAAAGTACTCGAAGACCGGATTTTGCGTATCAGATCCAGGCCGTTCATTCCCGGCATCTTCACGTCGGTGATCACCAGGTGCGGCTCCTCTTTCCGAAAAGCCTTCAAGGCTTCCTTTCCGTCGGACGCAAGGCTTACCTCGTACCCGTCCTGGGTGAGCATGATCTCCAGGAATTCTCTCATGCTCTGTTCGTCGTCAACCACCAGAACGCGCTCAGGCATTGCTCACGTCTCCTTCCTCCCGTATAACATGCTGGGAAGCCAACGGAAAACGGATACTGATGGATGTGCCGCTTTCCGGTTCGCTCTCCACTTCAAGGGTCCCATCATGGGCTTCCACAATGCTCAAGACCACAGACAGGCCCAATCCTGTCCCCTTTTCTTTGGTAGTAGCGAAAGGCTCGAATATCCGGTCTCTCATCCCATGCGGTATGCCGCCACCCGTGTCATGAATGGTCAAGGTAGCCTCTCCCAATTCCCAATCGCGATCCAGGATCACACGTATGGTCCCTCCGTCCAGCGTAGCTTCCAGGGCATTGGTTAGAAGGTTCCAAACCACCTGCTTGAGGCGCGCCGCGTCACCTTCCACCTCCACCCCCTTGCTGAGCAGTGTTTCAAGAGAAACATCTCCTCCAAGCTGTGGCGTCTTTGAAAACAGGTCCACAATGTCTTGAACCAGACCTGAAAATTCGACCGTTTCCTTCTTCTGTTGCTTCGGACTGACCGTCAACAGAAAGTCCCCCAGCAGGGCGTTGAGACGGTCGGACTCTCTGATCACAATGTCCAAAAGCCTCCTGTCATTGGCTGCGCCTGTACCGGTTTTCGTGGAGAGCAGCTCGGAGGCCCCCCGCAGCGCGGCCAGGGGATTGCGGATTTCGTGGGCCATTCCGGCAGCGAGCCGGACAATGGCAGCCTGCCTTTCGCTCGCCTTTACCCGTTCCTCCATTTTCTTGAGTTGTGTGACGTCCTGGAAGACTACCACATGCCCGCTTTGGCTGTCGTCCCCGGTCCTAAGTTCCGAGACTGTGAGCTCAAGGTGAACCTGCTCTCCATCAATTTCTTTGATTGTCAGGTACGTGTTCTTTCTTTTGCCGTTCTTCTCCAGTTCTTCCGAGATCACGGGAAAGACTTCGCGCAAGGGTAGGCTCACCAGCTCCGACAGGGCCTTGACCAAGAGTATGGTACCTGAAGCGTTCACGTAGGTGATCCTGTCCGATTCATCCGTAGTAATAATGCCGCTGGGGACAGATCTTACGATTCCCGTGTGAAGATCCGACAGCCTTTTGAATTGGCTTGCACTGACATCCAGGGAATCCTTCGCTATTCTTAGCTGTTCCGTCATAGAACCGGCAAGGAACGCCACCAGGAAGAAAAGGGTGAAATGCACCACCAGCACCCACAACACAAACCCTGGAGTCGGACTACTCCACGGGTTCACCCAGGGCCACTCGGCATCGGGAATCACTCGGTAGAATTGTAAGACGATCAAAATGCCCAGCAGCAACGACGCCGCGGCCGCTGTAACCATGGCCCCGCGCCTGAAGAGTAGAATACCCGCCGTGATTATTGGAAAGATGTATATTAGTGTGAAAGCGCTCAGGGCCCCGCCGGTGAAGTAGATCAGAGCCGTGAAATAGACTGTGTCCACCATTACTTGGAAAAATGAGAACACCACGAGATTGGCAATCAGCGGCAGGGCTACCGCATACAGAAGACCAAGGACAAAAGTGGCGCCTATGAGGACATAAAGGGGAAGTGCTGCGGAAAAATGAAACTGAGGGGTCTGGCTCAGTTGAAAGAATATTGTGACCCCTAACAGAAAGGTAGTCACGATGAGTCTGAGCAGCATGAGCCACTCGACCCTTTTCCTGAACTCGGGTTCGTCCCGTGGAGCCTCCTTGCTAAAATAGTCTGCAATCCACCGGCTGTGGCTCAAACGGAATCCCTCCTTTTCGGACATCTCCCCATTTCAGAATCATCAATTTAAGCTCTCGAATGCCCGGGGCTGGAAATTCCGCCAGGCACAGACTCATACCAACTTACATGCCTAGAGACAAAGGCGCAACGAAGTATGAAAGTCTTTTCCGTTGTTTACTGGTCCGGGGCTTCGCCTCGGACAGGGTACTCCAAGAGCGCGCACGCTGCGCATGGACTTGGAGGGGAGGCCCTAGCCGGGCAGGCAT
>CAZGNL010000149.1:0-13410 GCA_964527475.1 uncultured Syntrophaceae bacterium
AAGTGGACCATCGCAAAAACAAAAAAGGTGACAAATGCTTAAGTCAACAGCATTGCCCCTTGCCCCCTCCCGTCAAGGGAGGGGGGAAAGTAGTCCCCTCTCCCCCGGCGGGAGAGGGTTAGGGTGAGGGGGATCCTATGTTCCTCTTTCGATCGCGCATCGGTATCAATCCTTCCCATATCAGTCTTATCCGGGTACTTTTCCGGTTTCAGCATCTCTCATTGACACCTGTGAATATTCTCTGATAATTTGCTGTACAATTTGCTTCTTTTCATGTTTGGTTTTCTGCGGAATGCTATCGAGCCTTCTGGTGGCGCTTCGCAGGTTTGGAGGCGCCGGTATGGGTATGGCACGCCGACGAACGTTGTTCGGCTGGGTCACGCTTCTGATCTGCCTGCTTGTTATTGCTTCCGCGACTTTCGTGGGGGCCAAGCACTCAGCAAAGGATTCCGAAGGAGACAAGGACAGCAGCAAGGGTATCGAATCTCTCCTGCTGCAAGTGCTTGAAGAGAATCGAGCGCTGAGATCTGAGAACGCGTTATTCCGCGAATCTCAGATAGACCTCTTGGGGCAGCTTAACGACATGCAAGCAATACTCAGGTCCTTTGATGAGCGGCTTTCCGCTTTTTCTGATTTGGACCGAAGCACGCAGTCAAAATGGCGCCTTAGGCCCGGTCTATCCGATGCATTCAAGCCCGCAGTCGCCAAGCCGTTATTGGATCTGACGCCGCCAAGATCAGTTTCAACGACTCGGAACCTCCCCTCTCCTCGTGATTCCCTGGCGCAGGGGCTCGATCTGGCCCCCTCGAATCCACTCGACATGCCGGGAAGCACCGGAGGCCACCCGAGAGGGATGAATCAAATTCTTATAACTCCTCAACTGCTCCAGGGCCTTCTTCCGATGATCCCCAATTTGGAGGCAGGGTATCTGTACAACTTCGGCAGGGGCGTAAACTCGGGAAGACTGACGCTCGATCTACTGGTCCCCATAGGATTGAGCGCGGATTCCGTAGTTTTCGGGGAAGTCCATAACGAATGGCAGGATTTCTGGAAGACGGTGACGGGAGGGGCAAACCACAGGATTGATCTCTCTATCGGCGGTGGGTATAGGACCATTCTGACCGAGAATACACTCGTGGGAGTGAACGGCTTCTACGATACTACTCGTCTGGGAAACAGGTGGTACCCATCCGGGAGCATCGGGTTTGAATTCGCTGCCCTTCTGCCGGGCAATGACGCGATTGACCTGACTTTCAACTGGTACGGAAACATGTTCAGGAGTAACGTGCTCGCCAACGCATTCAGGCGAGGCCCCTCCAACTATGACTTCCAGGCAGGCTACTCCCATGAACTGTGGAATGGCGGACCTGATCTGCGTTTGAGCGCCACCGGCTACAGGTTCAGCGCAGGAACGGGTGTTTACGGTTTTCGTGCCCGCGCCGAGGCAAGAACTCGTGACGGGATGTTCACCCTCAGATATGAAGCAGCCCATGACCGCGTGAATAAGACATATCACACAATCGGAGGCTTCCTAAACGTAGGCCTGCGTATGAGCAACCTCCTGCAGGGAGAGAGCCCATTTGAGATGCCCGAGCCGATCTTCAATAGCCCGCGAAATCTGAGGACATTGTTGACAAGAAGCGCTTCGTCAACCAGGAACTTCTCGCAGCCGGCGTCAGTAGTTGTAAGCCGGGCCGCAAAGGAGGTCCCGTGCGACGGAGACATTGTTCTCTTGGGACCTATGACAATACCTGACAGTACGTGGGTACCGGGGGCCGGTCAGGTGCCGCCATTGAATGCGGGGACTAAGGTGATTATTTCATGGACGAACATACATCCGGATACAGCCAGGAATGCTGTAACGTTCGGGCTATGCGTCCCCTCCTCGGGGGAGTGGCAAACTGATCCGTTGATCTCCGGAATGACATTAGAGAGCGGAGCGAGGACCAGGGGCGTTACGTATCAACAGGTTATTATGACGAATGGAATCTATTACCTCGAGGCAAATGGGAGGGCTTTGGTCATACCAACGGGAGGCCGTCTTTGCTTCGAGTTCTTCTAGTTAGTGACTCTCCAAGCCGTCTCTCATGAGGCGGCTCTTGCTCATTAAGCCGGAGAGATTGATAACGAGCGGCAATAGGCGGGACAATCTCTCGTTCCACCAAATGACCACTGATGAATCGCGGACTCATTCTCATTGGGAAAATGTGGCAAACCGCTGCATGTCCGGCGCTGCCGGCTCTTCACGTAATCTGATATGGCGCCACGCATTGAGAATGGGTTCAAATGCTGACCCCCCTCACCCCGCCGTTGACGGGCTGACTTTGGGACTCACTTAACACCGTGGGTGTGTTCGATTGGTCTTGATTACGAAGTCGGCCACACCCATAGTAGGACCGGCATCTTGCCGGTCCTACTAAGAGGCGCCGCAGCCGCGGTGATAACTGTGGGTAATGGCCGGCTTGACGGGAGGGGTTGGGAGAAGGTCATCTTGACACCGATATCAATACGCATCACTATGACAATGAAGCGCGTAGGATGGGATGACCGGAGGGAATCCCATCTGTCGAGGCTTTCATGCCACACCTCATCCGGATAATACCCCGATTGATGGGGTTCGGTTCACTCACCCCATCCTACAATCTGTTGCTTCCTATTGGTGGGCCAATTGGCATTATGGCGCCACGGTGTCCGGAAAGAAAATGTGGGACATGCTCAGGGCAGAGCCTGGGAACCAGCCTTACAACTTTCACTCAAAATCCCGGGTTCAGATCAAGTCCGGTCCTTTTCATGGCGTTCCAGGAGTTGTTCCCATCTCTGGTCCGTGAATTCCCGGAGTTGGTCTATCTGTTCCGGGGAGATCTTCCTGAAGCGGTTTTGGACTTTGACGTAATCCTCAACGGTTTTCTTCCGACCCTTTTCCGCGAGCTTAAGGGACCTGGAGGAAAGGCTGAATTTGCCGTCCTTGATTTCGAACAACACGTGGACTCCGCACTCTACAGCGAGCTTTCCGATCTTGACCAGGTCTTTGTTGGGGAAACCCCATCCGGGAGGACAAGGCGCCAGGACCTCAATGTACCGTGACCCATAGATGTCTTTGGCTGTAACAAACTTGTCGTACAGATCCAGCGGAAAAGAGGGTGACGCGGTCGCGATGTACGGGATACGATGGGCTTCTACGATGCTGATCATGTCCTTTTTCGGCTGAAGCTTGGACAGTATGGGCGTGGTAGTTGTCACCGCGCCCGCTGGGCTCGCGCTGGATCTCTGGGTGCCGGTATTCATGTACGCTTCATTGTCGTAACAGCAATAGATGAAGTTGGTCCCGCGTTCCAGGGCCCCTGAAAGCGCCTGGATGCCGATGTCGTATGTTCCGCCGTCGCCCGCGAACGCGGCGACCGTAAAGTCATCTCGTCCGGTTGCCTTGAGCCCCGCCACGATGCCCGACACCGATGCGCCCGTTGCGGCAAACGGATTGTTGATGCAGATCACCTTTGCGGGAGTGATCGGGTACACGCCGTGAAGCACGGTCATACAGCTTGCCGGGACCGCGACAATGGTCTTGCCTTTGTCCAGGGCCTTCAAAGCATATCTGTAGGTGAGCATTAGACCGCAGGCCGCACATGAACGGGTTCCGGGCAATATGAGTTCTTCCTGCGGTAACTCTTTTGCAGCGTTTGTGGGCATCGAATTCTACTCCCTTCAACCACTCGCGTCGATCCATTTGTGTGTGGGTTCGGAGGTTATTGCGTTTACAGCGGATTCGGCCAATTGTTCGGGTCTCACGTCACGCCCTCCCAGACCAGCCACAAACGACGAGACTTTCGGTCGCATGTCCGCATCATAGAGCGCTGCCTTCAGGTCTGAGGCCAGTGCTCCGCGATATCCATAGCTTATGTCCTTTTCGAACACGATTGCGGTCTGCGCGCGTGCAAGCGCCTGAGCAAGGGCGTCAGCGGGGAACGGTCTGTACGCCCGTACTCCGACCACACCTGTTCTAAGGCCCTGTTCTCTCATGGAGTCCGCAGCGAGGGTACACTCAGACGCCAGCGATCCCATGCTGATCAGCACGTGTTCAGCGTCATCCATTTTGTACTCCCAGATGAGACCTCCCCAGCCTCGACCGATGACCGATTCAAACTCCTTGTCCGCGTCACCGATGGTTTCCAGGGAGGCCAGCAGATCATTCTGTAGCCTGTATCGCAGATCCATGTAACCGGGCTGTATCACTCCCTCTGCGTCGGATCTTGGATCGCTGAGGATAAGCGGGTTCAGGTTCATGAACCCATTCTCAGAGATTTCGATACCGGGAACCAGATCCGGCAGGAACTCGTCCACCTTATCCTGTGGCGGAATCTCAACCGGGGTGCTCATGTGGGAGAGCACAAAACCGTCATAGCAGACCATGATCGGGATCCTTACCTGCTCCGCTATCCTGTACGCTTGAATTATGGAATCGAGCACCTCCTGGCTGTTTCGACAGTAAAGCTGTATCCAGCCGGTGTCGCGCTGAGCTATGGAATCCTGCTGATCGTTGAGAATTGTCCAGGGCGCGCCGACTCCTCTGTTAACGCACCCCATGACCACCGGAACCCGACTTCCCGCGGCCCAGTGGAGGTTTTCGTGCATGTACAGAAGGCCATTGGCGCTGGTCGCTGTGAACACCCGCGCGCCTACCTGGGACGCGGCTATCACCGACGCCATCGCGGAATGCTCACTCTCCACGGTCAGGTACTCGGCCTTAAGGTCTCCCCGTTCTACCATTGCAGCCAGATCTTCAGTGACCGGAGTCTGAGGCGTTATCGGATAAGCGGCCACCACCTGGACTCTACTCAACATTGCTCCAAGCGCGGCCGCCTCGTTAGCGGTAATGATTCTCACATCCGTCATGGAAAGTTCCTAGGGATTAGTTTGAAAATGCCTGGTTCGCGTGATTCATGCGCGGATCTAGCCCGGATCCCTGCCATCGACCATAGTGATTGCCTTGCGAGGACATTCTTCAGCGCACACCCCGCATCCTTTGCAATATTCCAGGTCGATCTCCAACGGGAAATCACGGGAAATAACCGCGTCAGGACAGTAAAGCCAGCAATACAGGCAGTAATCTTTCTGGGGACACTTATCATGGTCAATGACCGGGGTTTGTGAACGCCAGTCTCCTGTTCTCCCAGCCTCACCGGGAGCCGGTTTTGACCATGCCACAATCACTTTCTCGTCTTTTTCAGCCATCAAGTCCTCTCGGGTTCTTTCGGCCCTAACGTAGATCCACCCGTGCGACGGGATCGCGAGACCCCGGGAGTAGACCCGCGCCTCCCATGGTCCCGTACCGCCTCAGTCTAAGGGCTTGTCACGAAATAACGTTGCCATTCTCCTGTAGGGGCGGACCTATGTGTCCGCCCTTTCCGCGTATGCACCCCTGCATTGGGGCAGACACGCAGGTCTGCCCCTACAATTGCCACAGCAACCTGTTGCAAGGTTTATTTTGTGACAAACCCTAAGGCGCTGCTCTGCGTATCCGGGCCCCGGCATGAGCCAGATCCAGCGCTTTGAGATTTCGCTCCAGGGCACTGCCGTTGAATTTGCTCTCGATCGCGCGGCGGATGTTCTCTATGTTGACCATCGGCCAAGCCGCGGCCACAGGTCCCAGGATGGACGTGGAGACCAACACGTTGCCCTCAACCACCAGACCCGCGTCTGCCGATGAATGGAACGCGTCCGCAACAGCCACGGTGAACGGACCTTCAATGCCGAGATCACCGGGAGCCCGAGAGGAGTTGACCACCAGAACTCCACCTTCCTTGAGGTTGGCCGTGACGTTCACCATTTCAAGCAGATTGTCGTCCAGGACCACCGCCAGATCCGGGACCTTCACATTGGAACAGGTGCGTATCGCCTCACGGGCCACGCGGGTATGGACGCTCACAGGAGCGCCCCGTCTCTCCGAGAAATATGTGGGCTTGGCGCTGACGCCTTTGAAACCCTCATAGTAAGCGGCTTCCGTGAATATTTTGGCTGCGGTTACAGCTCCCTGTCCACCTCTACCGTGCCATACGATCTCGTACGATTCGCTCATAGGGCTTTCTACTCGATTGAATTTTAAACCTTCTAAGATTAATCCACCTCGACCCGTTCGTCAACAGCCGCGCGCTCTTCCAAAGAAAAAACCAAGCCCGCCCTACTTCACCCTCTGCTAATTTGTCACCGGAACGCGCTGCACCTTTCTTGGCGGATGATTCACCACCGGATTTGAAGTAGGATCATTTCCGGTCTCTGAGATTGGTTATTTCGTTGAAAACAAGGTTCGCGAGGGCCGCGTGCCCTACAACGCTAGGATGGTCGTCCACCGACACCTTGAACGGCTGCGCCCCTTTTTCAAAGCAAGACCGCAGGACGGGAACAGGGTCAAGGTAGCGAATACCGTTTTTCGTCAAATAGGTGATGGTTTTCTCCTTCAAAATCTTTTCATTCTTCAGGACGGCAAGAAATGTGTCCGGTATTTTTGAGGAATCTTTCACATGATTCTGAACCAGCTCACTGAAAACCATCTGTTTTGTCGGGAGGATCAGGACCACGAACTCGGTGTTCCGCTCTTTGGAGCGCTTGGCCATCAGGTTCAGGGCTTCCAGTGATAGGCGCAGGCCGCAGCGTACGGTACGATATTCGAGGTTCATCATATCCACGCGAAATTTTGAATCAAAAATTGTTCTGAAACGCCCATCGTCAAAAACCCATTGCTGAGGCATAAAGAAACTCGGTATCTGAATCAACTCCCAGAAAACCTTTCCCGACAGGGTTCTTGAGGGAGTTTCGCCGAATTGGTATTCACAATTTGTATAGATGAGACTGATGATCTGGAACAGTTTGTAAGAAGAAAGACCTCCCCCGGGCAACCTGTGTTTGCTCCAGTCGATGTTTTCCGGCGTAGATCGGGCGCTGTCGTTTCGGTCCACCTCAACAATGGCATCCCGCAAACCCACCTGACAGGGGGACTTTGAGAGCCGTCCTGTCCGGTGGTAGAAATCAACCAATGTATATGAGTCATGCGAATCGTTGCCGAGGTAGAATGCTGCGACTATTACTTCGGGATTCAAGCCGTACGCTTCATCCAACAGTCTCAGACTGTGCAACGGTGAGTACATGGGAAAGGACATATTGTATACGGTTGGCGGCCGAGCGCCGGCCGAGTGGATCCGGGGCCTGGGCGCGGTGTCGATAACTCCGGCAGGCTGAACCGATCGCGGCTTCGGCAGCCCCAATTTGCTCCAGGCGTAGGCTATTTGCTCGTCGGCCGGTTGGGCTTGAGCAATAAGGGCCTCAAGCTGCCTCGGCCAGGCATCAGGAGGCCTTACTCGATACCCAAAGCATTGGGAGTCCCCCATGCACACAACATCGGCTTTCTCCACCACGCCGGCGTTTGGGAATCCCAGTTCGTCCAGGCCCGCCATACCGGGGCGCGGTCTGAACTTCAGAATCAAATCCGGAATCACTTCATGGGTTGAAAGCAAATTGTTCACAGGGCTATAAACGCGGCAAACCAGTCGTAAACCCAGCTCGGCTGTTGCGACGGCAATCATTATGGCAATGCACACGAGCACAAATCGTTTCGCCAGTTTTATCATCTCTCGCACCATTCTAGAATATCAGCAGGACGCGCCTGACCGATCATGCGACGGTCCTGTCATCTTGCGAACTTTGAATAGAAACTATAATGGTTCTCGAAATTGATTTCGGATTCCTCCGAAACTTCTTCCTGTGGCGCCGGCTTTTCAGCCTGCGAATCCGTGAGAACTTTCGATAACCGCCATATACCGCGGTTTCTCCCAATCCAGGGACTTCTGCGCCACCAACCCGATGACCGGTCCGGGATGACGCTCCGAGGCGGCAACGACCCGGCGGCACCTTTGACAAGAGGCCCTTCATCAAGCTTTCAAACATACCTCATTGTCCTTTCCATGGTCAACTTCATTAGTGATACCGCTTGCCATTTAACAAGTAAGATCCTGGGGCCTACGATGGGGGATGCTCGAAGGGGGAGATGGTCTCCCCCTTCGAGCATCCAGGCGCAGTGACGCGCTCCTAATGCGTATGTCCGAGGCGAAGCCACGGACCGCTTGTTGACACAGACGTAACCGTTTACCGTGAACAGTACAAGCTCCCGGAATTACGTTTGGGGGAGTGTGCTGCGCAAATTTGTTCTGCACCGGTTATCCGGAAGGCCCTCACCCCAGTGCTCGATTCGCAAATCATTCTCCATTCCCACAGTACGTGACAGAAAAGCGCGGCACACTATGGGGGAGGTACACTTTACATTCAGTCCGGAGTTTTCGACGTAAAAACAGTGGTTATTCCGCCGGTCATGCGGAAATATTCGGGGCTGACAAATCCGGCTTGTTCCATCATTGCCAGGAAGGTCTCCGCGGGCGGAAAGTCGGCCATTGAATCGGTCAAATAGCGGTACGCGGATACGGAGGACATGATCCTCGTGACCAACGGCATCACCAGGTGTGAGTAGATTCGGAACAGCGGTGCCATAACCGGGCCCGTGGGGTCGGTCAATTCGAGGATCACAAGTCTGCCGGCCGGGCGGAGCACCCTGTGAAATTCAGTTAATGCGCCGCGCCTGTCGGCCACGTTGCGAATGCAGAAGGACGTGATAACCCCGTCGAACGAGTGATCCGGGAATTGGATGTCCAGAGCGTTACCCTCGCGGAGCTCGATTGACCGCGCCAGACCCGATGCCTCCACCTTGGCACGGCCTATTTGAAGCATCCCCCGGGAAGGATCGATTCCCACCACTCGACAATCCGATTGCTGCCTGAGTATCTCAAGAGCGACATCACCGGTACCGCACCCCACATCGAGAAAAGCGGCGCCCGGTTCGGGTCCCAGCCGAGCAACCGCGCGTCGTCTCCAGTATCTGTCCATACGCAACGACAACAGGCTGTTCGTCCCGTCGTACCAGTTCGCGATACGGTCGAACATCTCGCGGTTTTCCTGCGCTGAAATGAGCGTGTCAATCCGGTTTCGTGAGTGGTTTGAATCGGACATGATTCGGTTTCATACCAGTTTCCGACCTTGCAGGCAACCGGCTCATTCTCGTTGACACGCGGCATGATGTAAACGTATGGTAGGAATGATGGGATCTCACCTTTTCGGTGAAACGTAGATGTCGGCACGGTCGGGTCTCATGACCTGGAAATTCGATGAGTTTGACGTGGAAAGGGGGCAGTGATGGCTCAGTTCGTATCGTACGATCCGGCGAGCGAAGTTTCGGGAGAATCGGTAGCCGCGTTTTCACAAGGGTTTCCCGCGGGATTGGAGAATATCGGGCTGCAAATCCTGGAAAAACATGGAGTCGAGAATCTTAGACCCGGAGGCTGGTATTCATTCCAGTCGCTGTTGGACGCGATGAGAGAAGTATCCGAGACACTTGGCAACGAGATCCTTGCCCGGATAGGAGAAAAGGTTGCGCAAACCGCCAAGATCTCACCCGAGGTCACGACACTGGACGGTTTTCTTGAAACGATCGATGTGACACATCAATTGAATCACAAAGGCAGCGAAGTCGGACACTACGCTTACATCAGGATTGACACCGCGGAAGGTTTGATGAGAGCAAAGGTGCATTGCAACACCCCCTACCCGTGCTCATTTGATCGAGGAATGCTTGAAGGGTTCGCAAATCGGTTCAAACCCGAACGCGCCTCGGGTGTGGTTGTCAGAGGAGACGAAGGACAACCGTGCAGAGCACGCGGGGATGACACGTGTACCTACATCATATCCTGGGCCTGAACCCGGGAAACTTCTCCCCCGGTCGGTCTTCCGGAGGCAAAATCGTTTCAGTCTTTTGCATCCACGCCCCACGCGTCGGCAACTGAGGGATTTCGTTTGAAAAAGGCTTGTCTTACAGCATTATCAACGGTGTTCAACGGGCACGCGAAATTCATGCAGTGACAGCAGAGGAACATCTTAAGGGTCGTGGAAAAGGCCGCAGTACTAATAACATACACTACCAATAGAAACCAGTCTGTTCCAAGAACCAGACAAACCAACGGAAAACCCCAGACCACAACGAATCCGACCCAGAAAAGGACCTTTTCCTTCAAGGACATTGGACCGGGGCGGTACCTCCATATTTTGGGAGAACCGTAGTTTGCCCAGCATTTCAGAGACTTATCCGGTTCAGCATAGTGAGGGCAGTGGGAGCACATCACCCGGATTTCCAGAAAACCGAAATACCCGATGATCGCAAGGATCCACGGCGCCAATAACCATGGCGCCAAGTTGTACACTCCCCAGCCTCCCAGCAGAAAGCTCGGCAGAACGCTCAACAGGAAATGTGTCAGGTCTTTGGGTCTGAAATGGCAGTGTAGTGAATCTTGGACTTCGCAGCCGTCGCAGCTCTCAGATACGCAAGTAGCAATCGGCTTGTTTGGATCCAGGAACAACATTCAAACCTCCCTGAGCAGCCTGACATGCAGATCGGCCCGCGGGGTAGACCCCAAGATCCCACACTCCGACCTTCCCCCAAAGGGAGAGAGGATGACAGATCTTCCGGTGCGGCCCGTTTGATCGCGGGTCAGTGTCGGCCGGCAATCAATAGAAATAGATCTTCCCTGGTATTGGCGCGGACCTGCGACCGCAATCGGGCTTGCCGGGAGGGCAAGAGCGCGGCATGAATCCCGAGGTAATCGGCATCCGAGGAGCATACACGGGAGCCTTGGGATGCTGCACGAGAGGTGCTCCGGGCGGCCGCATTGCCCGGGCTTGCAGGCGAGGACCAGGTCTCCCGGGTGGATAGATCCGACCCGCGTTCATTCTCGGGGCGCGCATTGGTCGCATGGGCGCTCTCCGGGCTTGAAATCCCGGACGGCCCTTGGAAGGAACTTTACCCCGAACGCCTTTTCTAGGACGCACCACGGGTGTGGGAAGTCCCGGAACAAGCGGGTTGGGAACCTCGTAGCGCGGTTTGAATTGATCCGGCGTGAGCAGGAAGCTGTTGCACGTGTGGTTCGGCGCAAAGTAGTACGGAGCAAAGTAACGCCACGGGCCGAATGGTGGTTCCACGTCTGCGTAAGCGGTCAATGCGAGGGTGGAAATCACCAGGGAAACAAACAGTATCGAGCGGATTGGTCTCTGTATCATGAATCAGGCCTCCGAGCCGGCAAGAGCATTTCTTGGCGCAATTATATCAATTATGGTGAGTTATTGTCAAATATTATCACAATATTGACTCAATTAACTGTCTGGTTGGTTGAGGCCCTCTGTGTGTCATGTGTCGTCTCAAATCCATAATTGCCTGCTATCACGGAATATCTTGACCGTTCTTCCGGTTCCAACGGGATGTGTTTGTCCGCAAGTGAAAATGGGGTTGGCTTTTTCAACCAGCAATTCGGCGCTCCCCGGATGCCTTGGCTTCTGTTGTCCTGGAGGGACAATTGACCCCAAATTGAGCGATTCAAGCTGATGTCATTGCGAGGAGCGAAGTGACGAAGCAATCTCCGGCCTTTGGTTCTTCCACCCAATGAGATTGCTTCGCTGCGCCCGCAATGACAGATACTTCCTCTCGTTCCCAGGCTCCAGCCTGGGAATGCCTATCGGGAGGCTCCGCCTCCCTCACCACGCTACAGGCCGGACGGTTGAGCAAGGAAAAGGCACCTCACACAGCATCGGCCCTCTTCTTTCTCGGGTGATCCCTGTTGAACAGATGTCCGGGCAGAGCCTGGGAACCAGGGGAACAACTCTCACCGTTTTGGCGTTGAGATCGTGGGGAAACTCCTCGATTCGGTAGTGTCCTAATTTGACTCGTGGCATAATATTTCCTATAGCGCGCGGATCGTTCGGCCAGGGGAAATTTTCTTGAATCTTAGTCTTAGTACATTTGTCAAAGAGAACATAAGGGTTTAAGGTCAAATGGCGGCACGCTTTTTTTTGAAGACGATCTTGACAAACCTTCGGAGTGAGGAGTAAAATCGAATAGCAAGGTTTACAACAATCTATTGGGAGGCAACTCGTCGGGAACCGCTGTTGAAGAAGTGGGCGCGATATTTGAGGTAGTTCTTGTTTTTTGTTTGCGTTTTGAATGGGTTTGGGTTATCCAACGGCGGTCACCCGTTCATGGCGATGGAGATGACAGGAGAAATAAGTCATGAAACTTGAAGTCGCTGCTGAGCTATTTCCAGAAGAGTCCGTCATTGTGGCCTATGCTAGATCCTTGGATCTTTCAAGTTGCGGCAGAACGCAGAATGATGCTATCCATGCTTTGATAGAAGCTATCAGGCTTTTTCTCAAAGTATCACAAGAAAGAGGAACGCTCGAACGAATCCTGATTGAGAACGGATTCGTCCTTCAGGATGATCTATGGCGCGTTCCGGCTCAGACTGAGAATTGGACAGCGGATAATATAGTGCCGCTGGAGAAAGTCACGCGACGCCTTGCTTGCGTGGAGATCTAATTGTGGGTGGCCTACATGGCATCCACTGGAAGCAACTGGAAGCAACTGGAATATGTTGTCTTGCAGCATGGGTTTACCTTTGACAGACAACATGGTGACCACAGAGCTTATGTCAAGGATGGGGTGTTACGTCCTGTAATAATACCGACCTACGACGAGTTGCCGACCTTTATTGTAAAAAACTGCCTCAATACCGCTGGAATCTCCAGGAAAGAGTGTCTAAGACTTCTCAGGCGAGAGAATTGACAGCCTGCCCGCGTTTTTTTTGAGTGGACCAGAACATCAGTGCATCGATTTTCAGCAAATCAGGTGACAGAGAACACTTACGACGTCTTCTCGCGGTAATCAGCTACAATCGCAGCCCGTACGGCCGCCTGGGGAGAGTCCACGGGGTCTTGATGGAGAATAGCAAGAGACTTCCGCTTGCCTAACTTCTCATCTGTCACATAGGACCAAGCATAACAACGGGAGGCAGTAGGATGCTCCCAAATGGAAAAAGCCTGAACATCGCGGTCCCAAACGGTCTTTCCCTGGAAAGTCTCCTTGACCTGGACGGACTCCTTCCATACAGCTGTGCAGTCGTGCAGATCCCGGATAGCTTTGGCAAGCATCTGAATTGAAATATCACTTAGTGGGAGCTTAGTCATCGCTTTAGAATTACTAAGAATCCGACTCAGGAAATCTCAGGACCCTAAGAAGATTTTCAAGCTTGTCCAAATCACTAGGTTTCAACGAATGAGGGACCCTGATATATATGCGCTTTGTCCATCTGAAAGGGCCAACGCTTAGACAGTTCAAGTTAGGACACTACCCTCGATTCAGATCTGACGGGCGAGTTTTTTTGCGCGTTAGAACGGTGGGATGATCCGCGCTTTTGATGTATCTTGTCCGGTGTTAGAACTTTTTTTCGCGCTCGAACGGTAGTTCTTCAAAAAGGAGCCGCGCTCGTGTATTTG
>CAZGNL010000150.1:0-13223 GCA_964527475.1 uncultured Syntrophaceae bacterium
TTCTGACGCCCCTTCAGGGCTACGGTCTTTCGAGAAAGAAGCGAGAAAGAAGGGGGACGCCAATGACTCAATCCGTGATTACTTTTGAGAACCGTTAAATCAGTCGTCCGTCTGCGGACTACGACCGAATATCCGCATGGCAGCTCTGAAGGGACCTCACATTCCCACGCCCGGCACGAACCGCTTTGATACCCCTGGCAGCAGCGGTGGCGGCGGCCAATGTTGTGATATAGGGAACTTGATACCTAATGGCGGACTTTCGGATATAGGAATCATCTTCTTTGCTCAGCTTACCGGCCGGTGTGTTGAGGACAAGCTGGATTTCTCCGTTCTTGATGCTGTCGGCTATGTTTGGACGACCCTCGTTCAACTTCAGAATGTGCTCTGATTGGATACCGTTTTCCGAGAAGTAATGATGCGTGCCCTCGGTAGCCTTGATCATAAATCCCAGTTCGGCAAACTGCCGTGCCACCTCGAGCACGGCAGGCCTTTCGTTTTCGGTCACTGTTATGAGAACCGATCCCTCTGACGGCAAGGTCTGTTTTGCAGCTTCCTGGGCCTTGTAAAACGCTTGGCCGAACGAGCCGGCAAGACCCAGCACCTCACCGGTGGATCGCATTTCCGGCCCGAGCACCGGGTCAACCTCCGGGAACATGTTGAAGGGGAAGACAGCCTCCTTGACCCCATAATGAGGGACTGTAATCGGCTTGATGTCCAAATCCGCGAGCTTCTTGCCGAGCATCAGCTGTGTGGCGATGCGAGCCATGGGAATACCGCATACTTTGGACACAATCGGAACAGTGCGAGAGGCTCTTGGGTTCGCTTCCAGTATGTACACCGTATCATTAGCGATTGCGTACTGGATGTTCATCAAGCCCACCACGTGAAGTTCGGTTCCGATCTTTCGCGTGTATTCATAGATGGTATCCAGGTGTTTTGGGGGAATACTGATCGGAGGGATGACGCACGCGGAGTCTCCCGAATGCACGCCGGCCAGCTCAATGTGTTCCATTACCGCGGGGACAAAGGCATCCGTGCCGTCTGCGATGGCGTCGGCTTCGGCTTCAATGGCGTTTTCGAGGAATCTGTCGATGAGAATGGGACGTTCCGGGCTCACTTCTACTGCCGCGGCCATGTAATGCCTGAGCATTGCTTCGTCGTGGACCACCTCCATGCCACGGCCGCCAAGGACATAGGATGGTCTCACCATTAGCGGATAACCGATTCTGTCGGCCACCTGGATCGCCTGATCCAGGTTCGAGGCCATACCCGATTCCGGTTGAGGGATTCCCAGATCTCGCATCACCTTCCGGAATCGGTCTCGGTCCTCGGCCAAGTCTATGGTGTCAGGTGAGGTCCCCAGGATGTTAACGCCGGCCTCAGCCAGCTCGTTGGCAATGTTCAATGGGGTCTGGCCGCCGAACTGAACGATGACTCCTTCGGGCTTCTCCTTTTCGTAGATGCTCAACACATCCTCAACCGTCAGAGGCTCAAAATACAGTTTGTCCGAGGTATCGTAATCCGTGGACACAGTCTCGGGATTGCAGTTGACCATGATGGATTCAAAGCCCTGGTCCCTTATCGCCAACGCGGCATGAACGCAGCAATAATCGAATTCGATCCCTTGCCCGATTCTATTGGGTCCGCCGCCCAGTACCATGATCTTGCGCCTCTGGCTCGATTCCACCTGGTTAGGAGCATTGTACGTGGAGAAGTAATACGCAGCGTTCTCGACGCCGCTCACCGGAACCGGCTCCCACGCCTGTACCATCCCCATGGATATCCGTTGATTTCTGATGTCCGCCTCAGGAATCTCCAACAGCTTCGAGAGATGCCGGTCCGAAAATCCATCCTTCTTGGCCTGTTCCAGTAATCCATCAGGAAATTGCCCGCCTCTGCACGCGATGATCTTCTCTTCCAGATCGACCAGTTCTTTCATCTGCTCAATGAACCAGAGCTTGATATAGGTCTTTTCGTGTAAAGCGTTGACGTCCGCGCCCTTTCTCAGGGCCTCGTACATTATGAATTGACGTTCGCTTGTAGGCTCGGTAAGTAGGTCCAACAATTCTTCCAGGGTCTTTTCATGGAAGTCCTTGGCAAACCCGAGCCCGTACCTGCCGTTCTCAAGCGATCTGATAGCTTTCTGAAAGGCCTCCTTGTAGTTCTTTCCGATGCTCATGACTTCACCCACCGCGCGCATCTGAGTTCCCAGCTTATCTTCCGCTCCCTCAAACTTTTCAAAGGCCCACCGCGCGAACTTCACAACCACGTAATCGCCCCACGGGGTGTACTTGTCCAAGGTTCCTTCCCGCCAGTACGGGATCTCGTCCAGGGTCATCCCGCCGGCCAGCGTGGCGGAGATGAGCGCGATAGGAAAGCCCGTGGCCTTGGAAGCCAGAGCAGAGGACCTTGAAGTCCGGGGGTTGATCTCGATGACCACTACGCGGCCTGTCTTGGGATCGTGAGCAAACTGAACATTTGTGCCGCCGATGACCTGTATGGCCTCCACAATGTCATAAGAGTATTTCTGAAGTCTCTCCTGCAATTCAGGATCAATAGTGAGCATGGGCGCGGTGCAATAAGAGTCGCCGGTGTGTACTCCCATCGCGTCCACATTCTCGATGAAGCAAACCGTGATCATCTGGTTCTTTGCGTCTCTGACTACCTCCAGTTCCAGTTCCTCCCACCCGAGGACCGATTCCTCAACCAGGATCTGCCCCACCAGGCTTGCCGCTATTCCCCTGGCCGCAATGGTTCGCAGTTCCTCTATGTTGTAGACGAGGCCCCCGCCCGTGCCGCCCATCGTGTATGCGGGTCGAATGACCACAGGGTACCCCAGCTCATCTGCAATCCGTTCAGCCTCTTCCACGCTGAACGTGGCCTCGCTGCGGCACATTTCAATACCGAGACTGTCCATGGTGTTCTTGAAGGCGATCCGATCTTCGCCCCGTTCTATTGCATCGGGCGCGACACCGATCATCTTTACGCCGTACTTCTCGAGCACTCCGGCCTTGTAGAGCTCGGAAGACAAGTTCAGGGCAGATTGTCCCCCAAGATTGGGCAACAGGGCATCCGGCCTTTCTACCTCGATGATTTCGGTTATGGTGTGCAGATTGAGGGGTTCCACATAGGTATAATCCGCCATCTCCGGATCCGTCATGATGGTTGCGGGATTGGAATTGACGAGGACAATTTCGTAACCTAGTTTTCGAAGAGCCTTGCAGGCCTGAGTGCCCGAATAGTCAAATTCACAGGCTTGACCGATGATGATGGGGCCGGAGCCAATGATCATGACCTTATTGATGTCATCACGTCGCGGCATATTCCACTCCTTTGAACTGAGACAACAGATAATCGGAAAGCGTAAGTTATACTAATAACCGGATTCCAGGACAAGTGAAAATTGGACCAAGGGGTAATCGTTCAGTCATTCGGGGGACTCCCGGTATGTCATTGCGAGCGCGGCGAAGCAATCTCCTGCGGCTCAATATGGGGATTGTTTCGTCGTTTCTCTCCTCGCGATGACATACGCCGGGAGACGATCAGCCCTGCGAAACCGGAGCATTACACCAAGCCCTTACGCCCAGTGTCGGCCGGCGCTCCGGATCCTCCGGGATCGGGGTAGCAGACAGGGGATACGCTACCCGCTTCTGCATTCCCAACAGGAATGAGGACATTTGTCTCGAATTTCTTGGACACCAAGGCGCGGGGTGGTCTATGATCCTCATGCTGTGCGATCAGGAATATACGGATTCCTGAACTCCGGAATTAGTGTCACCAGAGTATCAGGCACAGGACTGCGAAAACCATACAGGAGAGAACCACATGACCGACAAGAAAGCGGATTTGGCCGGCCCGGGTATCGGTGATTACGCGGAACTGGAAAAGATACTGCCTCAGGACTACAACTCGCTACTATCCCCAAAGGAAACTCAGAATGCCCTCTTCGCGGCCAAGGATTACATTGAAGAAAACCTCTGCAAATCGCTCAACCTGATTCGTGTAGCGGTTCCTCTGATCGTGGACGTGGCTACCGGGGTGAACGACTTGCTCGATCGGGACGGTTCACGGACTCCCGTGCAGTTCCACATCTCGAACGACTACGACAAGAACCCGATTGACGCTCAGGTTGTGCAGGCAGCAACAAAATGGAAACGCATGGCCCTGAAACAACTTGACATGACTGTGGGGGAGGGCCTCCTCACGGATATGAAGGCCGTCCGAAAGGACTACTTCCTGGACCACGATCACAGCGCTTACGTGGATCAGTGGGACTGGGAACTGGTGATGACCGAAGATCAACGCAATCTACAATTCCTGAAAGGGGTGGTGGAAAAGATCTGGGAGGTCCTCAAAGGGGCCGAGACTCATGTGCAAAATCTTTACCCGCAACTGAAGACAGATAAGTATCCCGACCTGCCTGATAAGCTCAAGTTCATTCACGCTGAGGATATTCTCGACATGTACCCTGACCTGCCCAGGAAGCAGCGGGAGACGCGATTGGTCCAGGAATACCCTGCGGTTTTCATCTACGGCATCGGCTGGCCGCTCAAGGACGGCTATCCGCACGAAATGAGGGCCGCGGATTATGATGATTGGGTCGTGGAAACAACATCAGAGGACGGCAGACCCATGCACGGCCTCAACGGCGACATACTTTTGTGGAATCCCGTAACCCGACGCCGACATGAACTCACATCTATGGGTGTCCGAGTCACTGCCGAGACCCTCAGGAAGCAACTGGAGATGGCCGGCCAACTTGATTTCCTCAAGATGCCCTACCATCAGGCTATCGTGAACGACCATATCCCACTGAGCATCGGAGGCGGTATCGGACAGTCCCGCACATTCATGAGTCTACTCAAGAAGGCGCACCTGGGAGAAGTAAGCGTCTCCGTGTGGCCCAAGATACTCAAAGACATGTGCGCAAAGAAGAATATCCACGTCTTGGATTAGAAGTGGTTGCAAGACCAGGAAGAATTTGAAGAGTAATATTGGGAGGGCCTTTTTGCAAACTGCTCCGCGCAGGGCGATATGGCCACCTTGAGGTCTGGTTCCTTTTGCTCGAAGCACGGATACACCGTGCCGGCTCATTGGCCCCACGCCGAGTGGACCTCCCCAAAAACTCCTAACTATTGTAACAGCTTATAGCTCCATTAGCCGCTACACCATGCTTTTGGTTCCGCGACTCCGATCAGTGTCGCAAGACAGCCGGTCTATCATCAGAGCGCTAACGAAACCAGCCTCCCCTTCCTGGGCCTGCCGCGTTCGCAGACAAGAAGAACTACTATCGGAACTTCCGTGCCTCAACTTCGGGGCACACGATGCAGAAAAATGTTCGCCATCCTAGTGGATTACGCCCGTAGGGGCGTAGCATGCTACGCCCTCTTAGACTGTTGAATGCCTCCAACAGCGGCGCGGCAAGCTCCCGAAAGAGGCAGTCCAATCGGTCCGCAGAAGCGGATCGCTCTTGGTGTGATGGAATCCCCGGACAGGTCGCTGCCACGGGCGGCTTACACCAAACCGCTGTTCTGCCGCCCATTGACCGCAAGCGCAACAATTGGGTTTGAAGTCGGTAGACTTCGGCCGCCCCTGCAACACGCCAAAGTAACCAGGCAAGAGCGAGTGGTGGAACTCTTCAATACCTTGAAATGATTGAATCGTGACCTGATTTCTCATATGAACTCTTACTCTTACCGTTTGATCTTGACTGTCACGTTGTTCCGGTGGATAGTGGCGGCGACAACGGACTTCACAAATCCGCGGATACGCAATAACAATGGACAAAACGCTCCCGACATCACAGGTTGAACCTTTCGGCGGTATGGATGGAGATCGGGTTCTTCCGTCCAAAGGTGTCAGCGCTCACATGCTCGAGGATCAGTTACTTGTCTTCTTCGAGAGGACTCAAACTTTATACACCCTCAACGCTTCCGCGGCGGTTGTGTGGCTGTGCTGTGAGGACGGCATGAACCAGGTTGAGATTGTTCGATCGGTCGCGGAAACGTTTCGGATTTCCCCTGAGGCCGCTCAGGACGACGTGCATACTATCATAGAGGAATGGATATCTCTGGGCCTGGTAGCGAGAAGCGGAGCGGAGCCGGAGTATGAAGCCCCCTTTGGGTCTGAGGATTCTCCTTTGCCGGACGAGGACCGTTCAAGCATCGCGTCTACGCAGCGGTTTCGATGCGAATTCCATTTCCGGCTGGCCGGGCTCAAAGTGCTCGTGCGTATGCCCGGACCGGTGGAGGAAGCAAATGTTAGGCCGATTTTCTTACACCTTGAATCGGATGAGGAGGATTGCCAATCAGTGATCGAGGTGGTCTCGCGGCGCCACGGTTATGTTGTATTGCGTGATGGCGCAGAGATGGGAGAGTGCTCGCAACCCAATGAGCTTGGCCCGATCATCAGTCAGGGTGTGCTGGTGGCGGCGTACCGGCGCTGCGATTTTCTGATCGCGGTTCATGCGGCCGTGCTCGGAACGCGTGACGGATGCGTGGTGTTTCCGGGAATTTCCGGCATCGGCAAAACTACGCTGGCCGTGGGACTCATGAACGCTGGTTTTCGTTATTTCACTGATGAAGTGGCAATTGTGGAGCGAGGCTCAAATCGCATTATCCCGGTTCCTGTGGGCCTCCGTGTGAAAGAAGGTTCCTGGAAGATAGTCTCAAGTATGTTGGAACACTTTGCCGGCGTCTGGTACACGGTCGCTCAGAACGGCACGTCGATTCGGTACGCTGTCCCTGCGCCCGGGAGCTTCGCTTCCTCGCCGGAGGAAGGCAAGCCGGTAAAATGGTTGGTGTTTCCCACTTACTCTCCTCAGGGACCGGCGTCGCTTTCCCCGTTGAGCAGGATTGAGGCAATTCGCCGACTCCAGGCCGTGGGATATGAAATCCGTGACAGGCTCAACGGCCAAAAGGTGGGCGAACTTGTGGCATGGATAAAGCACGCTGAGTGTTGTGAAATGACCTTCCCGTCATTGTCGAGCGCGATCACAATGGTTCAGGGGCTGGTGGAATGAAAAACGTTGTCATTGGTCTTCCTTTGCCGATGTTTGGCGCCCGGCGACCAGTCTGAAGGTACCGATGATCTGCGTATTACGATCCTTTCAGAACAAAACAAATCGCTGAATCGGCTGTGGAAAGCATCCCGAAGCTTTCCAAGTCCGGAGGTCTGTTGAAGTGAATGAACGAGGTTCCAGCCTGGTGTTTCTGTGCGACGCTCTCACACCCTGGGCGAATGATCCACTCCCTGACGAGTTGAGCGAACGAATTTCTTCCGGCAAGGTGAACTGGGAAAGCGTGGTCGCGCTCGCCAACCAATACATGGTCATCACGACCCTCTATAGCAGGTTCAAACACAAGAACCTCGTTGATCTGCTGCCGGACGACCTGCGAGAGTACTTGCGCGAGTTGCACGGGCTCAACAAGGAGCGCAACAAAGGGATTCGAGCCCTGACCAAGAATGTTGTAAGTCGCCTGAATGAGGTTGGGGTTGAGCCTGTTCTGCTGAAAGGGGCGGCCTCCCTATTTGCCGACAAGGACGTTGATCTTGGCTCACGGATTATGGTTGACATCGACCTCCTCATCAGACACGAAGATGCAAAGACAGCAGTTGACAGTCTGTTGGCGGCAGGATTCGAGATCGCCGTCGATGAGATGGAAGTATATGATCACTGCCAGCATCTTCCGCCACTGGTTCATCCCTCGGTACCTGTCCCGGTTGAGCTTCACACTGAATTGCTCTCTCTCATGGAATCTCAAGTCCTGAAGGGTTCCCAGGCGTTCAAGAACTCAAAGGCCGGCGCGGATGAGGGACTCAGATTCCGACTGCTGTCGCCTTCCGATTCAATTCTTTATACTCTGCTCCATACTGAAATCCACCACGGGGGTTATTCATCCGGCGCTGTTCCCGTGAAGGGGTTGCACGATTACGCTACACTCGCCATCTCCCATGGCGATGACGTTAACTGGCCCTACCTCCGGTCCCTGATGAAAGAACACGGCTTGGAAGATGTGCTGAGATCGTACCTCTACACTGCCTGGAGGTTGTTCCGAGCCCCTATTCCACCAGGGTTTGCTCCCACACGCAGCAACAGGATGCACTTTCAGAGGCGCCTGATGCAAGTGCGTTTCAAATGGCTCAAGTTGATTACGGGCAGAGTTGCATATGTCAATTGGTTATTTTCCGCTTCCAGGATTCAGACTCGCTTTGGGCCCAGCGACAAGTTGCTCGGCCTTACAGCGGGACGGCTGCGATATATGTTGCATTTGTTGAGAAAATACGTGTTTGGGAACAAGAGAAGCAGGCTATGGGATCTCTTGATCCGCGGAAAGAAATAGAGAGGATTGTTCCTTGGCGAATTCCACGCGGCTCCTCATAGGGGTACAACGAGCAAGAAGAGGCTCCAAAATCGTTGGGAACGATCCGGGGGACGGCGGGGCGGTCATTTTATCGGTGTCCAGCCAACTGGTTCGTCCTAAGGGCCCGTCAAGAAATAACTGTTACATCTTACTGTAGGGGCGGACCTATGTGTCCGCCCTTTCCCACTAGGAGGCTGTCGCAAAACTTCCAAAGCATACGAAATCGAGTTAAGGTACGGTGGCGGGTGGCCCGGACGTGACACGTCCGGGTCGCTGAGCGACAAGAGGATCGACTGAGATGGAGCCGACTGCAAGCGGCCTTTTTTGGAATAATGGCGCCGATCGTGGAGGACCTTTTGTTCCTTCGGAACCCAGACGCGGTGGCGTCTGGGCCACCCATGGTTGAACCGTTCGAGCAATGTAAGCGGTTTTGCGACAGGCTCCTAGTGTGTGCCTTGCATTTGGGCAGACACGCAGGTCTGCCCCTACAATCGGCCCAGCATCGTTTTGCTACGTTTATTTTGTGACGCGTCCTAAGTTGACCGACCGGTTGACAAATCAAGAAAACCAGTCAATAATTAACTCGGGTATCAAACTCTCCGGCTTTATGAGCAAGAGCTGCCTACTCATATGATTAAGCGGCCTGGAGAATGCACGATCATAGCCCCGCTCTTGAATCTGCTATCCTAAGGTGGACATAATCCCGGGTCGAATCTTATTACATACACACCTCTTTCACGTTCCACCTATAAGCACTCAGTACAAACCGGCTGGTCACATCTAGGGTCACTCTCGCCATAGATGTGCTTATACCGCCTATTGCAGCACTGACTGCCATCATCTACGACTGCGCCGGGGGGTGCATCTCCGCACGTACTACAGCAGGCGGCTGTTGCGCTGGTTCCCACACCGCCTACTGACAACAATACTGCTAAGGTCGGCGCCGTGTATGCTGCAAATCGACCGCAACGCAACAGGAATGCACGTCTTTCCTCTTGTTCGTCGCCCCTGATCTTAGATGCAGCGATCTCACTAACCTCCAATGTCTGGTCCCTCATTACTCCCTCCTGCAAATCTTGCACGTTCCCACATGCCTACTTCCACTATTATGGATATACGAGTCGTGCGCGATTTGTCAATATGTTCTTCGTAACCGTTCACCGGGAACCGTACAAGCTCCCGGAATTACGTATGGGGGAGGTTTGGAGGGGGAGATGAGTCTCCCCCTCCATTCTCACCGGGCGCAGAACCGCTTCAAGCCCGGTGAACCATTACTGTTCTTCCAACGGTAACGTCAAAGTCGGTTGGGCTTTGATCGTGTTATAGAGTGTGTTTGGGTATTTTGAGTTCTGCCGCGTCGGAGTTGGAAAGGGATATGGTCATTTAGATGTGTGATGACTATGCCTTTCTCCTATCGAGGGCGCAGTAGTCCATAGCCGGTTTGTCCGGTATAATTCCGGGTACACCATACGTAATAGTTTTGGGGGCAACCCCTCGGCTTTGCCTGGGGTCATTCAAGTGTCAATCACTGGAACAACATGGAAGCAATTGCGACAAGAGAAGAATAGGCAAACAGCGGAAATGTTGAATCACGAAGAGAATTGAGACATAATAGCGCGTCGCCCCGGCGGGTAACCTCTCAGTTTCCGGGGGCTTTGAAGGTGAGGGCAGACACATAGAGCCTGCCCCGGACGCCGATCCGGGGTCTGCCCCTACGCTGGGCCCAGACCCGTCGTGGGTCACAGTGTAGGTGGGCGCCTGTGTGTGTGCCCTCTTCCCATTCGTTGAACGCAGGAACGTGGTCGTTCCCGTCGCCGCCCGAATGACTGAGGGGTTACCCCGGCGGGAATTGATATCGCCGGGCCGTGGCTTGGGCAAAATGGAATCAAGAACACAACGGAGAAATGCGAGGAGCATGACAACTCGACACAACGGCTGGGACTCACACATGGAAATGGTTGGCTGTATAGGTAACACTGTAGGCAATACCCATTCACGATCAAAGAAGGGGTATGAGCGTGCAAAGATCGTAGGTGAAAGATCCTCTCCAGGTCGGCTCTATCAAGGAAGGGAAAGGGGGACTTGCTGCTGTCCCCGGGTCGGACCGCAAATTACCTCTCTGCAATGGAATACGTTTAAGCGCGCTTTAGCGGGCATTATCGTTTTGTTGGTTTTTTCCATTGTTCAGGTGGAAGCCGGCCACGCGGCTCGCATCGCGCTTTTCGTTGATGGATATGGTGATTGCTGCGCGTCGAAAATGTCAAAAGTAAAGGATGCTTTCAGGGAAATGGGAATCGCAGTTCACGACAGTCCATGGAATTCATTGAGCCTAGTTAGTGGAAATACTAGTGATGATCAGGCTTCCCAGACGCCCACCTTGTCTACCGGAAAGTTCATCTCGCAAATGAACCGGTATTTTTCTTCTCTACCGGCCGGCACGGAAGTGTATCTTATTGGGCACAGTTTTGGCGCGGATTCGATACTTAGATTCTTAGAGCAGTATCGAAGCACTGAGGTCAAAATAATGCTGGCTGCGGTATTGGACCCTGTGACCTTCGGGGGCATGCGTACCACGCAATATGGCGTTGGGGACAACGTGGAATATTTCTTTAATAGGTGGCAAACTAATGCTCCGTGGCCATTGAATACTAAGGCCTCCGGCAGGGTCCCATGTTCTGCAAGAACCTGCGATCAAGAAGAACAGAAGTATTCCAGACATTCGAACGGTAGGACAAGAGAGACCAGATGTGGCCCAGTGGAGATCTGTCCAGGCAAAAAGTTGATCTGGGAAGGGATGCGACCTCGGCTTGAGCCTGGTTACAAGCAGACCAAGCTGCACCATCAGAATGTGCCGACGGATCAGTATGTGCAAGAGCAGATCTGTGATGTTGTCCGAGAGCAGACTGGCGGAGTCTCTCGTTCGAATTATAACGGTTCTCAGAAGTAACGTAGGATTCCCATGAGCGCACTTGAAACGAAGGATTTTCGTTTCGGTTGAGATTGCTTCGAGCTTGCGCCCTCGCAATGACATTCTACCTTCCCGTCATTGCGAGGAGTGAAACGACGAAGCAATCTCGATATCCGTGAGAACTTTAGAGAACCTCTATATCCATCGGTTCTCCCCTCGCCACCTGGATTCCGGCTTTCGCCGGAATGACGTACGAGGAACGGCAGTCGTAGTAAGTTAACGCACATGGTCCCAGACCCTCTGCCAGGTGATCGGACTTAACCCCGCCACATCGAAGCGCTTCTCCGGAGCGAACTCAGTGCTACTCGCAAAGGCTGAAGATGCGGCGATTTGCTTCCAGTCTGGAGGCCACAAGTCCGTCATCTTCGAGCATCTCCAAATGCCCTCGGACCTCGGAAAGCCCAAGGAAAACGTGGAATCCTTTCAAGTCGGGAAACATCTCCATCGCGAGAGTGAACTGAGTGAGCGGGTATTTCTTGCCGATCTTGAGCGGGTAATCTCTCAGGACTGCGAGCACCTCGGCCTTGCGCTCCTCATGATGCGCCTGTAGCTGTTCAACTCGGCCTCGGTGATCCGAAAAGGTGTTGCCGTGTCCCGGTAACACGCTCTTTACAGCCAAACCCGTGACCAGGTTCAGGGAATCTTGATAGCTGGCGAGGCTCCTGTACCTGCTGACTTCGGTCGGCGCCACAACCTCCACCACAGCGTTGGAGCTTATCTTTTCCAACAGTGTGTCACCTGAAAAAAAGGTTCCGTCATCAGGATTAAGAAGCGATATGCTGCCAGGGCTGTGGCCCGGTGTGTGAATGACCTGAAGACGGAAGTCATCGAAGTCAAAGACTTCCTCTCCTTCGAGCACCTTCTCCCCGTAGATGGGCGAGAAGAAATGCTTGAAGCGGAGAGCCAAGGTCTCCAATGCGCTATCAATGGGGGCGCCGGGCACACCCGCCTCCACGAAAAAGGCGCTGAAAGCCTTCCCGCTCTTTTTTGCCTCTTGTACTGGATCCCGGACCAACTTGGCCTTGTCCCACTTGTGGATAAAGACTTCAGCGCCGCTGATCTCGGCCAATCGTCCGGCAAGCCCCATGTGATCCAGGTGGCCGTGGGTCAGAATTATCCTGCGGAGGTCGCTGAGCGATCCCCCTGTGGCTTGTACCGCTGATTGTATGGCCTCAAGGCCCTCATCAGTGTTGACTCCGGTATCAATGAGCGTGGGAATGGAGTCATCGATGTAGTAACAATTGACCCATTTCAGAGGAAACGGGATCGGAACCTGTATTGTGTGAACTTTAGTCATCTGGGCCTCATGTCACCGCAAGCTTCGTCATTTGGATGGAACAGCCTGTCATAGCGCCTGTGGAGCGTGGAGACTTGGCTGATTCCCTGGCGAGCGTCCCCAGAATATCACTGAGTACCAATGAAAGCCACCCCAAATTGATCGGTCGGCCGGTCCGAACTGCGCCGGACGCGGGCACATCGGGTCAAAGAGCATCCCAGTGAACACCCATGCCCAGGAAGGGCACAACCAAGCACGAAAATGCCCGTGCCGCGCCGGGTCCAAGTAGGGGAGGCGGAGCCTCCCGGAGTGCATTCCCGGGCAGAGCCTGTGACCGCGAGGAAAAGGGCAGACACATAGGTCTGCCCCTACGCCCGGGTTTGTACCATTGCTGGGCAAGGTGTAGGGGCGCACCTGTGTATGCGCCCTCTTGCATGGTCGGTCATTGACGGGGACCGGTGGACCTTGCAATGCATCCACTCTCACATAGAAGTCCTCTTTGTTCGCGAAGGCGCCCCAGCCCCAAGTAGGGGAGGCGGAGCCTCCCGGAGTGCATTCCCAGGCAGAGCCTGTGACCGCGAGGAAAAGGGCAGACACATAGGTCTGCCCCTACGCC
>CAZGNL010000151.1:0-12968 GCA_964527475.1 uncultured Syntrophaceae bacterium
TTCACCATGATATCTCATTACGCAAAAATCGCGGTCAGCACAAGTCGGAAATGGGAATCTGATGTCGGCACACCCTGCCTAAGAGTCAATTGGCTGTGAAGAGGTAACCGTTCCGTGAACCGTACAAGCTCCCGGAATTGCGTATGGGTGAGGTTTGGAGGGGGAGCTACTGGGCGTAGGGCCAATTTGCGAGCCGGTTGGCGTGGGAGCTTCATTTATAGTCCGTACCGGTCCGCCGGGCGTGGGTGCTTCGAGAAAGGTTTTGGGTCTATGCTTTGCACGGGCACACGGGAATGTCGAGGGATGGGCCTACTTGGTCGAAGGACGGATATATCGTGGAGAACCCATTGACACCACGTCGAGTGGGCCCTCCATTCTCACCGAGCGCAGAACCGGTTCAAGCCCGGTGAACCATTACGTGCAAAGAAGGTTAGGTGTAGTTGTTCGTGACTGGATAGGTAGCACAGGATCTATACCTGGCATATGCTCGGTATTGCGACCCCCCGTTTTATAGCCGAATAAATGTCTTGACATGTATCCACGCGCCGATGCACAATGAGCACAATACAGTTTCCAGCACCGTCGAAAAGGTTCGTTTCCGGCAAAGCGACCCTGAGTGGGACAGGATTCGCGGAGTCAGAGAAACAGATTGTCTGTCTCAAGCGGCGGGGGGCCGCCTCTTTGTGGTTCAGTGGGAGGGTGACAAGATGTCAAGAAGATCGATGGTCTTCGCCGCCATTGTTCTCGTGCAGATCGTTTTCGTGCTGCCGGCACCCAGTTTCGCACAGTTGAGCTTCGACTTTGCCGGAGCGGAGAATCGATGGCTCTACAGCTACTATGGACAGCTTGGGAGCCGTGGGTTCTTCGGGACCTATGACGTAGATGCGGGCGCCGGCACAGGAGGATCCCTGGCGCCATTGAACGGATGGGTGGGCAACCTGTCCGAGGACGTGGGGGAATTGGTCGCGGGGAGCGATGCCGCGGGGTCCAGCTTGGGGTTGGCAGTACAACCGAGCTTGGGGAACGAGTGGGTGAGGCTAAAGGGCAGATACACTATAGCCACCTACGACACGGCGACTGCGCCGGGGGCGTATGTGGCCATGTCACCCGCGCAGATGACCATGTGGTCGATCGATGTGGACACCCCGTACGTGACACTCGGCTACGGCAAACGCGTCTTCGTGCGCGGACTTGGACTGCAATTCAGTGCGAACCGCACACAGGAATATTTCTCCATCGAACAAGCCGTCCCAGTTCCTGACATTTTGGGGTCGCTCGTTCGCGCCGGGTTGCTCCCCAGAAGCATGCACACATGGTTCAACCCAGCGTCCTGGGGGCTTTTCAAGGCGCCGAGAGAGCCTCCGCCAGAAATAGTCGAATACCGCGGCGCCGATGGAAACATGAAATGGTGCGTGAGGCCGACCGAGGACATCTTACCAGACGATCCGTCCAACAAACTGAGATGTCGAGGCGTGAAGCCGAGGGAACTGGATATCAACAAACCGCCTGAAATGTGGCGTTCCAAAGGCGAGTCACCGTGGCAGGCCGGCAAGACGTATCGTGGAGCGGAATACGGCCCGGCGCGCCTGATACTGGGCGTCGGCGTTTTGCCGTGGCAGCAGATGCCACTGGTGGCGCCAGTTAATGCGCAGTGGAACCTCTGGAATACTCGGGATATGAATGCTGCCCGATCGCAAAACTACATGGGCTATCTGCTCTATCAGTCCACGGACCTGACCTTGGGCGCAGGAGCGGTGTGGGCATCGTTTCATCAGGGGCCCGAATTGCAGCGCAGTACAGCCCTGCGAAGCGGTGCGCCCACAGTTGACACCGGTATCTGCGAAGGCTGGACATTCTTGCGATACAGCAACCGCCGGTTTTTCTTCAACACCGAACTGGACTGGTTCAACAGGCTCGTAAGGTACCAGCGGTCACAGAACAACACATTCTTTGGGACTGCGGAGCCAGCGGATGGGAGTGGTAGTCTCTTCGCTCCGGATTATTGGGAATCGTGGCGGTACATGGCCGAGGCAGGAATGTGGTTCGGACCGGGGTCCGTTCGATTCTTCTTCTCGTGGCTGCCGGGTCCCGACCGGAGGCACGGCATATTAATCGACAGACAGCCATTTATCCAGGAGAATCCTCAGCAGGCTTTCGGACTCTTTGACCCGTACTCTATGTTGCTGGCCTACCGATATGGGGGCGGCGTCGACTCGCAGGCGTACCTTGCCGACGCGAGAACGTTTGCCGTAAAAGTAGACTATGCGGTGGCATCCAATTTGATATTCGAGGCCTCTGCGCTGAGCGCGCGAAGGAACTCTCACGGATACGGGCTGGGTTTCGTAAGGCCCAATCCCGCCCTGGACGGGTTGGGAAGGTTTGACGGCACGGTAGACTATGGCATACGAGGCTCATGGGCAGCACCGTCGCCGGCGATACCTGACGACGATCTGGGCTGGGAGGTAGGGGCAGGTTTCATCTGGGAACTCCTCCAAGGTTGGGCGATTTCCGCGCGAGTGGCATATTGGCAACCCGGACGCTGGTTCAACTTTGCCTGCGTTGACAAGGCGGTGGCCGGCTGGGATAATCCTACAATAGCTAACAACTGGGGCGTTAACCCCAACAGGAAGATTGATCCCGTAGTCGGTATCGAGCTTAGCTTCGGCGGCACGTACTAGCGGGACGCCCCCCGCTGAGCGATCCACTTGCGGAGCAAGCCGGACCGACTGTTGACAAAGCGCGAGGACGCATGGGCCGTTTGGCTCGGAGCTATTCGCTGAGAGAGAGGAAGATCATGATCGCAGTAACACATAGAACACCTCAACTCCTGGCCGCGGGAAGTTGCCTCTGCTTGTTGAAACTTGTTGTAGTAGCCATGCTGGCCTGTGCGGTGATCCCTGATATCAGCAACGCGCAAGCGGTGCCACGGCGAGTCAACACCTTGCTCACAGTCAGACCGTTGACCCCGCCCGCCACGACGGCGGTCGAGCAATTGCGATACGATATTGTCAGGGCGACCAGCCGGTATGGAAGGATCAGGCCGAGACTTCTATTGCAGCAGCCGGCACTTCGAAAGTGGAAGCGTTGGAGTCCTACCGGGCCGCCAAGAGACTTGTCGGTGACGCAATCCCCGCTTCGGAGTTACGTTCAGAAAGAGCCGGTACAGGTGCTGCGGGACCTCTCTCAGACGCAACCTCCGCTTCGGAGGTACCGTAGGAAGAAGTCCGGGGACCGGCAGCAAAAATGACGCAACCGCCAATTCTCTAGCTGGCCGAAATGGGTTTCAGGCAGAATCGCCGACTTGGTCTGATGTTCGCCATGCGGCCGATGGTCTTGGCTAGTAGCGAAGTCCGTAGGCCTCGGGTTGAGGCCCACTGACTCTTGATTTGCGGGCCAATTACTTGCGCTTTCACTGCCCGCCGTATCACTCTAGAACGGGAAAGCTGTTCTTGGGGTAACGGTGAAGTTTTGCTTTCTTGTGCGCGACTTCCACTTTTCCATGCCGGAGGGTATAGAAAGGAGATTGAGAATGTCCGAAGTAGAACCTAGATGGCCAAAAGGATTGTCCTTGATCCACACGGCGTTCGCCGAGTTCTCGCCAGAGAATCCACCGTCGCCGTTGACCGGGCTATACGATGAGGCGTACACGGTGAAGGTACCGAAGAAGACCAAGGCTGTTCACGCGGCGATCAAGGCAATGGAACTGTCGTTTGGGGACACAACGAGCGAGCCGTACAAACCGAGTACCGTCGCTTGCATCCTTTTTGAAATCCGGGAAACCAAGTTGGCTGGCGGCAAGTACACGTTTCATATAGGAGCAATTCTACAGGACGGACTGAAAAGCGATCCGACCGGACTGTGGAACGCCCGGTTTACCATTGAATTCATGTGCTTTGGTTAGAATGAAGAGGTCCACTACTCCCCGGGTGCAAAGGTCTCCACGGGTAGATGTGGGCCGGATGGAATTTCCACGACGGGCCGGCAAAGCCAAACACACCACATCTTCCCCCCGGCATGGACAACCATAGCGATTTCAGAGCGGTGCGCTTGGCAAGAACTCACCGCGTTCCGTGACTCGCGCGTGGTTCGGGGGACTGACCGGCTCTCGCAGGCCATCCGGTTCCGTCGCGTTCTGTGTGCGCAAGACGGGGCCCACGCTCGCTAGGAATGGTGATCTGGTATTCAACACGGTCGGCGCAGCATTTGGTCAATCCAACGCTCAGGCAGGTTTCTCTCCGATCCTTCGGAGATCGCTTGTTGCTTTCCTGCCTCAGACCAGATTTGGAGACATTCATAGTGGGCGCGTCAGTGAGCGTTGATCCCGCGGTCGCTCGCCTCAACTGTGAGTGGCCTTGGCTTGGCCGACCCGTGACACGCCTCGATTTGGTCGGGACGCCCCTTCGGCATTGCAGCAATGAACTTCTAAAGACCGTTGTATATTCCTGGACAATGCATTACTATTCGGGGTAGCGGCCCCAAGAGCCCGAATCATCAGGGCTGTAGTGGGTCATGAATTCGAGCGTCTGAACGAAGTACTTCCCAAGAAGAGACGGTTGAACCGTACCCGTTAAGGAGTGCATCCATGTCATTACCGGCCTACGCCACCGATGAAGCTTCCAGGTCCGAGCGCTTCGCTCGTATAAGGCAGGAGATCCTCTCAAGTCCGATTCATTTGTGTCCGGAACGGGCATATCTGGTGACGGACTTCTTCAAGAATCACGACGATCCCAAGGAGCCGATGGTCATCCGGAAGGCCAAGGCCATGCGGCACCTCCTGAAGAACAAATCCGTGACTATCTACCCGGACGAGCTGATCGTGGGAAATGTGGGGAGTCAGCGCAGATCCGCGCTCATGCACCCGGAAATGGCGGGGGTCTTCCTGAGCGAGGAACTGCTGTGGATGGACAAGAGGAGAACCGCGCCGCTTCAGATATCGTGGCCGGATCGTCTCAAGCTCCTTTTCAGAGTTTTCCCTTACTGGCTTACGCGGAACCTCATTGTTCGCGCGTTCTCGTCACGATTCGGAATGATGGCTCGGTACACGGTTGGTCAGCTTACCGCGAACTACTACCTGATCAACGAGAACAACGGCATCGGACACCTGATCCCTAATTATGAAAAGGTCCTCAAATGGGGGATCAAGGGCTATCTTGAATACATGGAGGGCAAAGACGACGATGTCCACAAGGGAATGCGGATCGCGTGTGAGGCCCTCATGGAATTCGCAAATCGCCTGGCCCGCGAAGTGGATCGGTTGGCCGCTCAAGAACCGAACGAGGAACGTGCAGCGGAGCTGAAAGAGATCGCCCGGATCTGTCGAAAGGTCCCGGACGGGCCTGCCGAGACTTTTCATGAAGCCTTGCAGTCCATCTGGCTGTGTCATCTGCTGGTGAATATGGAGGGGCTCAATTCGGCTATTTCCTTTGGCCGGATGGACCAGTACCTCTATCCGTACTTCAAGAGGGACCTTGAGGAAGGAAGGATCACCCTCGACCGAGCAAAGGAACTTCTCCTCTGTTTCGGGGCCAAGACTGACGAGCACTTTTATCTTTTGTCCGCGCGAATCAGCGATTACCACGGCGGCCTGTTGATGGTCCAGACCGTGACGCTCGGTGGTATGGACCGTGACGGAAACGACGCTGTCAATGACCTCACGTACCTGTTTCTCGATGTGATCGAGGAATCCTGCCTCAAGGAGCCCAGCTATCAGGCAAGGGTTCACGAGGGATCGCCCGACGCGTATGTGAATCGTGTTATGGACGTTGCCAGACAAGGCAAGGCCATGCCCGCGGCTTTCAATGACAAGGTCTCCATTGACTCGCTGGTGTTTCATGGGTATCCGCTTGAGGAGGCACGTGATTACGGAATCGTGGGTTGCGTGGAGCTCGGACTACCTGGGAAGAGTTTCTTTTCAACGGACGCGGCGCTCTTCAATCTTCCCATTTGCCTGGAACTGGCGCTCAATGCCGGCAGACGGCTCAAGGGTCGAGGCAGGGTAGGGGCCCCCACACCTGATCCGGGTTCGTTTACGAGCATTGATCAGGTAGTTGACGCGTTCAAGGTTCAGGTTGAGCACATCTCGCAACGTATGATCGATGACCTACGAGTGATAGAGGGCGGAAACCGGGATTTTCAACCGACTCTCTTCACTTCCATGCTGGTGGACGGCTGCATTGAGTCGGGTCGAGATGTCACCGCGGGGGGCGCTCTCTACAATCACAGCGGTGTTCAGGGCGTGGGCGTGGCAGATGTCGCGGACTCACTGGCTGCGCTCGACGAGGTGGTATTTCAGAAGAAGAAATACTCTCTGGCCTCTGTGCTAAAGGCCGTGCGGAACAACTTTGCTTCCGATGCAAAGATGCACGCTGAACTCCTCAACGCGCCCAAATTCGGGAACGACCACGAACTGCCCGACAAGTATGCGGATCTGGCCGTAAGAGTATTTCATGCAGCCGTGACCCGACACGCTAACACCCGTGGCGGCCCGTACGTCCCTGGTTTCTACTCGGACACTGGCTACGTCGGCTTCGGCCGGAAGATGGGCGCACTCCCCAGTGGGAGAAAGGCCAAAGAGCCTCTTGCAGCCAGTTTGAGCCCCTCCACCGGGAGCGAACGACAGGGGCCTACCGCGGTCCTCAATTCGGTCGCGCGAGTTGATTCGACTCTCTCTCCGAACGGGTACGCGCTCAACCTGCGTTTCGATCCCGTGACGGTTGCAGGGGACAAAGGGGTGGACATCCTCTCCGCGTTGTTACGGGGGTTCTTTGAAAAGGGGGGAATGGAGGTTCAACTCAATGTGCTCGATCAAGCCACTCTTGAAGACGCTCGGAGCAATCCAGGGAAATACCCGGGACTGTTGGTGCGAGTAGCGGGATACAGCGCGTACTTTGACGATCTTCCGGATGCGGTGAAGCTGGAGATCATTTCCAGGACAAGGCTGAACGCGTGACGCATACCAACTTCCATTGCAAAACAGCGACAACGGAGCATGAAAGTCCTTTCCTCTCGTTCCCAGGCTCTGTCTCTCATACTTGGAGCCGGCGGCTTCGCGAACATGGAGGACTTTCATTGGAGCGCTCATACCGCAAATTCATGGCACAACGAAACATGAAACTCCTTGCTCGGCTTATGCCCGAACTGCACATGAATCCTGTCATCCCATTTCTTTGTCCTGTCCGCGCTTTGTCAACGTTTCCCGCGACCACGTGGAGAAGATCGCCATCGTGGGACGGATCTCCCTGCACGCGCTGAATTCACAGACGTTGTCTCAGTCCGCGCCTGAAATCGGACCCCGGAGCAGGAGTGCATGGGCCCGGCATCCTCTTACAGACGGTTCATTATTGTCGTGGCAATCGGCGTGTTGCTGATTGTTCTTCATATTGCTTTTCATTGGACGAGCGCTATTCAAGAGGACGCTTACATTACCTTGAGGTGTGCCGTAAACCTGGCAAATACCGGGGTCTATGGTTTCAATCCGGGAGAAAGAGTCTCTGCTGCAACATCCCACGCCTATGTTTTTCTTGCCGCGACAGCATATCATCTGGCGCGGAAATGGTTTATTCCTACGCTTGCTATCACCAACTCTTGCCTGCTGATCCTGGCCGCGTACCTGTTGGCATCTGTTTTGTTCTTGGACTATTGGCGCAAGATCTTCCTCTGGACTCTAGTTTGCTCCTCGCCTTTGGCCCTCGGAATAGCGTATTCCGGCATGGAATATTGCCTCTTGCTGTTGGTGATATCCGTCATAGTGCACGGTATGTTTCAACAGTGGACCGGACCGCATGCCTATGTAGCGATGATGCTCTTACCGTGGGTCCGACCTGATGCCATCGCCTTTGGTGGAATACTGTTATGCTGTTTGGCCGTACGCCTGCGGCGCGTGCCTCTTGCAATGGGGTTCAGCCTCCTTGTCGGGCTGGTTTCATGGTTGTCTTTCAACTACTTGTACTTCGGCTCTCCCGTCACTCAATCAATGATTGCAAAGGGACTCATAAGTCATGGTCTAGGCACGCTTCCGTTGTTTGTGCAGAATCTGGAAAGGATCTTCTTTGCTTTCAGATCCGATGTCTATGGCGGGATTGGAGGCTCCTATGCCGGGATTTTCACACCCATTAACACCAGGTATCTTGAACCGTATGGAGTCTTTTTCTTTTTCCTGACCATTTCCATATTTATCTACTACCTGCTGCTCAACCGTCACAATACCGGGCGATTGCTGCTGCTCTCCACATTCATCGGCATGGCCCTGGTTCCGCCGGTGGCCTACGCTTTGGGTGGGGTTGTGTGGCCATGGTACCTGTGGCCCAGTTCCTTTTTCGGGTTCTTCGTCGTGGCAGCGGCCCTTGTGGACCTGGTATCCTCGGAAGGAACCCAGTGGAGAAGGGCGTCGATCATCGCTATCAGCGCGTTGTTTCTCGTTTCCGCGGTCGGCGAATGGTGCCTGGCGTACAGACATGGGGCCCGGGAATCGTACCGCAAGCAAATCGGTAAGTATCTGAAAAACAAGGCCGAAGCGTCAGACACTCTACTGCTCGAACCGGCCGGACACATCCCCTTTTTTGCGGGGATTCGCGCGTATGACGAAGTGGGCTCGACCTCACCCCAGATAGCCGATTACATCCGTGAATACGGCAAAGAGTGGTGGATACTGTTTGTGGAGGAAGCGCGACCCACGTACCTCCTGGAGAGGTCTCACATTGTGGAGTACAAAACTCTGCAGGGTTATGAGCTTTCCCCTATTGAGAAGGAGTGGTTTGACGACAACTATGAACTGGTCCATGTGTTCAAGTTCGATCCCGATGCCTACATAAAGGGAAGCTCTTCCCTCGGAATTTTGGCCGACCTGAAGCGTTCTCTTATCAGCGGAACCGGAAGCGATTTCTATCTGTACCGTCTGCGAACTCCTGGAGGGGATTAATGCACCCCACATTAAGAGTCACATGGTCACGCAGAGGCTTGTTGATGCTGGGATTAGTCGCCTACTGTGCGCCGACACACCAGATGTCTCGACACGTATCCGGCGCGGCTGGAACGTCTGGTCGGTTTGAGGCCGAAAACTTGGCAGGAAGGCCTGATCCGTGTTTCGGTTCGGGGTCATTCGCGACCTGGTGGGGGCGTGGAGCTTGAGCGTAGATGGCAAGAGAAGCTGATACGGGAAAAGTGCGAGCACAAAAGGGGCTGCGGGCACCCAGCCGCAACCCCTGGAAATCATCGTGGTGCTCGGAGCGAGAGTCGAACTCGCACACCCGTAAGGGCGGTGGATTTTGAGTCCACTGCGTCTACCAATTCCGCCATCCGAGCACTGATCTGTGCGACCTAGACGTCCAGCCAGGGACTTCAGGCCTTTCCTAGGTTTGGATTATAGCCTGAAGCTCGAAGATTATCAATGCCGAAAAGATGCCACTGCACTCCCCTCACCATGTTTCCGCGTAGCCCGGTTCGTGGGCTTCCTCCGCATGACATCATTGCTTTTCCGTTGACACACCTCAGTGAGCCGCATACTATTTGGCTTCACAGCCGGAAAACGGTTTCGTGATAGGCACAATGGAGCAGCCGCGAACACGGAATATTGTTCGTACGTGCCCTTGAGCCCGATCTTTGAACCGGGAGCGCAACCCGATGAACCTAATTCAGCAAGGAAGGCCTTATGTATAGCAAGCAGTATGTCATCGACGACCTTGGTAGGGCAGAAACCTGGAGGATCTTTCGGATCATCTCTGAATTTGTAGATGCCTTTGACACTTTAGCCGAAATCGGACCATCTGTCGCGGTGTTCGGTTCTTCCAGGGCTTCGGAGGATTCAGCGATCTATCAGACGGGAATGGTTGTAGGGCGGCTGCTCGCGGAGAATGGGTTCAGTGTCGCGACAGGTGGAGGTCCGGGCGCGATGGAGGCAGCAAACCGAGGCGCACAGGAAGCCGGTGGGAAATCCGTCGGGCTCTGCATACAGCTTCCTCAAGAGCAAACCCCCAATAGATACCTGGACGTGAAGGTTGACTTCCGATACTTCTTTGTTCGCAAGGTGAGCTTCGTCAAGTACGCGATGGCCTACGTGGTTCTGCCCGGAGGATTCGGGACAATGGACGAACTCTTTGAGGCCCTGACACTGATCCAGACCCACCGGATAAAACCCTTTCCGGTCATACTGGTGGGCAAGAGCTACTGGAAAGGTCTCGTATCGTGGTTGGAGAACACCATGATGGAAGAGAATGCCATGTTGTCCAAGGAGCACCTGGACCTGTTTCAGGTAATGGATGACCCCGAAGAGGTGGTGGCCGCAATCAAGAAGATAGTGATTCTTTGATGCGTGGATGTTGACTCACTGTGATGTCGGCGGCACCGCGGGCGCGGGAGGGAGCATCGGAACGCATCCTGGAGGCGGAACGAATCCCGACTGTCCGGCGCTTGCCTCCTCCAGGCGGTTGCCCATGATTGCCACGGTCAATCGACTCAGTGAGAAGGGGGATGACGGGGTCTTCCGAGAGGCATTTGTTCCAGAAGCGCTCATGGAATAAGGAGTGTACCGGGGCGAATTCCCCGAGGCGGGTCGCGGACCCGGTGAGACACGATGTCGCACAGGTGAATGGGAAAAGGCAATGGGCGAGCGAGCCGAAGATGCAAGCCGTTGCACAGCCGTACGACTCGACTGAATTCGGGAGGATGAAGAGATGTCAGACGGCTCACAGCGGAAGCCCAGCACAGTTAAAGGGCTTACAAGCGCGAGCATCACTGCAATACATGGACCGAAACAGTACGATTTCAATCCCATACCTAACTCCTAAAACTGAAACTGTTAATATTACTACCTAGTTCTTAGATTATTGAAAAGTATTCTATCATCATTTCATAATGTCGTCAATGAAATAATGGGTGTAAGGTAACTATTCACTTACGAACGGCCGACGGGAACGACCACGTTCCTGCGTTTGGCGCATGGCAAGAGGGCGCACACACAGGTGCGCGCCGTACACTCTGCCCCACGGGTCTGGGCCCGGACGTAGGGGCAGACCTATGTGTCTGCCCTCCCCCCCGAAAGTGAATGGCTACGTGGTAAGGCTCTAAAAATATAGCTGAACCACACCATGATGACTTCCAGGTTCCACTCTGCGACCAATGCACAAAGTACATGGGTCATTTGTTTATACTGTAATGCCTGAGTGATATCATTATGAGTTAAAGCATTACATTAAGATTATGGCCTCCCTCGCGAGGATTCGCCTACAAAAGACCAAGAATGTCGAATCCCCTTAACAGCTTCATGCCTTTAGCAGGCACCAAGGGGTAATAGAGGCCTGTCCACGGCCTGGTAGTCCTTGGCTTCGCCTTGGACAATGTGTGACGAGGCAGACGCCCCAGGCTTTCCGCATGGTAAGGGTGTTGAGAAGGCAAGGCGCGTTTTCGAGATATGGAGGAGGGGCTGTCGGATTGTGGCAGGAGGCAATCCTGTCCTCAACCACCCTGACTGATGGAACGGACTTGTGTGCTGCGCAAATTTGTTCTGCACCGGTTATCCGGAAGGCCCTCACCCCACCCCTCTCCCAGAGGGAGAGGGGGCAAGAGGAGTCCCCTCTCCCCCATTTTGGGGGAGAGGGTTAGGGTGAGGGGGTCTTCACACTTCGCTACTCCCGTACTCCAGTGCTCGATTCGCAAATCATTCTCCATTCCTACAGCACGTGACAGAAAAGCGCGGCACACAACGGACTTCTCTAATGTGGTGGACGGAAAGAAACTTCTTCGGGGAATCAGCCGTGCTCTCAGGAGCTTGTGCCGCCCGACTATCGGGCGTGGTCCGCTTTCCCTTAGGGAGTGTCACAAAACAAACCTTGCAACAGGTTGCTGACGCAATTGTAGGGGCAGACCCCGGATCGGAGTCCGGGGCAGGCTCTGCGTGTCTGCCCAATGTAGGGGTGCGCATGCGGGAAAGGCCGGACACATCGGTCCGCTCCTACAGGAGAATCCAAAGTTATTTCGTGGCAGGCCCTAAGGGTCCGTCACAAAATTAGCCTGCCGCCTGCGGAAAGCGCTTCAGGGCGCCGATGGCCGCCGGAGACCGGGCCAACTGCCGCGGGCCAAGGAGGTAGGGGCTACGCATGCGTCGCCCTCTTTATCGCAAGGATGAAGCACCTGTCAGTTGCAAGGGTGATTCCGGGACGGACCCTTACGGTCCGGAGCGAAGAACCGGGCTTATGGTGGTTCTCGAAAGTAATTTCCGATTGCTCGGAGACTTCTTCCCGTGGGGCAGGCTTTCCAGCCTAGCAATCCGTGAAAACTTTCGGGAACTGCTATAGGCGGCTTGAGAATGGGGCTTGATGCTTGCTGCCGGCTGATAGCTATCAGGTAGCAACTGGGGAAGGTTCGTTCCTCGGTGGCGAGATTGACGGTCCGGGGAAATGAAGCTAAGATTGAATCTCGGCAAGACACCCCGTAGATTTCGCACAGAAGTAGGACGGGACTTTCTTAATGCCGTTTCCAGGCTGGTCAACGGCAATCACGAAATGCGGGAGACCGGTGGCCGACCGGCCTTTGCTCCAATTTCCAGGATTGAGGGAGACCTGAACAATCGCCGACATGTGTGAACCAATGAAAGCGATCTGCAAAGTTCTTGGGCCCGTCCTCTTGTTCACTGTCTCGGCCTCGGCGCATAGCCATGGCCCAGGCGCCCCTCCCGCGCTCTGAAACGGACAAATTTATGACCGTCATCACTTTGGAGTAGGAAATGTCCCGGAAGAATGGCATTGAGGAATTGAAAACAACGGTTGAGGAATTGGAGCGAGAAATTGCCGAACTCAAGAGATCCAATGACTTGCTAAGGACAGAGAAGAGAACATTGGACGAGATTCTCGATACCCTGCCGGGCACCTTTTACGTCTGGGACGACCGCCCGCAGTTGATACGATGGAATCGGAAACACGAGGAAATCACTGAATATCCGGGTGATGAATACCCAAACATGCTCCCTACCGATTTTT
>CAZGNL010000152.1:0-12887 GCA_964527475.1 uncultured Syntrophaceae bacterium
ACCAGGCCCGAATATGACACAGCGCCACTGTTGCGGCTCTGGCAGAGTCGTTCGGGCGCGGCGCAATGACCAATCACTGGATCGACATCAAGAACAGTGATTGTATCCTCATTACCGGCAGCAACGCTGCCGAGAACCATCCTATCTCCATGAAATGGGTTGAGAAGGCCAGGGAAAACGGGGCAAAGCTGATCTCCGTGGATCCTCGATTCACCAGGACTTCGGCCGTAGCCGATTTCTACACTGCCCTTCGTTCCGGGACCGATATCGCGTTTCTCGGAGGGATGCTCAACTACATCATTGAGAATGAGAAGTATTTCAAGGATTACGCGGCCAACTACACGAACGCGTCTTTCATCATCGGGGACAAGTTCAAGTTCGAGGACGGGTTGTTCGCGGGCTATGATCCCAAGAAGCGGAAGTACGACAAGTCTTTCTGGGGCTTAAAAAGGGATTCCAAGGGAGTGGCAGAACGAGATTTGACCCTGAAGAATCCTCGCTGCGTGTTCCAGCTACTCAAGGAGCATTATTCCCGGTACACCCTTGAGAAGGTTTCCGGGATTACGGGAACACCCGTTGACGACCTCAAGAAGGTCTACGAGATGTACGCGTCCACGGGTACCAAAGACAAGGTAGGCACTATCATGTACGCGATGGGATGGACCCAGCACACAGTGGGTACCCAGAACATTCGTACCATGGCCATTATCCAGCTTCTGCTCGGAAACATCGGAATGGCCGGTGGCGGCGTGAACGCGCTGCGCGGCGAGTCCAACGTGCAGGGTTCCACGGATCACTGCATCCTGTACCACATCTGGCCGGGCTACCTGAAGACCCCGAAGGCTTCCCAGGCGACTCTGGCCGCTTACAACACAAAGTACACCCCCAAGACCGGCGATCCCATTTCCGCGAACTGGTGGGGAAATTATCCGAAGTACTCGGTGAGCATGCTCAAGTCCTTTTTCGGGGACAAGGCCACCAAGAAGAACGACTTCGGCTATTCCTGGTTGCCCAAGTTGGACGACGGGGTGAACTACTCCTGGTTGAATCTCTTTGACACCATGTACAACGGCACGATCAAGGGCTTCTTTGCCTGGGGCATGAATCCCGCGTGCAGCGGAGCGAACGCCAACAAGAACCGGCAGGCATTGGCCAAGCTGGACTGGTTGGTCAACGTCAATCTGTTCGACAACGAGACCGGCTCCTTCTGGAAAGGACCCGGAATGGATCCCAAAAAGATCAAGACCGAAGTCTTTATGCTTCCGTGCGCGGCCTCGGTCGAAAAAGAGGGGAGCATCACCAACAGCGGTCGGTGGGCCCAGTGGCGCTACAAGGCCGGGAACCCGGCCGGTGACTCAAAGCCCGACGGCGAGATCATGACCGATCTCATGAACGCGATCAAGAAGGTGTACGCCAAGGGCGGCAAGTTCCCCGAGCCGATCGTAAACCTCAAGTGGGACTACACTACCAAAGGGACGTTTGACAGCCACAAGGTTGCCAAGGAGATCAACGGGTACTTCCTGGAGGATGTGGAGTTCAAAAAGAAGGGCAAGAAGTTCAAGAAGGGCGATCTTGTTCCGTCGTTTGCCTACCTCAAGGACGACGGGAGCACTTCCAGCGGGAACTGGCTGTATTGCAACAGCTACACCAACAAGGGCAACATGATGGCCCGCAGGGGCAAGGACGATCCCACCGGCTTGGGCCTCTATAGCGGTTGGTCATGGTGCTGGCCGGTCAACCGCCGGATCATCTACAACCGCGCTTCCGTGGACCTCAACGGTAATCCCTGGAACCCCAAGCGGCCGGTCGTCAAGTGGACCGGGCCGAAAACCAAGTGGGTCGGGGACGTACCCGACGGCGGATGGCCGCCCATGAGCAACGCGGAGAAGACCAAACGCCCGTTCATCATGAAGCCTGACGGCGTGGCGAGTGTGTTTGGTCCGGGACGAGCGGACGGTCCGTTTCCGGAGCACTACGAGCCCCTTGAAAGTCCCGTCGCCAAAAACGCTATGTCCAGCCAGTTCAATAACCCTGCTATCAAGATCTTTGACGGTCCGATGGACCCGTTTGCCAAGAACGATCCCAAGTTCCCTGTTGTGGCTACCACGTATAGGGTGACCGAGCATTGGCAGACCGGTGTCCTGACCAGATGGCAGCCCTGGCTGATCGAGACCCAACCACAGCTCTTTGTGGAAATCAGCGAGGAACTGGCAAAAGAGAGAGGCATCAAGAACGGCGAGCCGGCAAAGGTGACCTCGGCCCGTGGTGAGGTTGCAGCCGTTGCCATTGTGACGACCCGGTTCCGTCCGTTCAAGGTGGCAGGGAAGACCGTTCACCAGGTCGGATTGCCCTGGTGCTTCGGATGGGTAACACCAAAGGACGGTGGGGACAGCGCGAATCTGCTGAGCCCCAACGTCGGAGACGCGAACACCATGATCCCTGAAACAAAGGCGTTCATGGTCAACGTGGAAAAGGCATAGGAAGGAGGTGTAGGATATGTCAGGAAAGTCCATATTAGTTGACACCTCCAAATGCACGGCATGCCGCGGTTGCCAGGTAGCGTGCAAACAGTGGAATCAACTTGAAGGCACAAAGACCAAGAACGTGGGCAGCTATGAGAACCCACAAGATCTTTCCGGTCAAACCTGGAAGATCGTTCGTTTCACCGAAGGAAAGAACGGCTCCGGCAAGGCATACTGGCACTTTTTCTCGGAACAGTGCCGCCATTGTCTCACCCCGGGCTGTATGGCCGAAGTGGAGAAAGGCGAGATCGTTCAGGATGAAAAGACGGGAGCGGTGGTGTACACTCCCAAGACAAAGGATCTCGATTTCAAAGCCACTCTGGAAGGATGTCCATACAACATCCCGCGGAAGAATGAGAAGAGCGGCGTCCTGGTAAAGTGCACCATGTGCCTGGACAGGGTCCAAGCCGATTTGCTGCCTGCATGCGTGAAATCTTGCCCGACGGGCGCCATGCAGTTCGGCGATCGGGACGCAATCCTGGCCGCGGCCGAAAAGAGGGTCGCTGAACTGAAGAAGACCAATCCAAAGGCTGAGGCGATCAATGCCGACGATGTGCGGGTAATCTACCTCGTCGTGGATCCCAAGAAGTGCTACTCGTTGGCAGCGGGCAAGTAGACGCTGTCACGCTTCAACAACAACCAACGCCCCGCCTCTCGTATGAGAAGCGGGGCGGTTGGTTCTATCCGGCCGGCTCCACTGAAAGCCAGGCGCCCGAGGAGATCCGCGTTCCTCAAAAAAGCCTTTTCAAAGACAAACCACTCCCCTATGGTAGTTCTCGAGAGTTCTCACGGATATCGAGATTGCCACGTCGTTTCACTCCTCGCAATGACGGGAAGGTAAAGTGTCATTGCGAGGGCGCAAAAGGGATTGCTTCGCTACGCTCGCAACGAAGCAATCTCTATCGAGACAAAAGGGCTTCGTTTCTGGGAATCCGACGTTATTTCCGAGAAGCGCTATATAATCCGAATTGCCGGGTTGCACACCGAAATAGACTGCCTCGCCGGCAGACACTGTTTTCAGGGAGAATCACATGAGTAATGAAACGTCGCCTGCAAAGGTCAGGGAAAGCGTCGAAAACGCGATAGAGAAATCAAAAGAGGAGATAGCGTCCATGTCCAATATCCTGGACGCGTTCAAGGACCTGCTCATGGAGAGAGCAGCGTTCAAAGAGCAGCTTTCCTCTGATACGGATCAGGCGGTTCCGGAGGTGGATCCCGATCGTTTCCGGCAGGGGGTCCCGATCCTGGGCAAGGAGAACTTCCGGGTCTGCACGGATGATCTCCGCAACGCGGCCGATCGCTTCGTGCCCGCAATGACCAGGGGCTTCCCGGCAATTGAGGAAAAGCTGGTCCGAATGCACGAAGCCCTCCAGGGGGATCGTTTACACGGTGAAACCCTCGTCAGCGCAATGGTTAAGGCCCAGGACGACGAAATCAGGAAGGCAGCCGAAGAGATGGAAGTCGATGTGCCGTTGATCAGATTCTTCCTCAGCCAACTGGTGAAACCGTACGCTGAAAGATTTGCCGCCTCGATTGTACCGCTTCACGAGGAGCTGCAATGGCTCAAGGGCTATTGTCCCATCTGTGGGTCGTGGCCCGAAACAAGCTTTATTGAGGGCAAGGAGGGCCGCCGTTGGTTAAGGTGCTCCTTTTGCGCGCACGAGTGGAGGTACATGCGCACGGCATGCCCGTTCTGCGAAAACAGCGATCACGAAAAGCTTGAACTAATCTATTCGGAGGACAGGGACTTTGAGCGAGCGGAGCTATGCCACGAATGCAAGAGGTATATTGTGGGAATAGACCTCCGTGATCGCACGGAAGACCCGGTCATGGAGGTAATCGCGCTGAGACTATTCTACCTGGACATCCTGGCCCAAGACAGGGGCTTTGTGCCCGGCGCGGCCCATGATCTGAGCCTCATTGCGTCCGACTGATTCGATGCAAAAAGTGATTGGACCCGCTGGAATCCCCCCGCGCATATGAAGGATTAGCCGAAGCCGTGACCCTTCAATCATTCGGGGGGCGACGGAAAAGACCACGTTATCGAGTCTAAGGGATGGTGAGAGGGCGCACCTGTGTCTGCGCCCTCTTGCCATGCGCCAAACGCAGGAACGTGGTCGTTCCCGTCGGCCGCTCGGAAGTGAATGGTTACCCGAAGCGCTGGTTTTTACTTGACAAACGAATTCGCTTGATCTAGTGATTCATCACTCGTCAGAGTGGGTGACACAGGTGGTTTCGCTGTTTAATCCATATTTCCAAATTGTTGGCTACACCGAAGGCGGTTATGAGGAGCAATGGCTCGGGATAGTGATACCGCGCGATTTGCACTGAACCTGGACTGGAGGTGGCACCGTAAAATGGAACCTTGTCCTGTACTAATGAAAAGGGGTCGAGAATCGGACAGGCCGTACAGAAAAGTCGATTGCGACAATTACAGAGACTGCCTCGATACGGCTCTGAAGAGTAGGTGGTCGGACTTTTCATGCGACAAGTGCAAGGCTTACAGCAGGACTAAATTCATCGAACAGGTCACAGGCAAGAACGATTATTGGTAGTCCGCTTCTTTTTCGGGACGCAATGCGTTGAGAAAGATCTTTTTTGTCATAATTTGGGCGATTGCTTTCGCATACGTGGAAGCTGCGGTGGTGGAATATCTCCGAGCTCTCTACTACCCCCCCGATTCCGGAGGATTCCGGTTTCCACTCCTGACTCTTCAACAGATCACAACACTGGGACAAGACCACTGGACACGGCTGATCATAGAGCTGGGGCGGGAATTATCAACCCTTATAATGCTGGCCGCGGTGGCCCTGGTGGCCGCGAGGAATGCCCGGGAGTGGCTGGGCTATTTCATGGTCGCGTTCGGGGTGTGGGACGTGTTCTACTACGTCTGGCTGAAGATTTTTCTGGGCTGGCCTGCATCCCTCATGACATGGGACCTACTCTTTCTCATTCCGGTACCGTGGGTGTCGCCGGTGCCGGCGCCTGTGATCGTGGCCCTGGCAATGACAGCTTCCGGGCTGACGGTTCTGTTTTGTGAGGCCCGGGGCAAAACCTTGGCCACGTCCTGGACCGATTGGATATTGATTACCGCGGGCGGAGTGATCGTCATCGTTTCTTTCTGCCTCGATTACGAGAACATCATGGCCGGAGGGCTTCCCGCGCCGTTTAACTGGCCTCTTTTCTTCGTCGGTCTCTTGACAGCGGCCGCGACTTTCACAGGGATCCTTTGGCGCAACCGCTCCGTCGGGCAATCCAGCACACCTCCTGAGAAATTACAAACTTGAGGAATCGCCTTTTCTTGCGACCGTCGGGGGATACCGCATACCACGTGACCACCGTGGGCCCCCTTCTGCATCATTTGACAGAACTTCCTTCAAACTGTAATAAAGACTATTAGTCCGAATGTGGTCTCGAACCGGTGGCAATCAGTCCGGTAGACCGAGGGACACAAGGGAAACCGACCGCGCCCATTTGGTGGCGAACAGGTACAACACCGTTCCATTACTCAGCAGAATTCGTTTCTTCAGGAGGAGACCATGAGCATACACCCCGCTGTCAGTCCCGCGGTGGCCCTGGTGGCCGGTATCGCGGTGCTCATTTTCCCCCGTCTGTTGAGCTACATCGTAGGGGCATATTTGATTATTACCGGCTTGCTTGGATTAGGAATCTTTTCAAAATAGCCCGAAGCCGCGGCGACAATGGCCTGGTGGTTGGCGTAGCAGTGGTTCTGTTACATCTGAAGACATGCGCGCACAGGCACGTCTACAATGTCGGGCCATGAATCGCGTGGAGAGGCTGCGAAAGGCTGGGCCATGACTGACTTAGAATGGGGTCTTTTTGAGTGCCCCAAGTGCATGGAGCAGAGCACCGTTCCATTGGACGGGATACGGAATATTCCGCAGTGTGAGCGCTGCCGGTGCGACATGACTATCCTGGAAGTAGGTGTCACGCCGATTGAAGCCACTGAAAGGTCCCACGATGGGCCGGTCCAAGGACCTCGCGCAGGAAGAATCACTGCAAAGGAAATTCTGAATGACATCCGATCCGGGATGACAGATTCCGAACTCATGGAGAAATTCGACCGTACCGCTAAAGGTCTCAAACGTCTCTTCAGAAAACTCGTTCAAGCCAAGGCTGTGAAACACGGTGAACTGTATGAGAAATCTCCCATGTACAAGGACATGGTGGATCAGATTCAATCACGTGAATTCCCCAGGGCACGGGTGACCGTTCGGCTGCGCATCTTTGACAGTGAGTCATCTGATGGTGGCTATGTGAGAGACCTCTCTGAACAGGGCTTGCGGGTGGCGGGAATCAAGGCAAAAGTCGGTGACACCAAGACCTTTCTGTTGCCCGCGGACATGCTGACTGAAAGCAAGACCATAAGGTTTGAGGCTACCTGCCGATGGGTCAAGGCAAAGGGAACCGGCAATAAATTCTTTATGGCGGGATTCGAGATAACAAATATTTCTGACCATGACCATGAAGACCTCTTGAAATTCCTTCGAGTACTGATTCTGAGTGAGTCGGTAAGCTGGGCAACCGTAGAGTGAGATCGCGGCAGGACAACACTGATCCACCTGTGGCTCCGCGCAGCGCGAACTATCAAGCTTGAGACTTCGCCGTACCATCATTGTTGGGAGCATGCTTGAGTTCGGATAATTGGCCCCACGCCCAGTGGCTCTCCTCCGGATCCCAATCGTAGCCCCAAACTTCGAGCATTGTTCTCGGCGCATGATCGGGATTTCGGGCAAAACCTTCGGCGGCGCTCATACTACGGTTATCGGGGATTGCCGAACTTGGAGGATGGCCGGCACAAATGTGGAAAGCCGCGAGAGACTCCTATGAATGAAATCACACAAGAGTCGTCCATATCTGCCGTTACACGGTTCGAGCATTTGTTGGGCCTCACTACTCTTGCAGTTGCCCTGCCTATTTTTGATTTGATAAGTAATCATACGACTTTCCTGGTCGCACACCTTGTTGCCGCATGTTCCGTACTCTTATCTTGCATCGGGAACCCTGTACCCGAATCGCACGGGCCTATTTGCACAGGGAGCTTGGAAAGGATTGATGGGTTTGATGGGCGTGGCTGAGAGGTGGACCAAAGATGAAATTGCGTCGGCGACCGGTTATCAGCGTTGCATCATGCAGGTTCGGTTCGTGGACAAGTTGGTCGGCCTGCTCATGGCACGTCTCAAGAAGCAGGATTTGTACGATCAATCGTTGATCATTCTTGTTGCAGACCATGGAGCCGCTTTCGTTCCGGGCGCCCAAAGGCGCGTCGTACGCAATAACAACTGTGGAGGAGTTCTCTCAATACCTCTCCTCATCAAAACTCCTCACCAGCGGTCCGGTGAAGTGAAAGACCGCAATGCGGAATCAATGGATGTATTTCCTACCATTCTGAAGATTCTGGGAACGCACGTCGACTGGCCATGTGACGGTTCATCCCTCATCGGCGACTCCGGAACCGAACGGCCGATAAAGAAAGCCTGGGACCGCAGTAGGAGTATTACCAAATCCGCGAAGTTCCCTGAACGTCGTGAAGCGGTGGCTCGGAAGATCCGCCTTTTCGGTACGCGCGATGACCGGATCTACCCTTTTTCCGTGGCTCCCAAACGGGAAATCATCCCAGGAAGGTTTCAGATCTGCCCCGGACGACGAATAGTGACATCAAGCTTACGGTAAGCGGAAAGAGGGGCTATAAGAAGATCAAGCCTGCCTATTCAGAACTTCCGGCATTGGTATGGGGAAAGGTGTACTCACGGGATAAGAGGAACTCAGGTCGGGATTTGGCGATTTCTTTCAACGGCCGAATCGTGACCACCACCAGGACCTTGAATGTTTTCAACAAAGAGATCTTCTCTGGAATGATTCCCCAGTCGTCATTCAGAGCGGGCCGAAACGATCTGAACGTTTTCGTTCTTGAGGAACGGGAAGGTCGGACGTACCTGGTGAAAGGCGCGGAATAGAAACCCCGGTAAGAAGCCATCCGGGTCCGCGCAGGGATGATCCCCCATAGACCCGGCAGCTATTCCTATTTAACCGAATAGTCGTAGAAGCCCCGACCGGTTTTCTTGCCCAGGTATCCGGCCTCAACGTACTTCTTGAGCAGAGGGCACGGTCTGTATTTGGGATCCCCGAGTCCTTCGTAGAGCACGTTCAGAATCGCAAGGCATGTGTCCAAACCGATGAAGTCCGCCAATGTCAGCGGTCCCATGGGATGGTTCATTCCCAGTTTCATAACGCCGTCAATGGCCTCCACGGTCCCGACGCCCTCATAAAGAGCGAAGATCGCCTCATTTATCATGGGCATGAGTATTCGATTGGCGATGAATCCGGGAAAGTCCTGGGCTTCCAGCGGGATCTTACCGAATTTCTTTGAAAGCTCCACGGTCAGTTCGGTGGTCTCCTTGTCCGTTGCCAGACCGTTGATCACCTCCACCAGCTTCATCACCGGAACCGGATTCATAAAGTGCATCCCGATGAACTTCTCCGGCCTTTTTGTCATAGCGGCCAGCTTGGTAATGGAGATGGAAGAAGTGTTGCTGGCCAATACCTTTCCTTCAGGGACAGCCCGATCCAACTCGGTGAAGATCTGTGTCTTGAGGACCAGATTCTCCGGAGCGGCCTCTACCACAAAGTCCGCGTCTTTGAAATCCGCCATATCGGTGGTGGTTCTTATCCTACCGAGTATCTCGGATTTCTCATCTTCGGTCATCTTGCCCTTGGACACGGCTCGACCCAGGTTCTTCTCCACGGTGGCCATCCCCCGATCGAGGAACTCCTGAGCCACATCCGACATTATTACCTGCAAACCCGACGCGGCAGCCACATGGGCAATACCGTTTCCCATTTGACCGGCCCCCACCACACCAAAAACCTTGATATCCATTATGTTCCTCCGATCCGCATTGTATTGTGAAACCACTTCAGCATTTAATAAGTAAAATCTCGGGGCCTACGATGGGTATGTCCGAGGCGAAGTCACGGACCAGTGAACAACGGAAACGACTTTCATAGTTCGTTGTGCCTTTGTTTCTAGCCATGTAAGTTGGTATGAGTTCGCCACCCGGGCCGGCACATTGACCTCGATCAGCCTTCCCGGCGATCGAGAAAGAGGTACAGCGCCGCTATCATCATGGACGAGGTTATCTTGCCGTCCCTTATGTAACGTCTCACTTCGTGGAGCGGTACCAGCACCGTCTCCAGATCTTCGGTCTCATCAGGATTTAAGTTGCCCGTGGGAGTCGCGTTTGTTGCCATATAAACGTAGAAACTGTTCGTGAACAGGGCGGGCATTGCATCCATACGCCCGAGAAGTTCCCACTCTTGGGCGCGATAGCCTGTCTCCTCCTCCAGCTCTTCACGGGCGCTTCTTTCCGGAGTCCGGCCCGCCTTTGTGAGGCCCCCGGGCGGCTCAAGGGAAAGCCCGCCTGTTCCGTGTCGGTACTGCCGCACCATGATCACCTTGTTATCCGGTGTAACAGGTACTACCGTAACCCAATCCGGAGACGTAAGGACCTGGAATTGATGAACCTTCCCTGTCCTTGGAGAACGATTCCGATTTATCCTGACGGAGAATAGGCCGTATCTTCGGTCTTCGCTGCTGTCAAGCAGTTCCCAGTGCAGGTTCGGGCTTTTCGGATCAGAACCCATTCAGCCTCCGCATGTAGCCGCAAAGCGATCTCGCCAAACCGTATCGGTACCGACAACGAAACTCCGCCCGGCAAGGGATCGTCAGGCCGCGCGTGGGCCGCGGCACCCCCAATAGTCTACGACGCAGAGCCTGTCAGTCAGGGACTCTCTTGATAGTGCGGTTGGCAAGCAGTTCCTGAAGCTGTGCAAGAAGGTTCTTTTCCTGGGAATCGATCACCCCATCAGCGTCGGCAAGTGCTAGGATTTGATCGTACTCCGAGTTGCTCAGCTCGCCGTCCGCTATGGCTTTCTTGATGAGTTCAGCTATTTTTCCGCCGCTTTCACCGCTTTTCATCCAATACCTCCTCAAAAATGACTTGTCTCTCAATCTCGCGTGAATTCACGAAGTGGGCATTATATCTGTTCAGCACCAAAAGTAAAGCTCAACGCGGCCTGGAGTCTCCCCGAGGAATTGAAAGGCTCGTGCTCGGTGTCGCAGAATAAACCTCTCAATTCCGGCAGTGTCGTTGCCCAGGCACGGGCCCAGGCCTGGACGTAGGGGCTGATCCATGTATCTGCCCTCACCATTCCTAAGCCCCCCTCCGCAACTCACGGCCGCCAACCGCAGGAAGAGACACTGGACAAACTCTCAGCGGCTTGCTAGAGTGTGTTGAGACATGACAGGCTGGGCAGAATCCGCAAGGTCAAGCGTCCACGCGTTTAGAGGAGTCGGCAGAATTGTGGGCGCGACGTGAGAGACTGGGATCCGGTCTATCGAGCCGATCAACCGTTTCACAGGAACAACTGTTTTGACTGTTTCCAGGGCCTGTACATAGGCCGGTGGAAAAATGTGGTACCGTTATTGGTCGGACGGCCGGTCAGGTGAGCTTGGGCAGGCGTGGTAAGGCTTTCTTGGCTATGACACGACCGGCCTTAATCAGAAGTCAACAACACCGGCGCGTTCTACGCGACCTTGCCCGTTCGGGAATTGATTTTCCCGGAGCCTTTTCATGAGCCGGCATAGCGCGGCGTCGGACATCGAACCATCGTTGAGGAGTTAGCCCATGGATTTTGAACTGACGGAAGAACAACGCATGATTCAGGACATGGCTTATAAGTTCGCTGTCAACGAGTTGGCCCCTGTGGCACAGGAATGTGATCGGGAAGAAAAATTTCCCCGCGAGGTCTTCAAAAGGGCCTGTGAAGCCGGCCTGGTCGGCATCATGGTACCTGAAAAGTACGGTGGACCGGGCTTCGGCTTCTTCGAGACGGTTTTGGTAGTCGAACAGCTGGCCCGGATCGACCTGGGCGGCTGCCTTTCCATTACCGCGGCCCCCTTTGGCTCAGAGAACATACTGATGTTCGGCACCGAGGAACAGAAGAAGAAGTATCTGCCGCCGCTTTGCGCGGGCGAAGCCATTTCAGCCGGCGCGTATACGGAACCGGACGCTGGAACCGATGTGGCCGGAGCTCGAACCCGCGCTGCAAAGGACGGCGGAGACTACGTGATCAACGGTAACAAGATGTTCATAACCAACGGGACCATTTGCGACTTCATGGTCGTCCTGTGCGTGACCGATCCGCAGGAAGACAGCAGGCACCGTCGGCAGAGCCTGATCCTGGTGGAGGCGGACCGACCCGGTATAACGCGAAACAAGATCCACGGCAAGATGGGTATCCGGGCCAGTGACACGGCTGAGATAGCCTTCGAGGATGTGCGAGTACCCCAGGAAAATCTTATCGGTGAGGAAGGCCGGGGTTTCCACCAGTTAATGCACTTCTTCGACGTCACGCGGACCACTGTCGCTGCCCAGGGCGTGGGCCTGGCTCAAGGGGCCTTGGACAAGACCATACAGTACGTCCAGGAGAGAAAGACCTTCGGCAAGCCGCTGGCCAGCAACCAGGGCCTACAGTTCATATTGGCTGAGATGGCCACCAGGATCGAGATGGCCAGGAATTCCACTTACAAGGCTGCTTGGAAGGTGGACAAGGGGGAGATCGATCCGTCGCTCAACGCTATGGCCAAGTATTATGCCGGCGAGACCGCGGTCTGGGTTTGCGATAAGGCGCTCCAGATGCACGGTGGCTACGGTTACATAGACGAGTACGACGTCCAGCGCTTCTACCGGGACGCGAAGATACTGGAGATCTACGAGGGCGCCAAAGAGGCCGAAAAGATGACCATCGCACGACGGTTATTCTAATACCAACTATCACCCCTAATAAGGGACAACGAACTACGAAAATCTTGGGACAGCTTGTCCGTGGCTTCGCCCCGGATGAGGTTAGCAGTTCTGTAAATTCCTTAAGAATCCAGTCATCTTTGGAGGGGAGACTCATCTCCCCTCCAAACCACCCCATACGTTGACCCGGAAAGGGGTGGTTCCTCTCGTTCCCAGGCTCTGCCTGGGAATGCACACCGGGAGGCTCCGCCTCCCCTACTTGGGACCGGCGCCTCCGCGAACAAGGAGGACTTTCATAGGATGCCCGTTCAAACAAGTGATAAAGAGCACTGCTGGACAAGCCGGCAGTGGTGCCCAAGAAACCGATCTCACTCTCTTGATTACGCATTGGCATAATACCGCTTGGCCATTTAACGAGCAAAATATCGGGACCTACGATGGGGGATTATGTCAGGGGGGGTCTCATAATGAGCGGCAAAGCGCTGCCGGCTGCATCGGCCATATCGGGTTCCTCGTCTTCCAGCGCACGAAGCTGCCG
>CAZGNL010000153.1:0-12817 GCA_964527475.1 uncultured Syntrophaceae bacterium
CCGGCAGTGGCACCCAAGAAACCGATCTCACTCTCTTGATTGCGCATTGGTATGAATGGTTGCGTGTGCCCGACTACCGGCAACTTGCCGTCATTCCGCATTCCTCGACAACAGACCTTCCACGATTGGACACATCTCACCGGCCAGCTCCTCCTGAACATAGTGCCCGACATTTTCGTACTCTCTTACCTCTCGGTCGGTGAAGAGCTCTTTCCAGATGGTCAACTCCTTGTCACGAAAGGCAATGTCTTTCTTGCCCCACAAGATAAGTGTAGGCTTATCGGCAAGTTTGCTTCTCTGCTCCCAAAGGCTTTCAAGCCATTCGCTCGATGCAATAATCTGCTTAGGGAAGGTCCAGCAGCCCTTCCTGTCGTCCGGAATCTTGAGGGCATTCAAATAGTGTGAGTGAATGTGCTTGGTGAGCTTTGATTTGTCGCCATAGGCTTGCTTCATGACAACTCTGACAAAGAAGTTGAACCGCTTGATCAGGAATCGACCTATGGGACCTCCCGCGAAACCGCTGAATTTCTCAAAATGCGGATCACCCTTCGCAGACCACATCCAAGTATTCATGATTACCAGGCTTTTTACCTTCTCGGGATATTTCAAGGCATAAGAAAGTCCGATCGGTCCGCCCCAGTCTTGAACCACCATTGTAACCTTCGACAGATTCAAATCATTCAGTAGCGCTTCCAAATTTTCTCCGTGTTTTTCCGGCAAGTACGACCAATCTTTCGGCTTGTCCGACAAGCCGAACCCAATATGATCTACCGCGATGCAGCGATATCGTGAAGACAATCCCTTGATGAGATGCCTATACCCGAAAGACCACGAAGGATTGCCATGTACCATTACCACCGCGTGATCGCCCTTGCCTTCATCAACATAGTGAAGTCTGCCCATCGGCAATTCAAAATAACGTGGTTCAAAAGGATACTCCTGTGTGTCCAGCCACTTATTCATCGAATACCTCCTTCAAGTTAAATGACCCTCGTCAAAGCCGGCGGCATGAGCACGTGTCTTACCCTGACTCATGGTTATGTGCCGGCTTGCCTTGTCTCTTGATTCATCAATTTGTAATTCTGCACTTCTATGTCAATCAAAACAGGCCGTTTTAGTGGTTTTCCTTTTCCTGTCCTCGGTGTCACTTGTCTTGAGGAAGGAAATAATATTCCATTCTTATTAGTGTGATTTGAAATAACATTTGCTGCTTTAGCAAACCCGCTTATTATTTCGGGGTAACCGTTCACCGTGAACCGAACAAGCTCCCGGGATTACGTATGGGGGAGGTTTGGAGGGGGAGATGAGTCTCCCCCTCCATTCTCGCCGGGCGCAGAACCGCTTCAAGCCCGGTGAACGATTATCATAATTCCGAAAGACTATTTGCCCAAAACTCGCTCGAAGATCATGGTGTCAAAGATCACAAGGGGTTCTATACTCTTTTCAGCTTTCATTCGTAACAGCGCGCCTTCCCAACTATTGAGAATGAAGTTCGCGGTCTCTTCCAGGTTCAGCGATTCATCGATCTCCCCCAGCCTCTGAGCCGTCCCTAGACAGCGCAGAATTCCCGAGGTCGTGTTGTCCAATGCGTTCTTCACCCTTTCTTGGAATCTCGGGCTGAGGTCCCCCAGTTCCTGGGCCATGTTCCCGACCGGGCATCCAGCCGTGTAACCGGTCTCCTCGAAAAAGGCTTTGAACTCGTCGAAGTAGGCCTTGAGACTTTTAAGGCCGGAGGAACCCGCAGAATCAAAGTGGTACCGCATTCGTTCAGTCATCAATCCCTCAAAATAGCTGATAAGCTCAAGCCCGAATTCTTCCTTGCTCTTGAAATAGAAATAGAATGATCCCTTCGGGACCCCGGCGGCCTGAAGCACCTCCTGGATGCCCGTATTATTGAATCCCTTTTGATGGACTATCCTGGCACCTTGCTCCAGGATCCTTGATCTGGTGTCTTTCTTGGTCATGTTTCAGGCTTGCCTCATGCTCTACGCAACGATAGTAGACCGGTCGTCTAGGGCTGTCAAGTTCTCTTTTACGAAGTTGGGCGTTTAACGCAGCGATTCAATTGTTCGGCAGTGGAGATTTCGTCCCGAAGCAATCCCCATGTTCGCTGCGGGGGAGATTGCTTCGCTACGCTCGCAATGACGCCCAACGAAAGCCCCCCGAATGACCGAAGGGTCACGTTTGAACCCGCTTGTCGATTGACTTTAGCGGCCCTGCTATGCTAAAAGTAGCAACCTGTTCTACTAGCATCCGGAGCAACGGTGAAAAAGAATTATCTCGCCATTTTGACTGTGCCGGCATTCCTTGGTGTATCGGTTCTCGTGGGCTGCGGGGGTAAGCTCGCTGAGCCGGGATGCGCGACCGTGACAGGCCTGTCCCAAGGGATCATGCGGCTGTCCCATCCAGATGGAAAGGTGAACTTCAAGCGCCTCATGCGTGACAAATTGCCCAAGGACGCGCGGACCGTGGCCCGGAACATGGGTAAGCCCGCGCGTTTTGTGGAGACCAAAAAGGGCGGAACGCTTACGTTTCCCAACGGCGATACGGTCATTTACCAAGATCACGAATGTGATAAGAACAAATCGAGTCGAAAACCGCGATAGGGGAGCGGGACAGAGCGTTGTCATGGTGGGGCCCCGGGGGCTCCGAGCCACCCAGGGACCGATTCGTTTTTCATCTTGAATCCGGAAGCCCCGCTCGGGGCCTTTGGAGGGACCGCCGGCCGCTGAGGGCTTGCATCTTTCCTATTGAGAGAGCATCTTAGAGTTAGGTGAAGTTACTGCAGAGGATGCGAAAAGACATGCCGATATATGAATATGAGTGCAATGAATGCCTGGGTTGTTTCGAGAAGCTCGTTTTTGGAGATGATGAGGTGGTATGCCCGGACTGCGGTTCAGCGGTCCGCAAGTTGATGTCGGCCTGCAATTTCAAGAGCGGGGCCGGGGATTTCAAGACATCCGGGACGGGGTCTTCCCCCAATTGCAGTGGGTGTGCCGCGACCTCCTGCGCCACGTGTCACTGATTGGTGACCGTCACAAAATAAGTCTGCCGGCCGAAGCGCCTCCTGGCGCGGTTAGGGCTCTGCCGCCAACCTCATCAAACGCTCCATTTGGCTCCGTGGGCGTTCAGCAGTTCCACAACCTCCGAGTGTCCTTCATCCCAAGCCACTTTCAATGCGGTTTTCCCCACCGGGTCCTTTGCGTTGACGTCAGATCGCGGGCGCGTCGAGCATGCTGTCAGGGTTCCTGCTTGTCGTCAGCAGCATCCAGCATGGCCATGAGGGCAGGATCATACAAGTTGAGAGAACTCCCCCCTTGCTTGACGATCCCCACAAGCCGGTCAAATCCCAGAAATCGCCCTTGATCCGCGTCCAACGCCTCGGCCACCGATGGAAACCGATTCTTCCCCGCCCGTTCCAGTTCGATCTCAAAGTCCCGCCAATGTTTCCATCCATTGGGCAGATCGTCAGCGACAGTCACATCCACTCTGTTGGACCTCTCCCAGATCTCTCGCCACCTCTGCGGGGTGAGGAAGCATATGTTTTCATCTTCCCAAAAGAATGTTCCGTTGGACTGGGGCTGAGTGAGATGCTCCGGGATGTTGTCGGGGAATGCTTGCATCAGCCCGGGAACAACAACACCAATCGTTCCGCCCGGTCGAACGAAACGACTCAGATACCCCAGATAGAGTTCGTCCGTACCAAAATACTGATACGCATCTACGCTAACCACCGCGTCGAAGAACTCGCACGCGTAGGGGAGAGCGTGGGCTTCGGCCTTGATAGGAAACACATGGTCGGCCAGCCCGGCATCACGGACACGTTGCCAGTTGTCGTCCTGATTGACCCAGAGGTCTGTGGCCCACACTCGAACCCCAAACTCCCGCGCCAGGAATATGCTGCTCAGGGCCGTGCCACATCCCAAGTCCAGGACACGCATGTCCGGTTTCAGGTTCAAGGCGCCCGAAAGCCACTCCGTGAGCCAAAGGGCATTAGGACCCATTTGATTGTCCATGATCCAATCCGGATCGTACGAATTGGATCGGGGAAATTCCGGTCGGTACAGGGGGTGAGACTTCTCGATCATACGTGGTCCCTCGCGGTTTCGATTTCAGTATCGCGCATGGACGCAGAAGGCAGCCCATTCCGCATGTCCCTGCCGGTTCATCAGCAGTCAGATGAGTGCGCGGGCAGAATTCTAGCACACCCGGACCTCAGGAAGCAACCGCTCTGCCAGTGACTCCAAAGCAATGACACGTGTGCGTCTACCGGTCAGGGCCCTGGGAGATGGAGCCCCAGGGAGAGGCCCTTTTCCGCTATGGGGATTGCCAAAAGTTTTGTCCGAATGGAATCGCACTGCTGGACCGGCCGGCACGCGCCAGCCGTTGATCGCTCCGCCGCAGGACTTCCGGGTCGAGCTTGCCTTGCCGGTCGGCTTTCAGCAGAGCGTACATTATGCGATAATACTGGTCAACATCGTAACTGATCAGAATCAAATCAACCCCTGCGTTCAGCGCCTGGATGCTTCCGTTATCGATGCCGCAAGTACTGCGGTATATGGCCCCCATAGTGAAATTGTCGGTAATCAGTACGTTGTCATGCTCCCAATCGCCGCGTATGATACCCGCGACAACCGCGGGTGAGACAGAGACCGGGCGATCGCTGTCTATGGCCTTCAATCGCACGTGGCTCAGCATGGTGAAAGCACTGCTTCCACGCATCACCGTACGGAACGGTATCCAGTCCGTGACTGTCAGTTCCGCAACGGAAGTCACCAGGTCGGCCTGTTCCCTATGGGTGTCTTCAAATACCCTGCCCAATCCGGGAAAGTGCTTCAAGGTGCATTGTACGCCTGTCTCTTCAAGAGCCGCGCAGTACCACGCGGCTACCTGAGCGACCACGGTGGGGTCGCTGGAAATGGCCCGCTTGTAAATGCGTGTGAACCGATCATCAGGATTAATGACCTGGTGGTTCACGTCCACCACCGGCGAGAAGTTCAGGTTGACCCCTGCTTCTGCAAGACCCCGGCCCTGTGTGTGCGCGTATCGCCGGACAGCCCGCTGTTGTTCGGCCATATCCGAATAGCGTTTCACGATCTCGGACAGGGGCGCCTGGCGAGGCAGCGGCGGAGACAATCGCGATACAACACCGCCCTCCTGGTCTGTGGCTATCCACAGCCGCGGCAAGCCCTGTGCCAGCCGTATGCGCTGGAAGGACTCCGTTTCCTGCCGGATCTCGGCAACGCTCTTGCCCCGAACGTTGTGGGCTGAAAGGAACACGCCCGCGACCGCCCCGAGCCTGACCAATTTTCGAACTTCCCCCAGGTCACGGTAACCTACGATCAGATGCCGTCCCAGCTTTTCCAGCTTGTTGGGATGCGTGTGCAGGACCTGGTGGCGGACCCAATGAAAGCGGGCTTCCAGAGCCACAGTACTGGTCAAGGCCAGAGTTGCTGTTAGCAGCCCCAGTGCGCTGAACACCCCGATCACCCGGCGCCCTGGGCGGGAAGTCCACAGGATCCAAGCTTGGGCAAGGATCAGGCCCAGCGGTATGGCGATCAGCCCTATCAGCGCCCAAGGACGGATAAAGAACAGAAGAGGAGACCTCCAGTCCAATGCAAAAGGGAGAACCGCAAGGGCTACCAAAAGCCCCAAGACAGCCACCAAGATTTTCATCGTTCATACTCCGGATTCATCGCAATCCTGATCTTTCCTGATCTTCCAACACGGCCGCTTACGCGTCTGATCCGTGTCCGACTTTGATCGAATACCAGTCGATATTTCTTGTGACGAACATTATGATACTGAGCACCATGAACAGCCCGACACTGCCCACCACCAGCGCATAATCGACCATCTGCAGCAACCAGTACGAGTAAGCGTAGACGATTGCCAGAACGCCGCCCACAACTATCGCCAACTTCGGTTTCTTCAGAATGCTCCTAGCATACACTGTAACAAGAACAATGACAGCCATACTCGAAATCGCATAAGCTGTCCCGAAATAGATGTGTTCGGACAGAGAGAACAGCAGGGCATAGAATGCAATAATTGCCAGCCCGATCAACAGATATTGCACGGGATGCAGTCTTACCTTGGCCACTATCTCAGAAATGAAAAAAGCCACAAAGGTAAGAACTACAAAGAGTATCGCATATTTTGTGGTACGCATTGATTTCTGATAGAAATCAACGGGAGTGAACAATCCTACGCCGAACGATGACTTCTCAGCTTGATCCCTATATATGTTTCCTACCCATTGTTGTGGATAATCTCGATTGAAATCCAGGACCTTCCATGTTGCGGTGAAGCCTTTCTCGTTCACTGATCTCTCAGTTGGAAGATATGCCCCACAAAAGCTAGGATTCGGCCACTGTGACGAGAGTGAGACGGTGGTAGATTTGCCCACTGGAATGAAATTTATGCGATCACTACCGGTCAAGTTCACTTCAAACTTGAATGAGTAAACCTTTGTCTCCCGCTCAAGTACTATCCCGGCACTAACGCCCGAAGACATCAAGTCATTCGTGTCGAGCCCCGGATTCATGATAGACTTGTTCTCATTCACTTTGGCGACAATTGGCTCCGTGATGCCCCGCATATCCGAGAACCCGACACAAATTGACGCGCGTGACCATTCGATGGCACGATCGGTGATTTCTGCGGGCAGTTTCAGTTTCTTGGTCTTGGGAAGCGAAAAGGTCCCGGTCAACACCAGCTTCGCATTGTACAATACCGCCTCAAAGATTCCTCTGTACCGTACCTGAGGATACACTTCCCCGTTGATGCGGAGCGTCTCCGGTAGGAAATGCATGTACAAGACGCTGTCAGTGGTCGATCTGTAGGGAATACTGATGATGGGGCCAATTATGGCCTGTTCGCCACCCCATTTTGAGCCGATCTCAACCAGAACTTCCTTTTGTCTATCCTCACGCTCTTGTATCAATGACTCTATCATTGTTACAGGTACGAGCAACAAGAGGGTCAGTGCCCCGATTGCAGCCACTTTTAGAGAAATCGGGTTGCCGAGCATGGACCAAATGTTCTTGCCAAAGGAGTTAATCTGTTCGTTCATAATGTCTGTCCTCCTGCATTGATTTGTGCCTGTCGGTCGGCGGGTGAAGCCGGTCCGCGAACCTCGGATGAAAACACTAGCAGGCAATTGTGTAACTTTGATGAAGCCGCTATGAAATAACCGTGGCAATTCTGTGCAATTAACGTGCAAATCATCATCACACAAGAGGTGATGCCAACTACCATCGCAAGAGAGCGACAACGAAGCATTAAAGTCTTTTCCCCTCGTTCCCAGGCTATGCCTGGGAACGCATGCCGGGAGGCTCCGCCTCCCTTACTTGGGGCCGGCGCCTTCGCGAAAAGAGAGGACTTTTATAGGAATTTGCGTTCAAAAACCAATCACAACCCAAAGACACAAAATTGACACAGACCTGAACACCAGCTATTATGTCAGTGGACCGCGCAGCGAATATCTATGGGTTGCCGGAGAGGTATGGTGGTGTTCCGGCGCACGTGTTTGACACCATAGGCGATAACCATTATTGGAGCTTGGATTGAGGAGACAGACATCATGGATTCACATCAGAGTCATTGGAACGAACAAGTGGCGGCACGCATAATAAAACATCTGGAGAAACGTCGCATGGAAGGCAGTTATTCGCCTAGTGCTGCTGGTGCAAAGGACGAAATACTGGCAATGATCCCAAAGCGCGCCTCTGTCTTTCGGTGTGGTTCAATGACCGCATGGAATATGGGATTATGGGAGGATATTGCCGGACTTCCCGGTGTTGAGGTTTTCGATCCGTATGGACCCGACCTGACACCTGAACAGTCAATGGAGTTAAGGCACAAAGGCATGACGGCCGACCTGATGATTGCCGGGTGTAATGCGATCACATTGGACGGAAAACTTGTCAATCTTGACGGAATGGGAAACCGAGTTGCTGCTATGGCTTTTGGCCCCAAGAAGGTGATTTTGGTAGTTGGAATGAATAAGGTCGTTGCTGATCAGGATGCAGCCATTGCCAGAGTGAAGCATTACGCGGCACCGATTAATTCTGCGCGATTGGGTCTGAAAACACCGTGCGTAGAAACCGGGTTGTGCTCTGATTGTAGGGCTCCCCAGCGAATATGTAACATGTGGAGTATAATCGAAGGACACATGCTAAAGAATCGGATTCATGTAAAACTTGTCGGAGAAAACATCGGCTACTGATGTGATCGCGCAAGACTTCACCGGGACTGGGGGAGGGTGACATCTTCGGCGCGAAGTTCGATGCGGAAGACTATAACAGAGGTGTTCAGGTCAAGCTGGTTGATCTCCGCTATCAGGCTAAGACGTGGGATAGAGAACGCAGAGTGGTTGCCAAGATCGAGTGGCTCATCAGGCGGCTGATCAAGGTCGGAGCAAGAGTGCCCTATAGGGGTTCTCAAAACTAATCACGGATGGAGATCTGGGTGCCACTGCCGGCTTGCCCAGCAGTGCTCTGCCATTCCGTCAGAACTTTCGAGAACTCGCATATCACACAAGGAGGTGGCTTGTCCATGTTGCGTCAGCGTTCCCTTTGGCCCATGACTATCGGGCAGCTTTTGGGTAAAGCGCGCCTCTCAATATCGCGGTTGACTTGGGGAAGGCGCATGAGGTATGTTTGAATCTTAGGAAAAGACTCGCTGATCCGGCACAAAGGTGGGAATTGGGGCCCTTGGACTATTTCTTAACACGCGTCGGCTCCAATTCGGGGGCTAAAAGCCATGGGGCGGCCGGACTATGGCCCAAAACAACCCGCATCCAGGAGGTCGCGGAATAATTGCCGCCTAATACAATAGACACCTTATTGTAACAGCAACTGTTTTCGGAGAAAGCCATGATAAATACGAGCATTTCAGATAGAAGAACCATTTCGACACACGTGTATTTCTTGTTGTTCTCCGCGTTACTTCTCGCCGGCTCCAGTAACGTTCTCTTGGCATCCGATCAACGCCTTACCATTGTCCACACCAATGACCTTCATTCCCATTTCTTGGGTTCTTCTCCCAATAGAGACTATACACCGTTGGTCACAAACAACGACAAAACCACCGGTGGGTGGGCAAGAATCGCTTCCGTGATCAAAGCTGAGAAGGCAGCCGGAAACAATCCGGTCTTGGTTCTAGATGCCGGTGATTACTTGATGGGTTCTCTTTTTCACATGGTGAGTCGTGAAGAAGCTTTGGAACTCGTACTGATGAAGGAAATGGGTTTTGACGTTGTTACCCTCGGCAACCACGACTTTGATCTTAAGCCCGATGGCTTGGCAAGGATTCTTGAATCGGCCGCCAAGAAATCAAAGCTGCCGCAGATCGTTTCATCCAATGTAATTTTCGATGAGGCAGACGACAGGGACGATCTCCTCTATGAGCAGTTCAAGAAGGGACGGGTAAGACCCTACATCGTCTTGAAAAGGAACGGTATGAAAATCGGTTTCTTTGGATTGGTGGGAAAGAGGGCTGCCGGTGTTGCTCCGTTTGCCAAGCCCGTCAAGTTCGGCAATACCATTGACTATGCAAAACGGATGGTAAAAAAGCTAAGGGAGGATGAGAGGACCGATCTTGTCATTTGCCTTTCACACAGCGGGTTGAATGAAGATCAGTCAAAATCGGAAGATCTCCAGCTCGCAAGAGAGGTCGACGGAATTGACGTTATCATCAGCGGACATACACACACAATGCTTCCAAAACCGATTATTGAGAACAATACCATCATCGTTCAAGCATGGCGCTACGGGAAACGCGTTGGTGTCCTTGATGTCGTACTAACTCCCACGGGCTTGAAACTGGAAAAATATAAGTATGTAACCATTGATGACACCATCGAGGGTGACAAGCGGATCGACGGCATCATCAATGCTGCTATTGAGACTGTAAATAACAAGGTTTTGCTGCAACATGGTCTCAGATTTGATCAGGTGTTGGTTGAAACAGCGTTTGACCTTCATCTCAAGGAAGATGAATCCAACCTTGGGAACCTGGTCACAGATGCAACCCGATGGGCCGTCGACCGGGCCGAATTCGATCCTGATGATCCTGCCCGTAGAGTGGCTGTGTCCATACAGGCCAATGGCGTAATCCGCGATGATATCCTGAAAGGGGAAACAGGCAGAGTAACCGTCAGCGATCTGTTCAGGGTCGTCCCCCTGGGCATTGGGTGGGACGGCACGCTGAGTTACCCCCTAGTATCATTCTATGTGACCGGTTCAGAAATAAAGAAGACATTTGAAATATTGACAACGGTTTACCGCTTAAAAGGACGTAATTATTTCCTTCAGTTTTCGGGGGCAAAACTGACCTACAATCCCAAGCGCATGCTCTTTGATCGGGTGACAAATATTCTCTTGGAAGATGATAAGGGCGGCTTTTACCGTTTGGATTATTCAGATAATAATAGCAAAACATACAAAGTCGCAACCAATATATATAATGCGACTTTCTTAAAGGTCATCGGTGGCTTTACCAAAGGCATTTTGACAATAGTTCCAAAAGACAAGGCTGGTAACCCAATCGATGATTTGACGAAAGCCAGAGTCGACGGCGATACACAGCGTTCCGGCATTCAGGAAATCAAAGACTGGACTGCTTTGATGGACTATGTGCGGTCATTTCCAGACAAAAACGGCAATGGAATTCCGGATATTCCGGAGAGATACAGGTCGCCTGATGGGCGTCAAACCATGGACGCGAGTCTCAACCCTATCAAGCTGCTTTCAGGGGGAAACTACCTGACATGGATAGCCTTTACCATTGTTTTAGCAGCCATACTGTTTTCTGTTCTGTTAGTCTACATTCCCGTGAGAATCGTAAAGAAAAGGAAGGCAACAAAAGCTCCTTGAATACTGCTGAAGAATCAAGAGGGTTCATCGCGTAAGTGCGTACCTGCCATAGTGTAGCTTCAACCGACGAGTTCAAACTTGGTAGTGTGCAGAGCGTAGATGTGGAGTATAATCGAAGGGTAATCGTTCACCGGGCTTGAAGCGGTTCTGCGCCCGGTGAGGTTTGGAGGGGGCGACTCATCTCCCCCTCCAAACCTCCTCCATACGTAATTCCGGGAACTTGTACGGTTCACGGTGAACGGTTACATCGAAGGACACATGCTAAAGAATCGGAGTCATGTAAAACTTGTCGGAGAAAACATCGGCTACTGATGTGATCACTATCCTTGTAGGCCCCTGGTCCAATTCACATAACGGAACATACCGGAGAGCACGCGCACAGCCCTTTCCAGGGAAGGGACCGCCATTGCGCGGCCGTGTTCTTCCAGTCGGCGGGCCGCCTCTTGTGGCTCAGAGCCGTAGAACCACACCACTATGGGTTTGTCGAACTTCTCGGACAATTCCCGGATCACTTGCTCCGCGCCCAGGTGTGCCTGCTCAGCCTTGTGGAGACCCAAAGCAATGCACAGCTCGCCGTCCACGTTTGGGTCGAGCAGCGCGTCTTCCAGCGCGGCCCCGTACGCTTTGCGCATACCGTTTTTCATCACTGCCGGCCATATGTCGATCGGGTTGGTCAGCGGCATCCAGTCTGGAGACAGACCCACAATGCGGTCCAGGGTCCTTGGCGAGAACTGCGCCAATAGAAGCCCATAGCGTTCCATAGCATCCATTAGGATGATCCCGCCTCCGCCGGTAACGGTGATCAACGCTACGCGAGGGCCTCTAATGAGGGGAAGCCGGACAAAGCCCCGGACCAGATCCGCCAGCACTTCGGACTCGTGTACCCGAATGACTCCCGCCTTCCTCAGAGCGGCATGGACAATCCTGTCCTCGCCGGCCATGGAGCCGCTGTGAGAAGCGGCGGCCCGAGCCCCATCCTTGGAACGGCCGGTTTTCAGCGCTACTATGGGAATCCGACGGCACACTTTCTCAACACGTTCCATGAATCCATTGCGCCCAGGGATCTCCTCTGCGTGGACAGCAATAACTTTGAGTCTCTCGTCTTGGCCGAGCCATTCCAACGCATCCACCACATCGATATCACAGGCATTGCCCACATCCACGCCGATACCCATGCCGCCGATGACGTGACTCGCTCCCACAAAGAATAAGCCTGACTGGCAAACGAGACCAATGGGCAACTCCTCCTGATCAAGCGGCATAAACGAGGAGTTAAAGCCGTGAAATGCGTTAGAGACCCCAAGCGTGTTAGGGCCGAGGAAGCGGATGCCGAATGCCGGCGCGGTCTCGAGCATTTCATTGTGGAGTTCTTTTCCTTGGGAATCAGCTTCGGCAAACCCCTGGTTGGTAACGACTATTGCTCGGATTCCCTTCTCACCGCATTCTCGAATGATGCCCGGAATCGTCTGTCGTGGAGTAGAAATGACTGCGAGATCCACCGGGCCGTCCAATTCGGAGACATTCGGCAAGACGGACAGGCCCGCGATCTCACGAACATGCGGGTGGACGAGATGAATCACTCCCTCGTACCCCCAATTCCGAAGATTATCAACAGGATTCAAAGCCCCGGGACCGCTCTTCCGTGGGACACCAATGAATACTACAGACCGAGGAGTAAGAAACAGCGAGCTGATGTTCTGCGATTCCAAACCCACCTCCGTGCATGACCGATCGACCCTCCCGTGCGGCAAAAGGTGCCTACCAGCAATAGAGAGCAGCCGGTTTCCTGCGGAACTCTTCGCCACATGGCGCAGGAGACGCCCAAACTTGGCTGTTTGGCAATTCCCTGTAATACCAATGCGCTTTCAAAGAGGGAACATATGGCTCAAGTCCGGAAGGGAGAAATCCCCCCTGCCCCCCTTTGAAAAAGGGGGGTT
>CAZGNL010000154.1:0-12776 GCA_964527475.1 uncultured Syntrophaceae bacterium
TCGACCAAAGGGGATCACCCGAGGTGCCTCCTTTCCGTTCACTCGTCATCGCTGACCAAAACTTGACACCCGCCCGGATTTGTGAAATTCTATTTATCATGTCGATTGGAGGAATCATGTCCAGGAGCGCGGTCGTCATCGGAGTCTTCGTGCTGATGCTGAGCATGCCGCCAATCTTGACCGCCGGCGCCTACGGAACCCGGGACTCCGCCTCAAACTCGGCCATGATTCATGAAGAGAATTCTGTTGTCGCAAGCATCCTTTACATTCCCGTGACCATCCTGAGTATCCCCTATCGTCTTATTGACGGGATTCTAAACCCCCGGCCCACAACCCAATCCACCGCCCCGCCACCGGCCCACCGGGGGCGGCGTTAGGGTTCCCGGAACCCGCCCGATCCAAGCACACCATTTCACAAATTCGCAGTCGTACTGTCCGCATCTATAACCGGCGCCAAAAGTAATTTCCGATTGGGTATCGGCTGCCACTGCTATGGTGATGCGCATTGATATTCGGTGTTAAGATCACCCTCCCCCTACCCCTCCCGTCAAGGGAGGGGGGAGGAGTCCCCTCTCCCCTGGCGGGAGAGGGTTAGGGTGAGGGGGCCCAGCCGTAGAACCCATTTTCAATGCGCATCACTATGGCTTGCCCAGCAGTGCGAGGGCATTCGGACAGAATTCCCGGCAACAGCCATAAGCGTGTCATTGCGAGCGCAGCGAAGCAATCTCTCTCTTGCTGACCATCGGGGATTGCTTCGGGTTTACGCCCTCGCAATCACAGTTTGCCATTCCGCGGGCGCTTTCTTGTATGAAAGTTGGTCCGGCGCTGAATAAGACAAAAAAAAGCCGGGTTCGTGCAAAACCCGGCGTTCATAGGAGGTAAAGGAGTGTTGAAGTCGCTGTTCTCATGTGTTACTTCAACAATTGAATATAACATACCAGAATTCATTGGACTTGTCAACATGAAATCTGGCATGGCTGTAATCATTCGCTTTCGAGGCAGAATTCCGGCAGACCCAATGATTCCGGAAACCGGTGGGACAAATCTCCGTACGGTACGACACATGCGGCGCCCTCTTTGTAGCCTGACTCCGGGACACACTTGACACAGGGGACTTCGTCCGGACGCCATTGATTGTGGGGTCTCGCAGTACGGCGCGTACATGCTACGCGCCGTACGCATGGCTGCGCCATGCACGGATCGTGGCACGATTTGGTTGTGTTTTCTGTTTTTGATACCAATGCGCGTTCAAGCAAGTGATAAAGAGCGTGACAGATTGTAGGATGGGGTGAGTGAAGCGAACCCCATAGATCGAGGAATTGTCCGGGTGAGGTGTGGCGTGAAAGCCTCGACCCATGGGATTCCCTCCGGTCATCCCATCCTACGTGCTGCATGGTACATTTTGTGACACCCCCTTAGAGGATGCAAGTCTTCGGTGGTACAGGTATACTGGTCAGCACGACAACGCGGACGCGACAAGACGCCGGAGGCAAGCACAACCGTGGAAGTCCTGGCAATCGGCAACCCTGTGGCCGGCAGAGGCAAGGCAAGGTCCCGGATTCTCCGGTTCCGACAAATATTGGAGCGCAAAGGCCACCGCGTCGAAACTGTCCATACCAAGGAGCCCGGAGACGCATTTGAAGCGGCCGCCTCTGTGGGCCCAAACGTACAAAGGCTGGTCGTTGCCGGCGGTGATGGAACCATTAATGAGGTCCTCAACGGGCTTCCCGATCCATCCCGAATCCCTATGCTGCCTTTACCGGCAGGTACCGCCAACATGCTGACTGCCGATCTGGGCCTGCCCAGGAAACTTGAAGCCCTGGCCGACCTGGTCGACGGGGGGGATATCCTTAGGATCGACATGGGGCTCGTGGATGACCGTCGATTCCTTCTCGTGGTCAGCGCGGGTTTTGACGCGGCAGTCACAAGAGTGCTGGACGAGCGTCGTGGCAAAAGACTCGGCTATCTCGGCTACCTCTCCCCCATTTTCAGGGCTATCCGGAGCCATCGCCCAGTGAAAATGGCTGTCATTGTTGACGATCGTGAGCCGGTTTATGGGACAAACGTATTAGTGCTCAAGGTCCGTAGGTACGGCGGATATTTTGTTTTTGCGGAAGACGCGCGTCTCGATTCCGGGTATTTCCATGTTTGCGTGTTCCCTGAGGGCACTGTGCCGGCCATATTCAGATATGGTCTCGCCGGATTCATGGGTATGACGTCGAAGCTGGCGGGCGTTACTCAAGTCATCGGACGGAAGATCAGGATAGAAGCCGACGAACCGGTGGCAGTAGAACTCGACGGGGATTATCTCGGGACCACGCCGATCAACGCCGAAATCAGACCCGCTGTGGTCCCAGTGGTCGTGCCGGCCCGTGGCGGCCCCAACACACCGTAAGATCATACCAACCATCACCCCCAAATAAGGGACAACGAAGTATGAAAATGGCGGCAAGTCGCCGGTCCCATGCGTAGGGGCTACGCATGCGTCGCCCTCTTTATCGCAAGGATGAGGCGCGTGTCGGTTGCAAGGGTTATTCCGTGACGGACCCTAAGAAGTCTAGAACCGAAGTCCTGAGCCCGGACCGAAGCTGCGCTTTGCTGAACTCTTTCTCTATCTTCAGATCGCGCGTCCTTCCGGTTTCCAGATCTGTGAGTTTCCCTTGAAGTTGGAAGAGCTCGCCCTTGGACACAATGGTTATTGCCAGCACCTTCTTCACATTCAGCGCTTTGCGCAGATCCTGCATCATTTCCTTTTTCTTTTCGGTCTTCAAGTCTCCATTGACGACCGCTTCCCGCATCTTGTTCGGTGGCAACACACTGTACCGGTGCGCCACAGCGCGGTCCGGCGCCACAGCGTCGTAAAGGCTGTCGATCAGCGACTGGTCCACCGGGTCCTCGAAATCCTGAAAGTAGATGACTATTGCCAAAGCAGGTCTGGAGATGAGAAGTTCCCTGCCGCTCCACGGTTCCGGACCCATCAGTGTCATGCTCGGCGTAGCCCACTTGACCGGACTCAGTCCCAGTGTCGGGTCCTGCGCTCCACGAGGAACCAGGAGCACCACAATCAACACGATGGCCGCGGCTGTTGCCAGGGCCGTGGCGGGCGCAGCAGTGACTGAGGATAGCAGTGATCTGAATACCGAATCTATCTTTTCGGATAAGGACACCTTTGCGGCTGCCGCCCGGGCGCGATCCATTGCTACACTCTCTCGAGTCTCCACAGCGGCCGCACGCTTAACCGCTCCATCCCGTTCTTGTTCCATCCTCGCGATAACTTGATCGATTCTTGAGGCGCTCGCTCGTTTCTCTCCAAGCTTCGCGCGATAGAACTTCAAGGAAGCCACGGCCTGAGTCAGCTGCAGTTTGTAGGCCATCTCTGCATGAGTGTCCAGTTTATCGATGTACCGGGCAAGGAGATCCGGGTCGTTGCACTCGGCCGAAGACGGCAGCCTGAAGGTTGATGTGCCGTGATGAGCGCTGATGTCCGAATCAAGGGGAATTTGCTCTACAGCCCGGAGTGGACAAAACCCCTCGCCCACCCTGCCCTCGCCGGCCTTGTATTCGTCCATAAGGCGCGCCTCCATGCGGCCCATCAGATCCGCGGCTTCCCGGGTTTCCCTCTGATCGGGAGCGGTCCGGGCAAAGAGGTTCCCGGCCTGGTCCAGAAGGGCCTGCAGATCCGCTCTTGCTTCCGGCTCAAAGCCCAGAATATCCCTTGCGTTTGAAAAGGGCACGGGTCTGGTTTCTTCGGCAGGGGTATCTTCTCGATTCTCCATCTTCATGGGCATGTCAGGCAAATCATCCTGAACCAGGTCGAGTGTTGGCATCTTCTCCGGATATCGAAGACCGTTCGTACCGGAAAGGATGCCTGCGTTGACCAGGTCCAGGTAGGCCCTGACAATAGTGTGAATGGTCGCGGCCACGGCCTGATTGTATAGATAATGGGCATCATCCATCATCGTGGTCCCGGTCAGATACCACTTCCAGAAATTGTCTCCGGCCTGCCACAGTTCCCCCCAGCTTCGTTCGGTAGACGCCCTGACTCGCTCGACTGTCCTTACACTGAGCCCATGAACAAAGGTCCCCACCTCAAACCTTCCCTTGGATGGACCTTCAGCCACGGTCAGCCAGGGCTCGAATGGTTCCTCCGTCATAATCTCTTGAATCAATTGTGGGTTAAGGTCGATCTCTCTGTTGTAGACCTTTGAATGAACGCAATTCTCCCAGACCTGGTGTCCGAATCCCAGCGCAGGCCGCACATGTTGCGGAGAGCACGCGTCCGCTGCAGCATGAACAATGGGTCCGAGAAGCTGAAGACCCACAATGTATTGGTTGGGACCTCTTACCTCCAGAGGTTCGAAGTGGTTTTCCAAAAGGTGCGAATAATACATGGAAACAAGGACGTTCCAGGGTGCAAACGTGGTGTGGACAAGCTCTCTTTCAAAGTTGTTCTTCCACTCGGCCCCCCCCTTGGTCCAATAGGGCCTAATGCGGTCCAGCACCAGGGAGTGGTTCACGTCGACCATACCCTGCAGGAAGTCGGAGATTCCTCTCACGACAAACGAGTCAAAGCCCTTCTTGGAGGACGAGTTATACGAGTACCCGTTGGCAGTCTCCCACTCGTGAGTCATGCCGGGGTAGGGATTGATGAAATGGTTGAACGCGGTGAACATCCGCCCGCCCATTCCGGTGATATTGTTCTTGGCCCCCCAGGGGAGCACGGGGAGGCGCAGTGACAAGTCACCGAACTTGTCGGTATGCCACGATTCGAAGCCGGCCAAGTGTTCCAGGGCAGTTCGGTGCTGTGGGATGCCCTCGATGGGCGCGTTTTCACCGTAAGAGTTCTGAAAGGCTTGCAGGGCCCTCTTCTGTAGGTCATCGCCGTGACGCTTTATGTAGGCTACGGCATCACAGGCTACCCAGTAGTGTACTTTGCCGTTCATCCTGCTTCTCCTTCCGCCGTACTGCCTCAAGGCGGAGAAACTGCTACCTGAATTACGCGGGCGGCCTGGAGTTCGACCGAGAATCCGATCGCACCCTGCCGCGGAAAACAGGATCGAAACAGATCTCCTTTTCCAAAGAATATGCCAAGCTCAGAAAGAATTCAACGCAGATCCCAGTTTTTCGGCGTCGTGGCGGTTCCCGATCAAGGCGTCAGGTTGATCGGACCGTGGTTGACGCGTGGAATGCCACGCCCGTATAACCTATCAATTCGGATTGCTCTCAGACATATGACATTGACCAGGTTCCCAATTCCGAAAAGCCAGACGGATTCAAGGGGAATCTGCGTGTTTTCAGTGTACCGGTCTTGCCAAGGTAGGCGCGCCTGATCGATTGCAAACATGGGCGCAGGACTCGGGTGGCCCTATACCAGTTCTCGAAAGTTTTCACGGATTCGCAGACTGGAAAGTCTGCGCCACAGGAAGAAGTTTCGGAGGAATCCGGAATTAATTTCGAGAACCGCTATAGTACCAATTCGCTTCCTTTTTTGGTAACTTGAAGTTCACATGGGGAAGTTCGGGCATGAGCCCTCATCCTACCCTCCCCCAGAGGGCATATGCATTAACTTATCGCTGGAATCCAATGTCTCCCGGAAGGACGCTGAGATAGTAGGCCGGCAATTCATTGCCGGTTTCTCGCTTGAATACAAGGATACATGAGTCCCGGGGGGACGACTGAAATTCCTTCCTTGGTTGTCTGAATTCAGCCGTCCCTCTGGGACTAGATCCGTGCTAATGACGCTTATACCCGGCGCTGAATCACCGGGCTACTATCAACCCAAATTGGGCGATTCAAGCTGATGTCATTGCGAGGAGCGAAGTGACGAAGCAATCTCCAGCCTTTGGTTCTTCCACCCAATGAGATTGCTTCGCTGCGCTCGCAATGACAGATACTTCAGCTACTTGCTTGTTGGATGAACCAAGAACCGCACAAATTAGGTATCAAATATTCCTCCGGAATATTCAAGCCAACTATCCTAAGTTAAGGCCTATTAGGGGGGCCGGCCGTAGAATCCATTTACAGAGCGTTGCACTATGGGTTGGTCCGGCCGTTACGGCGGATCGCCACTGCCCGGACCTGCGCTCGGTGCAAGAGGACCCGCGGCGCCGTCGACCGGTTCCGCGGTCAGTGCTTGGGCCTGAATCTCGTTGTTGACAAGTTTCTTGATCTTCTTGAAGGTAAGGACAACCGCGGGCATGAGCACCAGGTCTCCCAGAAGGGCCGCCAGTATGGCCACGGCGCCAAGAATACCGAAATAAATCGCCGGCTTGGTGGGTGTGAGTGAAAGGACCAGGAATCCAAAGAACAGTGTCAGCGAGGTGGATATCAACGCCTTTGCCGTGCTGTCGTACGCGGATCTGAGGCTGCTCTCAATATCCGCTCCGCCGGCCCTCGGGGATATCATGTTTCTCCTCAAGTGCGTAAGATAGTGGATCGTGTCGTCCACCGAGAGTCCGATGGCAATAGTGGCGGCAAAGACCGTAACATTGTCAAGCGCTATCCCGGCCCACCCCATCACTCCAAAGATCACCACGATGGGCAGAAGGTTCGGGATTAGGCTGAGCAGTCCAAGAATGTATGAGCGAAATTGTATCATCATCATCAGCGTAATCGCCGTGAAAGCGAGAATCAGCGACAGGACCTGGGACCTTACTACTTCGGATGCCTGGTCGGAGAAGACCACCATTTCCCCTGTCACGATGACTTTGTTGAAGCCTTGCATCACATCCGAGACAGCGCTCTGAATGCGAGATATGGTCGTTCCGATGGGTACGTCTCCGGTGTTCTTGATTCGCACGGATATGTGAAGACGGCTGAATTTCTTATCCAGGTACTTCCGCAACAGTTTCTTTCCATCCGCGCTGAATCCCATCACCGTCCACACATCCAGCAGCAGTGCGGGATTGCTGAGAAGATCTCCGGCCTTTGTATCAGGCGTTGCAAGCTGATCATTGATATACTCAAACATGGGCAGGGGAGAATCCACACTCACGACCTGTGGTATCTCCTGGAGCCGCTGTGTCAGTTCCGTCAGTCTCTTCCAGCACGCAGTGTCTTTGAAAGCATTTCGGTCCCCCTCCACCACCACTTCCACTGCGTGGACAGGCGCCAGGTTTTCCTCGGCAAAACGGATGTCCGCGAGGACGTTGCTCGACTTCACAAAGAGCCCAAGAATCTGTGTGTCTATTTTGATAAAGGGCGCTCCCGCGATCATGACTATGCCCACGAATATTCCTGCGAACGCGCAGAAGCGATAGTGACTGAATACAAAGTCCTTCATTCGATTAAAAATTAGAGCGACCCAGTCACGATCCATTCTTTCCTGGGTTCGTCCGGCGACAGGTCTCAAGATTATGAGTAACGCCGGCGTCAGGATTATCGAGAGCACAAACGCCAACAAGACCCCCACTGACATCACCAGCCCCAGCTGCCGCACCATGGGAATCGAGCTGACCATGATTGTGGCAAAAGCGATGGAAGTGGTAATAGAACACATCAACGCGGGTCGTCCCACAACACGAAGAGCGCGTTTGACAGCTTCCACCCGATCGTCGGTCTCTCTTGCCGCATGATAGTAGTGGGTCACTATATGAACGACCGTTGCCACACTTACCACCAGCACCAAGCCAAAGGAGAGGCTCGTAGTGGAGTTCAAGGGAATTCCCAGAAGCGACATCAATCCGATGATCCAGTGCACGGCAAGGCCGACTACTGCCAGCGCAATCCCCGCAACGCGAAGGCTCTTGAAAATGTACAAGGAAACCAACGCTATAATGACGGAGCAAAGAATCCCAAAAATCACAGCTGTTTTCAGTGTAATTTCTTGGACCGCTTCTCGTACTATAGGCGCTCCAACCATCCGGAATTCGGAACCTTCCAGCAGATTGTCGCGGACGGCCGTCGCGATGCTCTTCTGAATGTCAGCCATTTTCGGATCGAATCTCCAGCGGTCGTCTATCTGTACCATTATCCCGACCGTCTTCATGTCTGGAGAGACAAGGAAATCACTGATCGGCAGCGCGGTTTTCACGGTCTGAAGCAGTCTTTTCTCGGGGAGCCGCAGATCCGGCCCTTTCCTGCCGACCACCGGTTCGCTCCCCAACCCCCGGTCTCCCATCCTCAACATCTTGACATTCGTAAGGCTTATGACTTTGGAAATCTCCGGGAAGTTCTCGATCGCTTTGGTGATCGCGTCCAATCCCTTAAGAACCGTTGGATCGCTTGCTTGCTTCTTGTTCTTTATGACTACCAGGACGAATTCATCGTTGCCAAAGACTTCCACGAAGTATTTGTAAACAAAATAGGCGGGCGAGGAAGTAACGTACGCTGACTTCAGGGTCCGATCCAACCTCATCTGAAGAACCTGAGGCACAATTGCGACGCTGACGAGGGCTACCAGAGAGACGAAAATCCAGCGGTACCTGACAAGGAAATCCGTAATCATCTCGCCCTCCAGGGAAATGCGGTTCCGGAACAAGCAAAGGGAGGCTCACGCTTGACCGCTTCGGTTGCTCTAATCGTGCCGCGAGACTCCCGGAGCCCGCAGCGCACCCCAGTCCTGTGACCCTGACATACGAAGCGCTTGGCGTTACGGTTCGTTTGCACGGTGAAACAAGACAGCGCCCGTGTAACAAGATCTCACACAAATCCCGCGGACCGCGGGATTACGCAATAGACTCCTGAGCTTGCAGCATACATGTGTGGGCATTGGCAGGTCAAGAACTACCTGAGACGGCTACTGAGATTTCAAGGGCCGGTAGGTGGAACCAGCCGGAGTGTGTGCCGAGAAACCACGAAAACTCCTTTCCTTTTCAGGAGAGCCTAGTCTATACTGCATTGAGGGCGGCTCGAAGCGATCAGCCCTTTGTATAGCAGCGATAGTCCCTCCAAAGGGGACAGCGGATTTATTCAGCGGATCCCAATGCTCCACATTCAGTGTTGGTTAGCGGAACGGAGAAAGAAATCATGTTCTACAAGTTTGTTCTGTTGATCGTATCGACTCTTGCCATTCTGGTGGCCGTCACTTCGGCAAACGCGGATCAGGCGGCAGAGGCGAAGAGCATGGTGGAAAAGGCCGTGGCCATGGTCAAGGAAAAGGGATTGGATTCCACACTCAAGGCAATAAACGATCTCAAGGGCCCGTTTGTGAAAGGCGATCTCTATGTTTTCGCGATGTCCTTGGACAACATCAATCTTGCGACCGGCTCCCCGAACAACAAGCCGATCCTTGGCAAGATGCTCAAGGGCGCCTTTGCGGAGAAGATGTTGAAAATCGTCAAGACGAAGGGATCGGGCTGGGTCGAGTATACATGGGCCAAACCAGGGGAGAAGGATCTGTCTGCGAAGCGTTCCTTTTTCATGAGGGTCCCGGGAGAAAACGCCTACTTCGGCTGCGGGTACTACCTGAAATAGCATGGCGCGGCTCGTGGCTGGAAATTCAGGCGCAACGAGGCATAAAGGTCCTTTCCGTTGTTTTCGCGGCGGCGAGGATCCGGAGGAATCATGGGGAGGTCACTTCTCCTCTTCAAAGTTGTCCTGCTGATTGTAGCGTTTTCCGCTCCCGCGGTCGCGTGGGAATTCAGCATGACCGGTGAGTTTGAAAGTCGTTACCGGTATATCGCCAGGACCGGTCCCAACGATCTCTTTGGGATGGCTTCCGCACAGGAAGGGGCTCCGGGAGGCGTACTGGTCGGCTTCGCGGGCCCGAACGCATTCAACGTCGGAGCCTTACCTACTACTCCCACGGCCACCAGCAATTTCCTGTTCAACCTCGGGAGCTCAACCGGTCGCCAGATGTTGATCACTCGGGGCGGGTTTTCATCGAGTGGATCCGAGGCGATGCTCAACCAATACAGGGTGACCTTCCGGCCCACTATCAAGGTGAACCAGGCTATCAAACTTCGGTTCGTAGCAAATTTGGGTGGTTTCAGGAACAAGTACGACGCGAATTCAGCGTTCAGTGCAGGTGGCATCGGCGTCCCGCCACTGGAAACTTACTACACCTCTCAAACCAGCATGAACGCAACAGATACCGCGGCCCTGATCAGTGTGGAACAGTTCTGGGCGACTGTCCGATTGCCCTGGTTTACCTTTGCAACCGGAACCAGGGCATTGCCGTTCGGGACCGGCGCGACCTTTGCTCAGAACACTCGGTCTGAGATGCTCATCGCTGTCGTGCCCTACGGACCGTTCCGGTTTATGCATGGAATATGGCTCGCCCGCTCACACGGTTTAGAAGCTTGGAATTCGGTTCCGGACGCTTCCCAGAAGAACGACTTCTTCCAGGGCTTGTTCATCACGTATGATAGGCCGAGATTGAGGCTCGGCGCGGCCGCCATACTGCGTCGGTACCACGGGAACGATGCTGTGGGCGGTTATGTGAGCAATCGTGACGACAACTTGCTGTACAACCTTGTGTATTTCAAATACAACGACGGCCGTTTCTTCGCCAACGCGGAATATGCGTGGATGAACAATGACAGGTACAGGCCGGTCCCGGCGGATCCTGTACCCACTGCGCTTGGGACCCAATCGCAAACCCTCTATTATGAGGGTTATCATTTCTTTTCCGAGCTTGGGGCTGTCATGGGCCCTGCCAGACTTTCGCTCATGTATGCGCTTGCATCCGGGCCGGTGCTCAACAACGCAAATCGGTTGCGCAATGTGCCGGCAGGCGGTTTTTTTCTCGGTTCCGGCACCCAGGCCCCATTTGCGCCCGGTCTCAATCCCAAGGTCTATGTCCCGTGGACCATCAATTATCAGGCCTTGGAGCCTTATGAGTTCCTCATGTTCAATACTTACGCGGGCGGCAATAACGGCGGCTGGAACGCTTTGGACTTCACACTCGTGGCAGATGAACACGGCATGATGTCCGATGCTCACTGTTTTGCCGCAAGGCTGGACTATGCCCTCGCATCCAACCTGAACGTGTGGGGAAGCTACATCTGGGCGCATCGCCTGGAGAGGCACGGGACGTACTTCGGCCAATATCAGAGCAGCGGATCATTGGCCGCCGGCAACATTCCCAATTTGCAGGCATTCTACACCAACGCGGGAAGATCTTTCGGCACGGGCCACGACTATGTTTCCGACGGGTTCATCGGATGGGAAATGAACTACGGCGTGAATTGGGAGCTTCTGCAGAATCTGACATTCAAAGGCCGGTACTCTTACTGGCAACCCGGGGATTGGTTCAAGGAGGCATTTCAGTCGGTGGTTATCGACCCCACGGGAAATGTGGACACAGCCGGGGTCCTGCGTGATCGTGACGCTATCCACGCCTTCGAGGGATCTTTCATAATCGACTTCTGATCGCATCATAGCCGAGGGACACCTATGCCCCGCATACCGAACAGAAGACTTCTTTCGCGGGAAGAGCTTGCGGAGTTTTTCAGGACGGGATTACGTGAGGATGCGGGGGCGTTCTTCATCGACATGGGGACTGTGGACCGCGTGGTCACCCTTGCCGTTGAGTCGATAATCGTTTCCCGGAAGAGCCCGTTTCAGCAGATAGACATATTCCGAACTCCGCATTTTGGGTTGATGCTCGCCCTGGACGGCATTGTCCAGGTGGCTGAATCTGACGAGCATCTCTATCACGAGTTGTTGATCCATCCCGGTTGTGCGCTGCTTCCGACTGTCGGGTCCGCGCTGGTGCTAGGGGGCGGAGACGGGTGCGCGGCTCGAGAACTCCTCAAGTACCGGGAGCTTGAAAACCTCCACGTGATCGAAGTCGACCAAATGGTGGTTGACTTGTGTAGGATTCATTTCAAGGAAATCAACGCGGGCGCGTTGGACGACCGTCGCACTTGGGTGACAATCCAGGAAGCTGAGAGCTTTCTCAGGGAGAATCCGACCCTGCGGTACGATCTTGTCGTGGCCGACCTCACCGAACCGTACGATCTTTCAGGGCAGGCCGGTGATCTATCGCGTCACATATTTTCCACGGCCTTTTACGAATTCCTAAAGGACCGTCTCACTCCGGGGGGCATTCTGGTCGTACAGACAGGCGGCCTCACATACGTCCCACAAGTGGACAGGCATCACAAGTCAATCATTGAGGTCCTTAGAGGCAGTTTCAAAACCGTTGAAACCGCGTACCAGTATGTTCACTCCTTTGACCAGATCTGGAGCATCACACTGGCGTCGGACCATCCCCACGACGTATCCGGTTTGGACCCGGATCCTGTGCTGCGAGACAAAGGAATAGAGCGACTCAAACACTATGACAGGCTCTCGCACGTGGCGGCCTTTCAGCCCCCCCGACACATTCGGGAATTTACCTAAAAATGGATGAGCCGGGATGACCCTGACGCTTCGCCTGGCGCCAACTATCCAAGAGGGCGCAGCATGCGGCGGCCCTACGTGCGGGACTCGGCGAAATGCTGCCGCATTCCGCATTCCGAATTCTGCGCGGGACCCACGACTTTGCGGGCATTTTCATACAAAAGTCCTCCATATTCGCGAAGGCGCCGGCCCCAAGTATGGGAGGCGGAGCCTCCCCGTATGCATTCCCAGGCAGAGCCTGGGAACGAGAGGAAAAGGATGGACTGGGAAATCTTCCGAGTTCCGTCTTGGACCCACTATCCAAGAGGGCGTAGCATGCTACGCCCCTACGCGTGGGACCCGCGCCTTTCCGGCATTCTCATGTTTCGTTGTGCCCGGACCCGGCCGGGCATGTTGGTTTGCCTGAAAGTCCAGTGAAGAAACCACCCCTTTCCGGGTCAACGTATGGGGTGGTTTGGAGGGGAGCCACTCCGCGTGGGGCGATTGAG
>CAZGNL010000155.1:0-12743 GCA_964527475.1 uncultured Syntrophaceae bacterium
CCCCTCTCCCCTGGCGGGAGAGGGTTAAGGGTGAGGGGGGGGGGGCCAGCCGTAAAACCCATTTTCAATGCGTGGCACTATAGCTCCCCCTGTACCGTCATTCCGGTGAAAACCGGGACCGGAATCCAGGCTTCTTCAAGACTTTCTGGACCACGGGGCCTACCCCGGACGCCGATCCGGGGTTCGCCGGGGTGACGGCCAGGACGGATGGACATCGGGGAGTATACTGACAGCGAACTTCTGCCCATGAGTACTAGGCATTTGTTTAGAGCGGTCCGACCGAACATGGATTGTTCCGAGTTGGCCGCCCTTTGGCCTCCACCCCTGTTATCCGGCGCGGTATTTCCGGTCGCGAGACCGGGAATACCGCGCCGGATTCAGGAGACGAGAGGCTCCTCATTTCTTCTTCTTCTTTGACAGTTTTGCTCCTGCGTCTTCAATCCATCCCTCGATCGCCTTCTTGACCTTCGGCCTCTTCTCAAGTTCGAGGGCCTTCTTATAGACCTTTAGGGCCGCCGAATATTCCCCCCTTATTTCGTAAACGAGCCCCATAAGGCCGTACGCATCGGGATACTTGGGATTCAGTTCCACTGCCTTTCTCAAGTCCGCAATGCACTTGTCGTAATCACCTTTCTTGGAATAGGCGACGGCCCTGTTGTGATAAGCCACGTAGAATTTGGGGTTCCCCTTAATGAGCTTCGTGAACACTGTTATCGCACGGTCCCAGTTTTTCACGCTCAGCGCGAACTGGCCTTGCTCAAAGTCCTCGGCTGATGTGGTCTTCGTCGCGTTGCCCTCGACGGCCGCGGCCACCAGTAGAAGCGTAAGGACAATTGCAACTGCATTTTTTCTACTTTTCACTGTGAATCCATTCTCATCCCAGACATAAAGCCTATTTACTACCACAAAATGATTGGTTGGGAGTAGTTTTTAATTTTTTCGCGTCGCCCCGACCTTCCCGAAACCCGCGCCATAGCCGATCCGGGCCCGTAGCTCCAGGGAGCGACCGACAGCCCGATATCTTTTCGGCATGATTCTCTCATGGTTCCACACCGTTACGCGCTGTTGACCCAAATCCTGGTTGCCCTTGGGCACTCAGATTTGATAGCTTACAGCTATTGCCAAAATAAGTGACCCACATTCGGGTCCGGTTCCCGGTGTCTCCCCAGGGAAATCCCTCCTAACCGCGTTCCGCAAAGAGGGGAATGGGGATTTGGCTTGGAACGATCCGACATCCACTCCATTCGGATGGAACTTTTGGCAAAGGCTGGTGGATGGCGGGTGATTCCGCGCGGACCGCGCGGATGCGGAAAACAGGTTATCCGAGGTTTTCATGAAGAGAGCGCTCAAAGAAGAAACGGTCCCCGAATGCCTCAGAGGCGGCGCGTATCGTCACCTCCAGGGGGTGCTTGACGAGGATCCGCCCTGGATCATCAGAAAACTAGCGCCGTTACTCTCCTCCAGAGTGTTGATAGACGATAAGGTGGTGGAAGAGATCCGGCGATTGGCCAAAATGGGGCCGATAGTCTATGCGATGAAGTATAGGAGCGTTTACGATCTCCATTTCTTGCGCATGCGTTTTTCAGACCTGGGCCTGCCGAGGCCCGCATTCGTATTCGGGATGTCAACGTTGGCCGGCGGTTCGTTGTCCAAGATCTGGAACGTTTGGAAGGGGAAGCTGTCGGAACTGGTTCAAAAGCGCACTCGGCCCTCGGCCGTGGACAGCGACGCGCTGCTGGAAGTTCTGAAAAAAGGGGGGGCCGCGGTTCTATTCCTGGTGGATGAAAAGACTTCGCAGAGTCGGTATGTGCATCCGGAATCAGACCCTCTGCGGACCCTTTTCGACATTCAAGGCCAAATGGCGGGGTCTATTTCAGTTCTTCCACTCTTCATACTGTACGACAGAAGACCACTCAGGGCTGTGCGGCCTTTTTGGGAAGCCTTTCTAGGAAATCCCGACGTTCCCGGGGCTGTCGGCAGAATCATAAGCGTGTTCAGAAAATGGACTGTTCCTGAGCTGCTGGCGGGTAAACCTGTCCATATGTTGGGGGAGTTTGAGGAATTCGGTTCGGAGAAGTCTTGGGAGGAGGCGCCGTTTGAGGCCCGCGAGCAGCTCATAGCCTCCATCAATGACAGGATCAGGGTCAACAGAGGACCGGAAAGGCTTTCAAGAACCGAGATCAAGGAACGGGTGCTCCGGGACCAGCGAGTCAGTAGAGCAGTTCAGGATATGGTGTCCAACGAGAACATTTCCATTGAAAAGGCTCGAGCAAAGGCTGAAGCTTATGTGGACGAGATAGCGGGAGATCAGCGTATGGGGACACTGCACTTCCTTTATTACGTCATGAAATGGGTGACCTCGCACCTTTTCGACGAGATCGACGTTAAGGACTCCCAGTTTGAGGCCCTCAAAGCCTACGGCGCAAAAGGACCTCTGGTTTTTGTGCCTTGTCACAAGAGCCATTTTGACTACCTCCTGTTCGGGTTCCTTACCTTTGTGCACCAGATGGCCTTGCCCCTCATCGCCGCAGGAAGAAACCTCGCCTTTTGGCCGGTCGGGCCCATATTCCGCACCGCCGGAGTCTTTTTCATAAGGCGCAGCTTCAAGGGAGTGGCCCTATATACTCGTGTTTTTGCCGCTTATCTCAAAGTGCTCTTGCAGGAAAAATTCAGTGTCGAGTTCTTCATAGAGGGAGGAAGGAGCAGGACAGGGAAACTGCTCCAGCCCAAGCAAGGGATGCTGTCGTTTCTTGTGCAAACCGTGGCGGCCGGTGAAACGGACGATCTTTACTTTGTGCCCGTGTTTGCAGGATACGACCGGATCCCGGAGGAAAAAGAATACCTTCGCGAACTCGCAGGGCACGAGAAAGGCAAGGAAAGTTTCTTTGCCATGCTTCGGGCTCGAAAGATGATCTCCACAAGCTATGGCAAGGCATACGTGAGATTGGGCGAGCCGATCTCTCTTGTCGGATTCTGCAAACAATGGGGCAACGTGACCCCGGGGGATCTCTCTGCAAGGGAAACTCGTAGATTCCTCGAGGCTCTTGCTTACCAGATCATGCACGGTATCGTGCGTTCCGGAGTTGTAACTCCGGTTGATCTTGCAGCCGCGGCCCTGGTGTGCACAGGACGCACTGAGGTGGGTCACGACATCTGTTTGAAAGCGGTAGAATACTTTTCCGCGCTTCTGACGCGCCAGGGGATCGAATTTGCAGAGAGCTTGAAGAATCAGGACACAGCCGTTACCGCGGCTATCCCGAGTTTTGTCAGTAGAGGATGGGTCTCCAAGGAGCCTTCAGACGAGCCTTCGGAACAGACCTTTTACACCGTAAACGAACAGGAGAGAGTCAGTTTGGAGTTCTACAAGAACTCCCTGGTGAATTATTTCTGGCCCGCGTCAATTCTTGCAACAATTCTGATCCGTAGGAATACCCCCCCCACCGAAGTTACCACGGATATGCGGGAGGAATTTCACCGGTTGAAGGACCTGTTGTCCAAAGAGCTGATCGTTGATCCGCTGAAAAGCGAAGAACAAATTCTCGACGAGACTTTCGCGTTTTTCAAGGAACAAGGGTGGGTGAAGTCAGACGAAGATCGGACACCGGACAAAGCGGATACACTCCCGCTGGAGTGCTTCAAAGGCATTCTGACCGATTTGCTGACAGTGTATCGTCTTGTCCTGGTCACTTCGGAGAGCCTCGGAGATGAGGGCACGTCTCAAAGAGAATTCAGGAAGAGAATGGCCCAGACCGCGCGGGCAATGAGCGAAGAGGAGAATCCGCGCATCCCTTCCTTGAGCGCGGCCACCATCACCAATGCGCTGCTCCGTTTCAGAGAGCTGGGGATCCTACATTACCGACCTTCCAAGAAACATGTTCAGTCGGTGACGGATCCGGCACAGAGCGACGAATGGCAAAAGTACATCTCCGGAACGCTCAGGTGACCAATTCACGGTCCCTGGTGCAGACGCCTGAATCGTGCAGCCCTGTGGGTAAAGACGTCCTCCCCGCGGCCCAGTACGCCGTAAGAGCCATACGCGTCGGTGTAGTTCCATGATTCCAGGACTGTCTTGACAAAGTCCCTGGCGACAGAGCTTCGGAACATCCTGACAACCCCGAAGTTTTTGGCGTAGATATCCGGGGCTATGCCTTTGTATGGAACGGGCCTCACCAGCGGATAGTCCACACTGGACGGTAGGATTTTGGTGTGGGCCGGCCCTATGGCGCCGGCGCCGGCGGCAAGGGAACACATGGCGCCGCAAAGTGCGGCTATGACACAAGCTCGCTTCATTGACACCTCCATCTCGGATGACTCTTCGCAACGGTCTCAGAGGGATTTCTGGTCTGTCCCCTGGACCGGCGTACAGCGGGTCACCATTAGCGCTAAACGACCATTTGGTGACTGTCCGAGCAGAACCCTAGATTTATTCTTAAGGATACCATATATACCACTGAATTGGCAAGCTTAACGTGGCAAAAGGCCATTAGGCGTTGACAGGGGACACTCTTTTAGGATAATCTCACACCATATGGCGGGGCGTAGCGCAGTCTGGTAGCGTACCTGAATGGGGTTCAGGTGGTCGCTGGTTCAAATCCAGTCGCCCCGACCATAAAACCATATTTATGTTAAATACCTACACGGTCGCCAATCGGCGGCTTTTTTCTTTGAGAATGACCAATGCGGGAGTTTTGTGGCCGGGCTGGAGGCCATAAACCTAATCTGTGCGGTTCTTGGTTCATCCAACGAGCAAGTACCTGAAGCTGATGTCATTGCGAGCGCAGCGAAGCAATCTCATTGGGTGGAAGAACCAAAGGCTGGAGATTGCTTCGTCACTTCGCTCCTCGCAATGACATCAGCTTGAATCGCTCAATTTGGGTAAAAGAGAATTTCCGACACGAGCCGACCAAGCAAGTTCGCGGAAGCATTGTCTGAGATTGACGTTTTAGGGCAATGGCGGCATACGCACACCAAATTCTCGTCGCCCCGGCCGATTCGCACACCAGGGTGGCATCATCATCGGGGCATTGTGGGTCCGACGACCCCGGAAACCACGCGCGGGAACATCAGGTGGCGGATTTTGGGCGCCCCCCAGGGTGGACAAATCGAGTCCCACGTTGTATAGTTTTGGTAATTCGGAGTGGTGGAAGCGGAGGATTCTGTTGTGAAGTTTGAGACAGCGTCTCGCGGCAGCAGACAGATCGGTGCTGATTGTGAGTTGAAGACTTCACCGGCTGACTGGTGTGTGTTGCTTTCCCCGAGGGCTTTCGGATCGCAGCAGACCGCTATGGGTCTGTCACAAAATAAACCTTGCAACAGGTTGCTGTGGCAATTGTAGGGGCAGACCCCGGATCGGTGTCCGCGGCCGGCTCTGGGTGTCTGCCCCAATGCAGGGGTGCATACGCGGGAAGGGCGGACACATCCTCTTCAAAGGGAAAAGGTAATGGTTCACCCATACGTAATTCCGGGAGCTTGTACGGTTCGCGGTCAACGGCTACGGGAAAAGATACTCTAAGAACAGATTTGGTTAATGAAAACAAGGTCATGCGAGAATGCCATGAAGACGAAGTCCATCTTTATCTCCATTGTCATCCCCAGGCTTGTAGTCGCCGTGGTGTCTCCCTCGGATTTGTCAGCCATGACGTGAATCAACCTTGTTTTTTCTTCGCATTTCTGTGGGGCCTCAAGCTTCCCTGAACAGAGCTTTTACCCGGCGACTGATTCCGATTCCTTCTGGAAAGGTAATCCGGGAGGTCTTTGGTCGTGCCGGATTTACGAGCAGTTAGGGCTCGACTGCCTGTCACCGTGTCGTGGGAACCGACATCAGGGCTAGTTTGTGAGAATTCTTTCGGCCCAGCCCGGGCCCTTCAGTGCATTGCTTTGTCCAGAGTTACCTCCGAGAGGCAAAAGTGAATCTCAACAATCAAGTGGTACTCGTTACAGGCGGAACCGGATCGTTCGGCAAGAAGTTTGTGCAGGTAGTGACCGAGGAATGCACTCCCCGCAAGCTGATAATTTTCAGCCGGGACGAGTTCAAGCAACATGAGATGCGGACGCAAGGCTTGGATCACCCGAATATTCGGTATTTCCTGGGCGATGTGAGGGACAAGGATCGTCTGTACAGGGCCTTGGATGGGGTAGACATAGTGATTCACGCGGCTGCCCTCAAGCAGGTCCCTTCCTGCGAGTATAATCCGATAGAGGCTGTCAAGACCAATGTCGTGGGAGCGGCCAACCTCATTGACGCGGCCATTGACCAGAATGTAGGCAAGGTTCTCGCCGTCAGCACCGACAAGGCAGTTAATCCCATCAATCTGTACGGCGCGACAAAACTCTGTGCGGAGAAGCTCTTTGTGGCCGGCAACAACTATTCGGGGCCTCACTGCGCCAGATTCAGTGTCGTGCGATACGGAAATGTGCTTGGTAGCCGTGGAAGCGTCATTTCCGTATTCCGGAAACTCCGTGAAACGGGCGTTCTTCCTGTGACCGATCCGCTGATGACGCGATTCTGGCTCACTCTCGAGCAAGCTGCCAAGTTCGTTCTGGCCTCCCTTGAGGTCATGGAGGGCGGTGAGATCTTTGTTCCCAAGGTCGGCGCCATGAACATAGTCGATCTGGTTCGTGCCATCGCTCCGGAGTGCTCCACAAGAACCGTCGGTATAAGACCGGGCGAAAAGCTCCATGAAATTCTCATATCTGAGGACGACGCGCGCAATACGCTTGAACACGATAACCATTTCGTGATCCTGCCCGCATTCCACGAGAAGTTTTTTGAACAGTATCTACAAAAGAACGGGGGCAAACCTTGTCCGCGGGGCTTCTCCTATTCGAGTAACGCCAACACACAAAGACTCCAAGTGGATGATTTACGACGGGTGTTGAAAGAGGATGAACAAAGCGCCTATGAAGAAGACGGAGAATGAATCGGGTGGAGCGGTCCGCGAGAAGTCGCTCCCGTACGGCCGTCAATTCATAGATGAAGAAGACATTGAGGCTGTGGTCGATGTTCTGCGTTCGGACTGGCTCACCACGGGTCCGATGGTTGAGGCTTTCGAGGAATCCCTGGCCCAAACGACCGATTCAAAATACGCTGTGGCCGTCAGCAGCGGGACGGCAGCGCTCCACGCGGCCATGTTCGCACTGGGAATAGGCCCCGGGGACGAAGTGATAGTTCCCGCAATGACTTTCGCAGCCACAGCCAACTGCGTTGTATTCCAGGGAGGGACCCCGGTTTTTGCAGATGTCCAATGGGACACTTTGCTCCTGGATCCGGCTGACGTCGAGGTCAAGATAGGTCCTCGCACCAAGGCCATAATTGCTGTAGACTACGCGGGCCAGCCTTGCGATTATGACGCGTTGAGATCCGTGGCCGAACGTCACAACTTGGCCCTGGTCGCGGATGCGTGTCATGCTCTTGGTGGTCGGTACAAAGGCAAGCCGGTAGGGTCGCTTGCGGATCTGAGCACATTCAGCTTTCATCCGGTCAAACCGATCACGACCGGCGAAGGAGGCGCGATCACCACGGATGACCCTGAAATGGCTCGGGGTTTGCGCATATTTCGGAATCACGGGATCACTACGGACTTCAGGGAACGGCAACAACAGGGTATGTGGTTCTACGAAATGGTTGAACTAGGGTTCAACTATCGAATAACCGACATCCAGTGCGCCTTAGGCCTAAGCCAGTTGAAGAGACTCCCGAAATTCCTGGTCAGACGGCAAGAGATCGCGAGAAGATATGACGAAGCGCTGGAGAATGTTGACGGAGTGACTCCCTTGAGAGTAAGGCCCGGTGTCTCCCACTCCTATCACCTCTACGTGGTCCGACTGGACCGTGAGACCCCGTCCTCAGATCGCACGACGGTGTTTGCAGCTCTCAGGGCGGACGGGATAGGCGTAAACGTCCATTACATACCGGTTCACTTGCATCCATATTACCGGAAGAAGCTCGGAACGAAAGCCGGAATGTGCCCCGTTGCAGAAGCGGCTTACGAGCAAATCCTGTCTTTGCCCATGTTTCCACGTTTGACGGAAGAAGACACGACGAGAGTTCTGGAGACATTACATCACATTATCGAAGACGGAACATGACTGACTCAGAGCAATTGCGGCACTGGCGCGGTGATTTTGGAAACGCCTATACTGAGAGAAACATTGTGCCATCGAGGATCCGATTGGCCGCGTTCAAGGATATGCTTGCAGAAATCAGGCTTGCGAGCGTCCTTGAAGTGGGTTGCAACAGAGGTCACAACCTGGGGCTGCTCTCGGAACTGCACCGGAATATCCAGTTGGTCGGGCTTGAGCCCAACGCTACAGCAGCGAGAATAGCCCGCGAATCATTCCCTGAAATAGCAGTGCTGGACCGAAGCGGCTTTGACATACCGTTCGAGGACGGCTTCTTCGATCTCACGTTCACGAGCGGAGTCTTGATCCATGTGGCCAGTCATGATCTTCCGCGGATCATCGGAGAAATCTATCGTGTCACTCATCGCTACATCCTGGCGATCGAGTACTTCGCTGAGAAAGAAACACCTGTCCATTATCGTGATCACGCCAACCTTCTTTGGAAAAGAGATTATTTTCAACGTTACGTGTCCCAATTCCCGGAACTCACTCTTCTTCGGTCGGGCCAGTGGGGCAAGCGGGACGGCTTCGACAGATGTCACTGGTGGCTGATGGAAAAGCCTCGATAAGGATCTCGTCATGTTTGCTGATTACTCGACACCAACGGAGAAGGTGTCCCGGACGCTGTCCGAGGCTCGGTCGTAAGAAGCCGAATGGAGAGTGTCCGCGGCAGTGGTGCAGGCCGTGCAGGAAGCTCTTGTTCAGGATTGATGGAAGGAACCACCGTAGAGGTCCATGCCCGGGATGCGGATCGTAGCCATAGTTCAAGCCAGGATGGGAAGTACTCGCCTCAAAGGAAAGGTGATGATGGACCTGGGAGGTGAGCCCATGCTCGTCCGCTGCATCAATCGGCTGTCAAGGGCTCGAACCTTGTCGGAGACAGTCGTGGCCACAACAACCAGGGGCCGGGATGATGCAATCGCCCGCGTTTGCTCAACTCGCGCGTGGCCCTGTTTCAGAGGCAGTGAACATGATTTGTTGGATCGATACTATCAAGCCGCGCTTGCTTTCAAGGCCGACGCGGTTGTGCGAATCACTTCGGATTGTCCATTGATAGAGCCTTCCATAGTGGATATACTCGTAACCAAGTTCAGGAAGGAGCGCCTCAATACGGACTATGTTTCCACCAGTATCCCAAAGAGGACGTTTCCCCGCGGGTTGGAAGCGGAGATCATGTCCATGGACGCCCTGGAACGGGCCTGGAAAGAAGACCGAAATCCCGCGTGGCGGGAACACGTGACCCCCTATATTTATCGGAACCCGTCCGATTTTCGAATAGACGGAGTCTCCTGTGCCAATGACTGGTCGTACATGCGCTGGACCGTAGACACAGCCGCAGATTTGGCCTTCGTACGAAAAATCTACAATAGTTTCGATGACGACCACTTCACGTGGGAAGAAGTCATACGGCTGCTTGAAATGAACCCGGACTGGCTGGAAATCAATCGCCACGTCAAACAGAAGACTATTTGATGCCCGGTGATCTCTTTGTCAGGGCAGATGGCGGGACCGGAATGGGAGCAGGTCATCTCATGCGTTGCCTCGCGTTGGCCGCAGAGTGGAAAGCGCGCGGCGGAAACGCTTCCTTTCTGACCCACAGCGACAGTGAGGCGCTGAAACGGCGCATCGAATCCACGGGAGTTGAATTCACGCCCCTGGAAAGGCCTCACCCGGACACGTTCGACCTGGAGAACACGATAGCCACGCTGACCCGCATTCAAGACAAGGCCGAATCCGGACCCCTGACCTGGACCGTATTGGACGGATACCATTTCGATCCCGCCTACCAAAAAGCAGTGAGAGACGCCGGATTCAAGCTGCTGGTCGTGGACGACATGGCCCATTTCCCTTGCTACCACGCGGACATCATTCTCAACCAAAACATTTACGCGGATCAATTGATGTACAACTGCAACAAAGAAACAAAGCTGTTGCTGGGCACAAAGTACGCGTTGCTCCGCCAAGAGTTTCGAGCCTGGCGATCGTGGAAACGCACGATATCTGACACCGCACGCAAGATTCTGGTCACAATTGGGGCAAGCGATCTGGAGAATGTCTCTCTTGAGGTGATCGAAGCCCTTGAGAGCGTCACTGTTCCGGGGATTGAGGCAAAGGTGGTTGTTGGACCGTCCAATCCAAATCTTAATGAACTGAAGCGGGCCGCGAAGCAATCCTCCACGAACATTCAAATACTCCAAGACGTCCGTGACATGCCCCCACTAATGGCCTGGGCCGATGTTGCGGTTTCAGCCGCGGGCAGTACTTGTTACGAACTGTGCCACATGCGCGTGCCGAGTGTGGTTTTGATCGCGGCTGAGAACCAGGAACTGCTGTGTGACAGTCTGAATGCCGTAGGGGCTGCAGAGAGTCTCGGCCGGCACGAAAATCTGTCCCAATCGGTAATCTCTGAGAGCCTGGGGCAATTACTGGCCTCTAAACCTAGGCGACTTCGAATGAGCGAAGCGGCCTATAGATTGGTTGACGGCAAGGGTGCTGCCAGGATCGTTGACGCACTGGTTGCTCACAGCGGAGGTGAGCAGAGATGAAGTGCCGGGAGCATCAATTTGCAGGTGTGCGCGATTTCTGGAACAGCCGGGGTCTTCTTGCAAATCCTGATTTCGTAATTCGGATGAGTCGTTCGTGCTGGAATCTGGTGGACGGCCACGGAACTTCAAGAGTCGTTACTCTCTTGACTGAAGCCGGTGTTTTGAGCGACTGAGAGTCCAACAATGCGCATTGTTTTTCTCGGAAACAATTGGGTGGCCTGGCGAGTGTTGAGCCAGCTGAAGGAGTACGATGAGGAAATAGTCGCTCTGGTTGTACACCCCGGAGCTGGAGCAAAACATGTGAATGAGATTATTGCCGAGACTGGTTTGCCTGGTGACAGAATTTTTGAAGCAACTCAAATTGAAGCCACGGAAACTTTGCGCGGCATCAAGGCCCTGAAACCGGATATTGCGCTGTCAGTCTTCTTCGGTTACATCCTGAAAAGAGAATTTATCAATATTTTTCCCCGCGGCGTCGTTAATCTTCATCCGTCGTATCTGCCCTACAATAGAGGAGCATACCCCAATGTCTGGAGCATAGTGGATGAGACACCTGCAGGGGCCACGTTGCACTATGTTGACGAAGGTATCGATACAGGCGACATTATCAGCAAAACAAGAGTGGAGGTCGAATTGACTGATACCGGAGAGTCGTTGTACGGCAAGCTGGAGCGGGCCTGTGTGGAACTGTTCCGGAAGACGTGGGGCACAATCAGAACAGGTGAACCTCCCCGGATGGAACCCGGCGAATTGTCCGGAACCTATCACCGGTCCGGCGATGTGGAGGCGATTGATCTCATAGACCTGGAACGATCCTACGGGGCAAAAGAATTGATCAACATACTGCGGGCCAGAACTTTTCCACCCTACAAGGGGGCATATTTCGTTGACAACGGAAGAAAGGTCTATTTGCGTTTGCAGCTCTACGGCGAGGATCAGATTGATGGAACAGAGGATTGACCCCCTCATCATAATAAATCAAAGGCGCATCGGGTCCGGATACAGAACCTACCTTGTGGCCGAAATGTCGGCCAATCACGGTAGAGAGTATGAAAAGGCTGTCCGTATCATTGAGGCGGCCGCAGAAGCAGGGGCAGATGCGATCAAACTTCAGACCTACACCCCGGACACACTCACTATCGATTGTGACAGAGAATACTTCCGCATAAAAGGCACAATGTGGGAGGGGCGGAATCTTTATGACCTGTACAGAGAAGCCCACACTCCGTGGGACTGGCAGCCCAAGCTGAAAGAGGTGGCACAAGGATTGGGGATGGACCTTTTCTCAACGCCCTTTGACGCCTCGGCAGTAGACTTCCTGGAGGCAATGGATGTTCCGTGTTACAAGGTGGCCTCGTTCGAGATAGTGGATATTCCGCTGCTCAAGAAAGTGGCCGGCGCGGGAAAGCCTGTAATCATGTCCACAGGAATGGCGACCCTGGCAGAGATCGAGGAAGCCGTAGACACCTTGCGCGAAGCCGGATGTGAACAGTTGGCTCTCCTGAAGTGTACGAGCGCCTACCCCGCGCCGGTGGAAGAGATGAACCTAAGAACAATCCCGCATCTGGCTGAAGCTTTCCACGTTCCTGTGGGACTATCAGACCACACTCCGGGCATAGAAGTGCCAATCACCGCAGTCTCCTTCGGGGCTTGCATAATAGAGAAGCATTTCACTCTCGACCGTTCTTTGACTGGTCCTGACAGTGCCTTCTCTCTGGAACCCGGGGAATTCAAGGCGATGGTGAATGCGGTTCGCACGGCAGAGAAGGCCCTCGGAGAAGTACGTTACGGTGTCAGTCAACGGGAGGAAGAGAGCAAGGTTTTCCGGCGTTCGCTCTTCATCGTCAAGGACGTTGTGGCCGGTGAGGTGTTCACCGAAGACAATGTCCGCTCAATTCGGCCGGGTTACGGTCTTCATCCGAGACATCTTGAGGATGTTCTCGGACGTCACGCCACTATAGACGTGGAAGCCGGTACTCCTCTTGCGTGGAAGCTTGTCCGGTGACAGTGGTTTCCCGATGGGTAACCGTTCACCGGGAACCGTACAAGCTCCCGGAATTACGTATGGGGGAGGTT